>JAGDVQ010000162.1 GCA_023255715.1 Thiomonas sp.
CGAGAATCGCGCCAGCCACTGAGCGGCCAGCGCCATCGACAGGACACGCGCGACCTCGCGGTCGTTGGTATTGAGTTGGACTCGGATAAGTTCGCCGAACTCTGCGCGGTGCTTGCGCGGCACGCGCATTTGGAAGAAATACGCACCGCGCTGCTGGGTCATGTACACCATTTAGTGGCCTCCACAAACGTTAGAAAACAACGTCGCGAAGCCTTGGCGCCGAATGGCATGTACAACAAAAAGTACAAAAACCAGGGGTACGGCGTCACAGACCCATAATTTTTCCCTTATGAATCAATGACTTACTAAACCAATGGCGGAGAGAGGGGGATTCGAACCCCCGAAGGGCTATTCACCCTTACACGCTTTCCAGGCGTGCGACTTAAACCGCTCATCCATCTCTCCGGCAACCCATAACTATAGCAGGATCGTACTTGGGCGGACCGAAAGCAATCGTCAATGCGCCTTGCCGAGTTGGTCGAGGATGGCGGGGTTTTCCAGGGTGGAGGTGTCTTGCGTGACGGCTTCGCCCTTGGCCAGCGAGCGCAGCAGACGGCGCATGATCTTGCCGGAACGGGTCTTGGGCAGGTTGTCGCCGAAGCGGATGTCTTTTGGTTTGGCAATGGGGCCGATTTCCAAACCGACATGCTGACGCAGTTCATTGGCAATGGCCTTGGCCTCATCCCCTTCGGGCCGGGTACGCTTGAGCACGACGAAGGCGCAAATGGCTTCTCCGGTGATGTCATCGGGGCGGCCCACCACCGCCGCCTCGGCGACGAGAGGGTGCGACACCAGGGCCGACTCGATTTCCATGGTGCCCATGCGGTGGCCCGAGACGTTGAGCACGTCGTCGATGCGGCCGGTAATCGTGAAGTATCCGTCGTTCGCATCGCGGATGGCGCCATCGCCAGCCAGATAAAAACCGCCGAGCTCTTCCGGGTAATAGCTTTTTTTGAAGCGCTCGGGGTCTCCGTAGATATTGCGGATCATCGACGGCCAGGGCTTTTTGATGACCAGGATGCCCCCAGTTCCCCACGGGACGTCATGGCCGGTCTCATCCACGACCTCCGCGATGATGCCGGGCAACGGCAGGGTGCAGGAGCCAGGCACCATGGGGGTTGCTCCGGGAAGCGGCGTAATCATGTGGCCACCGGTTTCGGTCTGCCACCAGGTATCGACCACCGGGCAGCGGCCGCCGCCGATGTGTTCGAAGTACCACTCCCAGGCGGCGGGATTGATGGGTTCGCCCACAGTGCCGAGGATGCGCAGGCTCTCGAGTCTGTAATTGCGGGGATGAACGGCGGCGTTGGTTTCCGCTGCCTTGATGAGTGAGCGGATGGCTGTCGGCGCCGTGTAGAAGATGGTGACCTTGTGATCTTGAATCATCTTCCAGAACCGGCCGGCGTCGGGGAAGGTGGGCACACCTTCGAACACCACTTCTGTGGCGCCGCAGGCCAGGGGGCCGTAGGTGATGTAGCTGTGGCCGGTCACCCAGCCGATGTCGGCGGTACACCAGAACAGGTCATCGGGACGAATGTCGAAGGTCCACAGCATGGTCAGCTTGGCCCACAGCAGATAGCCCGCGCTGGAGTGCTGCACGCCCTTGGGCTTGCCGGTGGAGCCCGAGGTGTAGAGCAGGAACAGCGGGTGCTCTGATTCCACCCATTCCGGCGGGCAGTCGGCTGACTGGGCTGCAGAGAGTTCGTGCATCCAGAGGTCGCGCGATGCAGTGAACGCCACATTGCCACCCGTGCGGCGATACACCACGACATGGCGGATGGAATCGCACCCACCCAGGCTCAGGGCCTCGTCCACGATGGCCTTGAGCGGCAGCGACTTGCCGCCGCGACGCTGCTCGTCCGCAGTGATGACCAACACGGCGCCGGCATCCTGGATGCGATCGCGCAGCGACTGCGCGGAGAACCCACCGAACACGACTGAATGCGTCGCGCCGATGCGCGCGCAGGCCTGCATGGCCACCACACCCTCGACCGACATGGGCATGTAGATCACCACCCGGTCGCCCTTTTTCACGCCCAGGCTCTTGAGCGCATTGGCGAAGCGGCTCACTCTGTCGAGCAGTTCGGCGTAGCTCACGCGGGTGACCGTGCCGTCATCGGCCTCGAACACAATGGCGGTCTTCGCGCCCTTGCCGGCCTGCACATGCACGTCCAGGCAGTTGTAGGACACATTGAGCTTGCCGTCATCGAACCATTTGAAGAAAGGCGCCTGGCTGTCGTCGAGCACCTGCGTGAACGGCTGTTGCCATTGCAGATTCTCCCGCGCCAGACGGGCCCAGAATCCGGTGTAGTCAGCCTCGGCTTGCGCACACAGCGCGCGATAGGCGTCCATGCCGGATATGCGGGCAGACTGCACAGCCTGCTGGCCGGGGTAATAGACCTTGCGTTCGTGCGGGTGTGCGGTGGTGTCGCTCATGACAGTCTCCTTCGTTTTTTGGGAAATCGCAGCAAAAAGGCGCGGGCAAAAACAACGCTATCTGAATTTTGCGCCCTTACGCAGCCCTGACGCTGCAGATCGGTCATTGTGCGCAATCTGGCCGGAGACGTCAGCGGCCTGCGGCGGCCGCGCCTCCTAGAATTGCGGACTTGTCATCGATCACGCACCACAGACCCCATGGCCCGACCTCCCGACATGCCGCAGATCCCGTTCATCCCCCGGTTGCTGTTCCTGAGCCGCTGGCTGCAGTTGCCGCTGTATGTGGGGCTGATTCTTGCGCTCGGGGTCTACGTCTTCCACTTCTGGGTCGAACTGACCGATCTGGTCGGTGCCGCATTCGGCAACCAGGCCTCTCTGGCGCACCTGCTCGATGCCGTGGCGGTACGCAACCCCCTGCCGTCCGCAGCAAGCGATGCACTGGCGCATGCGGCCACCCCCAAGCTCACGGAGACCACCATCATGCTGGTGGTGCTCAGCCTGATCGATGTGGTGATGATCGCCAATCTGCTCATCATGGTGATCGTGGGTGGCTACGAAACCTTTGTCTCGCGCATGTACCTTGAGGGCCATCCGGATCAGCCGGAGTGGCTGTCGCATGTCAATGCCTCGGTGCTGAAGGTCAAGCTGGCCATGGCCATCATCGGCATCTCGTCCATCCATCTATTGCGGACCTTCATCAATGCCGACGCCTACAGCGTCAAGGCGCTGATCGCGCAGACCTCCATCCATGTGGTGTTCCTGCTGTCGGCCATCGCCATTGCCTATACCGACCGCATGATGACCCGCACCATGCTGCTCGGGCACGCCAGCCCGGACGAGGCGCACTGAGCGCCCTGGGCAACCACACCGCTTTCACCACAACAAGACGTTCACAGCATGACAACCCGCATCCACGCCAACGACCTGCGCGACAGCATTGCCGCCGCGCTTCAGTTCATCAGTTACTACCACCCGGCCGACTACATCGCGCATCTGGCGCGCGCCTACGAACGCGAGCAGTCGCCCGCGGCAAAGGACGCGATTGCCCAGATTCTGACCAACAGCCGACTGTGCGCCGTGGGCCACCGCCCCATTTGCCAGGACACGGGCATTGTCAATGTGTTCCTCGATATTGGCCTGGACGTGCGGCTCGAAGGCTTTGACGATGGCCTGGACGCCGTGGTCAACGCCGGGGTGCGGCAGGGCTATCTCGACCCGGACAATGTGCTGCGCGCCTCCATCGTCGATGACCCGATCTTCGACCGCAGGAACACCCGCGACAACACCCCGGCGGTCATCAACGTCAATCTCGTTCCCGGCAACACCATTTCGGTCAAGGTCGCGGCCAAGGGGGGCGGCAGCGAGAACAAGAGCAAGTTCATCATGATGAACCCCAGCGACAGCATCGAGGACTGGGTGCTCAAGACAGTGCCGACCATGGGAGCCGGGTGGTGCCCGCCGGGCATGCTGGGCATTGGCGTGGGCGGCACGGCGGAAAAGGCCATGCTGCTGGCAAAGGAAGCGCTGATGGAGGACATCGACATGTCCGACCTGCTGGCCCGCGGCCCGCAGAACAGGCTGGAAGAACTGCGTATCCGCCTTTACGAGAAAGTCAACGCCCTGGGCATCGGCGCGCAGGGTCTGGGTGGCCTGTCCACCGTGCTCGATGTGAAGATCAAGACCTACCCCTGCCACGCCGCCAGCAAGCCAGTGGCCATGATTCCCAACTGCGCGGCAACCCGTCACGCCCACTTCGTGCTCGATGGCAGCGGCCCCGCCCATCTGGAGCCGCCGAGCCTGGACCTCTGGCCGCAGGTCAACTGGGTGCCCGATGCCGCGACGAGTCGCCGCGTCCATCTCGACACGCTCACCCGCGACGAGGTGGCGAGCTGGAAGCCGGGCGAAACGCTGCTGCTGTCGGGTGAGCTGCTCACCGGGCGCGACGCTGCGCACAAGCGCATCGTTGACATGCTGGCACGCGGCGAAAAGCTGCCGGTCGATTTCACCAACCGGGTGATCTACTACGTCGGCCCGGTCGATCCGGTGCGCGACGAGGTGGTCGGGCCCGCAGGGCCGACCACGGCCACGCGCATGGACAAGTTCGTCGAGACCATGCTGGCACAGACCGGGCTGATTGCCATGATCGGCAAGGGTGAGCGTGGCCCGGCGGCCATCGAGGCGATCAAGCGGCACCGCAGCGCCTCGCTGATGGCCGTGGGCGGCGCGGCCTATCTGGTCGCCAAGGCGATCAAGGCGGCGCGTGTGGTCGCTTTTGAAGACCTGGGCATGGAAGCCATCTACGCCTTCACCGTGCAGGACATGCCGGTGACCGTCGCGGTCGACGCGCAAGGCACCTCGGTTCACGAGACCGGCCCGGCGCTGTGGAAGGCGCGCATTGCGCAGATTCCGGTCTCCGCTGCCTGAAGCCCAGCCATGACAGCACCGGCCTGCAACCCTGCGCGCTGCCCGCTGTGCGGCGAATCGAACAGGTGCGCGCTGGTGGATGGCGAACCTGCAGACACGCCGTGCTGGTGCAGCAGCGTACAGATCGCGCCGCAAACCCTGGCGCACATTCCCGCATCCTGTCGCGGGGTGGCCTGCATTTGCCAGCGCTGCGCAACCGTCGAGACCACAACGCCATCCCGTCGGCCATGAGCCCACCCGCCAGCATCGGCGTGTTCGATTCCGGCGTGGGCGGCCTGACCGTGCTGCGCGCGCTGCGTGCGCAACTGCCCGGCATGCCCTTCCTCTATGTCGCCGACTCCGCCAACGCGCCCTACGGTGACCGGTCCGATGCCTTCATTCTGGAGCGCTCGCGCGCGATCACTCGGTTTCTGATCGATGCGGGCGCACGTCTGATCGTCGTCGCCTGCAACACCGCGACTGCGGCGGCCATTGCCGCGTTGCGGGCGGAGTTCGATGTGCCCTTCGTCGGCATCGAGCCCGGCATCAAACCCGCGCTGGCGCGCAGCCAGAGCCGACGCGTGGGGGTCTTGGCCACCCCGTCCACGCTGCGCAGTGCCAAATTCCGGAGCCTGCTGCGCACCCACGCAACGCAAACCGAACCCGTGCTGCAGGCCTGTCCTGGCCTCGCAGACGCGGTGGAGCGCGGTGATTTGCAGGCCCCCGACCTGCGCGCCTTGATCCGCCAGTGCTGCGCCCCGCTGCGCGCCGCCCACTGCGACACCGTGGTGCTCGGCTGCACCCATTACCCGCTGGTCGCCGCGCACATTCAGACCGAACTCGGTGCGCAGGTGCATCTGCTCGACACGGCCGAGCCCGTGGCGCGCCAGACCGCACGTCTCTGGACGCACGGCACACCCTGCGCCGCCGCTCCGCCACAGCTCTACACCAACGGCGATGTCGCCGTGCTGCGTCGGGTGGCCGCGCTGTGCGGGCTGGAAGATGCCCAGTTTCACCACGGGCTTGCTGCCGCCACTCCCCCGCCCGCTGCCTGACAGGCAACCCTGCCCTGCAGAGCTTGGCTGATCTGGCGAAAATGCAGGATCACTTCGTCTTGCACACGTCCATGACCTCCACCCTGTTCTCGTCCTTTGCCCTTGATCGCCTTGGGCTGCGCAACCGCATCGTCGTCAGCCCCATGTGTCAATACAGCGCGGTCGACGGCAATGCCACGGCGTGGCACCGCGTGCATCTTGGCCAGCTCGCGCAAAGCGGCGCTGGCCTGCTGTTCATCGAAGCCACGGCCGTGGAAGACATCGGCCGCATCACGCCCGGGTGCCTGGGCCTGTACTCGCCGGACAATGTGTCGGCGTTGCGTGCGGTACTGGACGATGTGCGCAGTGTCAGCGACATGCCCATCGGCATTCAGCTCGGCCACGCCGGGCGCAAGGCATCCAGCGCCCGGCCGTGGGATGGTGGCCAGTTGCTTCCGGCATCGCAGGGCGGATGGACGACCGTGGCACCTTCCGCCCTGCCGCATGGCGCGCAGGAAGCCGCACCACAGGCGCTGGACGCGGCGGGACTGGAACGCATCCGCAAGGCCTTTGTGCAAGCCGCCTTGCGCGCGGCCGAGCTCAAGCTGCAGGCGGTGGAATTGCACTGCGCGCATGGCTATCTGCTGCACCAATTCCTCTCGCCGCTGTCCAACCAGCGCGACGATGCCTTTGGTGGCAGTCTCGACAACCGCATGCGCTATCCGCTGGAAGTCTTTGACGCGATACGCGACGCACTGCCTGCCGAGATTCCCCTGGGTGTGCGCGTCTCCGCCACCGATTGGGTGGACGGCGGCTGGGATCTGGAACAGACCATCGCCTTTGCGCATGCGCTCAAGGCACGCGGCTGCGCGTGGATCGACGTGTCGTCCGGCGGACTCTCCCCCAAACAGCAGATCCCCGTCGGCCCTGGCTATCAGGTGCCACTCGCCCGCGCCGTGCGCGCCGCCACCGGCTTGCCGACCATCGCGGTCGGGCTGATCACCGAGGCCGAGCAGGCGCAGCGCATCGTGCAGGACGGCAACGCCGATCTGGTGGCACTGGCCCGCGCCCTGCTGTGGAACCCGCACTGGCCCTGGCAGGCCGCCGCAGCGCTCGGCGCCCAGGTCAAGGTGCCGCCGCAGTATTGGCGCAGCGAGCCGCGCGAGGCCCGGGGCGTCTTTGCCAACGCTGCCATCGGGCAGCGCTGAAACCGAACCGCCTCCACGCCCCATCCTGGGGCCTGCGGTTTGCGCCGGCCTGTTGCGCCGTCATGGCTGACTGCAAGTCGGCTACTGCGAGATTGCGCCCAATCAAGTCAGGTCAATGCCATGTGTCGTGGCAAATGGCGTGTGCAGAAATTCAGCCGAAGTTCCGCAATCCGCGTAAACCCTGATTTTTCAGGGCTGAAATGCGGTTTGTGACTGCTGTCACGCACACATAGAAAAACCTGCAAGTCTCGATTTGCTCTTTGCGAAAAATCAAATCCCTACTCCAAGCGTCTGCCGATACTCCAGCCAGTAACAAATTGTCGCTATTGGCAACATTGTGGTGCACATCGCACCAAGACAAGGAGTCGAGATGGATTGGGTCGGGCTTTATCCCACCTGGTATGAACCGGGTGTGGGCAGTGGCTGGGTCGTCGGCATCATGGCCACCATTCATGTGCTGGCATCGCACACCTCGGTGGGAGCGGCCATTCTGTTTGCGTATCTGGCGGTCATCGCCTACCGCCGCAATCAGCCGCAGCTGCTGGATTACATCCGCAAGTACGGCATGTTCCTGCTGGTGTTCTCGTACGTCATCGGGTCGATCACCGGCCCCGGCATCTGGTACACCACCACCATCGCCAGCCCGCGCGGCATTTCGGCGCTGATCCACAGCTTTGTATGGAAGTGGGCCACCGAGTGGGTGTTCTTCGTCATCGAGGTGGTCGGCGTCTATCTGGTCATCTACCTGGTGGGCCGGGTGGATCAGCGCACACACATGCGCATCGCCGTGATCTTCGGCATGGCGTCTTACACCACCATGCTGATCATCCTGGGCATCCTGTCGTTCATGATGGTGCCGGGCAAGGAGGTCTGGTACGCCGAAGGCGGCTATCTCAACGGGTTCTACGGCAGCAACACCTTCGCCCAGCTTGCGATGCGCACTGCGTTCATGTTCACCATGACGGCGGTCGTCGGTGGCATTGTCGCAGCGCGCATCACCGATCCGGCGTTCAAGCGGGAAATCTCGCGCAAGCTGGCATGGCTGGGCATCATGTCGTCGATCACCGGCGCTGCGCTGTTCCAGTGGTACATCCGCACCCTGCCGGAAACTGCGCATCTGGTGATGGACAACCGCCTGCCCGCGTACTTCCAGCCGGCCATCATCACCGTGCTTCTGGGCATCCTGGCGTATTTTGTGATGACGCTGATCTCGTCGCGCACCCTTGTGGTCTGGGGGGCATCGACCGCGACCGTGGCCATTCTGCTGTTTGGTCTCTGGCCCGAGGAAGTGGCACGCGAATCCATCCGCAAGCCCTGGGTGGCCGGGCAATACGTGTACTCCAACCAGGTCATCGGCCGCGACGTGCCCGGCATGAGCATCAAGAGCGAAATCCCGCTGCTGGAAGCACACGGCTTTCTCAAGACCCAAGTGTTCCTGCCGGACAACCTGCGCGTGGTCACACCGGACAACATGCTCAAGGTCGGTGAATCGCTGGCGCTGACCACCTGCTCCAACTGCCACTCGCTCAGCGACACCGGCATGCGACCGCTGCACAAGTATTTCGGCGGAACGACCAGCGTCAGCGAAGTCGAGGCCTACCTGCGCGGCGCCCTGTCCACCGGCGCCACGATGTACATGCCGATGATTCCGCTCAAGCCCGAAGAGGCCGAGGCGCTGGCGGTATTCATCGTGCACATGAAGCAGCCGCAGGCCGCGGTTGCCCATCTCCAGCACAAGGCGGCTCTGGCGCAAGCCGGCAAGACTGCTGCAACGCCCGCAACCCTGACCGAAGAGGTTCGCTGACATGAACTCCGACATGCTCTATGCCCTGCGCGATGTCGCAGGCGTGCCTTCGCATCCGATCATCTTTCTGACCCTGGGCGTGCTGACTTTCGCCCTGCACATCGCTGCGGTCCACGTCATGCTGGGCGGGACCGCCCTGGTGCTGGCCAATGCCTTCAGTAACAACCCGATGCGTCGGCGCCTGGCCGCTGCGATGACCACGACCGCCAAGATCGCCGTGTCGGTGGCCGTGGTGCTCGGCGTGGCCCCGCTGCTGTTCGTGCAGGTGACCTACGACCCGTTCTGGTACACCAGCAACGTGCTGTCGGCCTGGTGGGTGGTGGGCTTCATCGTGCTGCTGATCGCGGGCTACATGGCGCTGTACTACTTCTACAGCCGCAACCATCACCTGGACGATCCGCAGCACGCGGTGCGCTCGGGCTGGAGCATGGTGGCGGCGCTGGCGCTGTTTCTGGTGGTGGGCTTCATCATGCATGTGCTCACCAACCAGATGCTCAGCCCGGAAAAGTGGATGCAGTGGTATGCGCCCGGCGGGGTGATCGATCCGCGCGGCCACACCCTGCATGACTACAACCTGTGGCGCTTCGGCTTTTTCATCGCCCTGGCCGCCCCAGTGACCGGTGCCTGGCTTTTTGCCTATCGCCGCTATCTCGGCGCGGGCCAGCTGGCTGATGCCGCCTACCTGCAATGGGTCGGCAATCTGGCGGGCAAGATGCTCAACCTCGGTGGCGTGGTCGCACTGGTGTTTCTCGGCGGCTGGATGGCCACGCTGCCCGCCAACATCGCCGCCTTTGCCACCTCGCCCGTGGTGTTGCTCAGCGTCGCGCTGCTGCTGCTGACCGTGGCTCTGCCCACCCTCTTGGGTCAGCGCACGCTCAACACCTCGCTGGGCTACGCACCGTTTGCTCTGGGCGCCGTGGCGCTGATCGCCGTGGCTGCGCTGCGTGAGGTGCTGCGCTACACCGTGTTGCAGGGCGTACACGGCTATGACGTGTTCACCTACCCCGTGCATCTGGACTGGTACAGCAACATCCTGTTCTTCACCACGTTCGCACTGATCGGTGGCAGCACCCTGGCGTACTTTCTCACCATCGCGTGGAAGGTGGGGCAAACCCCCAAGGGCCAGATCTACACCCCTTCTGCCGCCATCGACCGCATCGGCACCGTGTCGATGTGGCTGGTGGGCATCTGGATCGTCCAGTTCTTCGTCGTTGGCTTCATTGTCTGGGCGCGTTAAGGATTTTTATGCGACTCCAACACCTCACCCTCATCCTGATCGGCATCGTGTTCACCATCGGTCTGCTTGGTGCCACGGCCCCGGTCTTCGCTGCTCCGGCTGCCGCAACTGCGGCACCCGGACCTGTCGTAACCGCTGCGCTGCCCCCCGGACCCAAGGCCCCTCCGAGCGGCGCTGCGATTGCGCAGACCTGCGCCGGTTGCCATGGCACCGAAGGTCAATTGAAAAGCGCGGCCTTCATGCCCCTGGCCGGCATGCCCAAGGCGCAACTCGTGCAGGCCATGCACGACTTTCGCAGCGGCAAACGCCCCGCCACGCTGATGCGCCATGTGGCCGAAGGCTTCAGTGACGCCGAGATCGACGCCATGGCGAGCTACTTTGCCAAGGTCAAACCGGAATGAACATCATGCACTCACGTCGTCAATTCCTGCTCGCAGGCGCTGCCTCCCTGGGGCTGGCCGCCTTCCCCGCCATCGTCCGCGCAGGCCAGGCGTCTGCCCGCATCGTCATCATCGGCGGTGGCGTCGGCGGCGCCACCGCCGCCAAGTACCTGAAAATGGCCGACCCCAGCCTGCAGGTCACGGTCATCGAAAAGAACCCGGTCTACATCCGTCCCTACGGTTCGAGCGAAGTGCTCAACCAGCATGCCACCATGCAGGCCCTTGAAGTGCGCTACGACGCCCTGCAACAGAAACACGGCGTCGCCTTCGTGTTCGACGCGGCCAAGAGCCTCGACCCGGTGCGCAAGACCGTCACGACGGCGTCCGGCAAGGTGCTGGCCTATGACAAACTCATCGTCTCGCCCGGCATCAAGCTGCGCTATGAGAGCCTGCCGGGCTACAGCGAGCAGCTCGCCGAAACCCAGGTGCCCAGCGGCTGGATTGCCGGTGCGCAGACCGCACTGCTGGCCAAACAGTTGCAGGGCATGCGCGATGGCGGCACCTTCGTGCTGGCCGCACCGCCCAACCCCTATCGCTGCCCGCCCGGCCCCTACGAGCGCGCTGCGCTGATGACCGAATGGTTTGCCAAGCACAACCCGCGCGCCAAGGTCATCATCGCCGACCCGAAGGACAGCTTCGTCACCGACGAAACCGCGATGCTCGGTTGGAACCGTCTCTATGGCTTTCAACCGCCAGCCGAATACCGCAGCAAGATCAAGGCCGAGCTGCTGCCGGCAAGCAAGCCCTGCGCGCTGGAATGGATTCAGGCCAAGGCCGGCGGCACACCGCAACGCCTGGATGCCAAGACCATGACCCTGCATACTGCGGGCGGCGCGATCAAGGCGGACGTGATCAACATCATCCCCGCCATGGTCGCCGGGCAGATTGCGTTCGACTTCGGCCTGACCAACGACAGCGGCTTCTGCCCGGTGCATCGCACCACGTTCGAGTCCACGCTCCACAAGGACGTGCATGTCATCGGTGATGCCAGCATGGCCGACGCCATGCCCAAGTCCGGCTTTTCCGCCAACACGCAGGCCAAGTGGGTTGCCCGGGTCATCACCGACCAGCTTGCAGGCCGCAGTTCCGGCACCCCGGTGTGGGAGAACACCTGCTACGCCCTGGCCGGCAAGGACTACGGTCTGTTCGTCGCCGACGTGTTCAAGATCAAGGACGACGGCAAGATCGGCCGGGTCAACAAGGCGCGTTACCTGCCGTTCGATGCCACACCCGCGCAAATCCGCCTGTCCGCCGTCTATCAGCAAGCCTGGATCCAGGCCTTCACTCAGGACATCTTCGCATGAGCACCGCATCCATCCCCAGCACTTGGCGCGCACTCGCCGCAGCCGCATGGCTGACCACGGGTTTGACCCTGGCTGCCCCTGCGCACGCCAGCGAACACGCCCCAGCGACCATCAGGCCGTGGAGCCCGGTTGCCCTGCAAACCGCGCTCAAGGAACTGCCTAGCGGCAATGCCGCCGCCGGGAAGAACGTGCACGACACCATGATGTGCGCATCCTGCCACGGCGCGAGCGGCAATGCCTCCACCATGAACTGGCCCAGCGTCGCCGGACAGCGCTTTGACTACACCGCAAAGATCCTGCTCGACTATCGCAGTGGCTTGCGCGATGAAGACGAACGCGCCGGGCTGATGACCAGCATCGCCCGCCTGATGACGCCGCAGCAGATTGCCGATGTCTCGGCTTATTACGCCAGCCTGCCCAGGCCGGTCGCGCCGCAGGCGCAAGCCGCGCTCGCCGCCCCGCTGAGCGCTGCGGAACACAAACGCGTCGAACAACTCGTGCGCAAGGGAGATGCCAGCCGCCTGATCACCGCCTGCGCCTCATGCCACGGTCTGCACGGTGAAGGCAAGGGCACGACCCCGGCGATCGCAGGTCAGACGACGGACTATTTCATCCGCACCATGCGCCTGTATCACAGTGGCGAGCGCCACAACGATGTGTACAAGGGCATGAGCCAGTTCAGCAAGCGCCTGAGCGATGCCGACACCCTGCTGATTGCGCGCTATTACGCCAGCCTGGGGCAAAGCCGCACGGCGAAGGCCGACTGATCGCCCCTGCGCCGCTGGTTCACGGCGCGGCACTTTCGCTCAGGGCCGCGGCGCGGGCCTTGGCGATTTGCGCTGCGGTGCTGCGATACACCTCGGGATGCGGCTTGCCCAGTCGCAACGCCACATCGATCGCCCCTTGTGCGGCCTTCCAGTCTCCGGCCGCCAGCAAGGCCTGGGCCAGATTGTTCATCGGATCACCATCCTGCGGCTGCAACCGCGCCGCCTGGGCAAAATGAATGGCCGCGCGCGGGTAATCCTTGCGTGCGTAGGCCAGATTGCCCAGTCCCATCATCGCAATCCAGGATGCAGGCCAATGCCGGAGCGCCGCCTCGTATGCAGCATGCGCTGTCTCTGGCGCCACACCTTCCAGCGGCGCCACCGCATGCAGATAGCGCGGCTCGGCGATGTCCGGCGGGAACTGTCCAGGTTGGATGGTGATGAACGCCCATCGACCTCCCGCAGCCCAGGATCGATCGAACTGCTCGATCGAAAGCTGCAGGTCCCGTGCAGTGCTGGAACGCAAGGTCACACGATCTGCAGGCAGGTCATACTCGACCAGCACGGCGTAATGCCAGTCACGCGCGCCCAGACCAACCTTCTGCAGCACCACGGCCGGATAGCCCGCAGCCACCTGCGCGAACAGCACGCCCAGCCTGGGCGGCAACACAATCGGGATGCGCCCTGCGCGGCGCGCGGCCCCCAGCAAGTCGAACTGCAGACTGCCCTCCAGCCCCGGGGTGAACACCTGCGCAATCAACTGCTGGGGCGCGATCTCTACCCCACTGAACACCAAGGCCGAGGCCAGCGATGCCGGGCCGCAATAGTGGCTGTCATCCGGGAAAAACGGCACCCCCGCCACATGGGCAGCGGCAGGCAGCCCCTCGGGCGCATCGACCAGCTTCCCATGCTGGAACTGCAGGGGTGCGGTGGACAGCATGCCGGGCGGCAGTGCCGCACAGCCGCCCAGAATCAGGCTCAGCGTCAAACTCAGACGACGTGCAATCCGCAAGCCAGGCTCCATCAGGTCCGGTCGCCGCAGGGAAAACCCCCGAACCGCACCGAACGTCTTTCACCACGCAAAGCGTTCATAGGGCCAGTACCACCAGGATCGCGACCAACAGAATGATCACCATCTCCTGGAATCCCAGTGCTCCGGCGGCGGGCATGCTGTTGATCCGGTTGGCCAGTTGCGCCACCTCGGCATCACTAAGCGCCGCCAGCCGCTGCTGCGTCACCTCCTGGCTCAAACCCATTTGTTCGAGCTTGGCCTGCACGTCAGCACGTGCCATGAAACTGTCCAGCGTTGCGCGATCCTTCGCAAAGGTTGCAGAGTCCGGCGCAGTGGACTCTGTGAGTTGCTGCGTACCGATCAGCTCTGCGCGCGCACCTGGTGCTGCGGCCATCAAACTGACGCCCAGGGTCGCCACCAGAATTTGACGGGAAATTTGGGAAGGAAACATACCTCGGCCCTTTCAAGTTGTGGAGTATTTCAGCAAGCGCCCACGAAAAACGGAACCAGTTGGCGCACAGTGCAGTTTAACGGCACACAGCGCACCTACCCGCCCATGGCAATCAACACACCGACGAACAGCAGGAACGCTGCAAACACCCGCTTGAGCGACGCTCCAGAAATGCGGTGCGCCACCCGAACCCCATAGGGCGCAAGCGCCATCGAGGCCACAGCGGTCACGGCGGCTGCCGGCAGAAACACATAACCCATCGAACCGGCCGGAAGTGGATGCGTCGGCGCATGGACCGACAGCATGTAGCTCAGTGCGCTGGAAATCGCGATCGCCAGCCCGCACACCGTGCTCGTTGCCACGGCCTTGACAGGTTTGACCCCGAGGGCGACGAGCAGAGGAACCGTCATCGACCCCCCACCGATCCCGACGATTGACGACACCGCACCAATGCCGATGCCCGAAGGCAGCAGCCAGGGCGAACGCGGCACATGCTCCTGACCCTCGGCAACCTTGCGGCTCTTGCCCATCGCCATCTGCACGGCCATCACCGCACAAAATCCCGCGATGACATAGCGCAGCGCCTGACCGCTGAGCATCTGCGCCAGATGCGCGCCGACAAAGCCGCCCAGCACCATCCCCGGCGCCAGCCAGCGCCAGCTCGGCCACAGCACGCCGCCTCGGCGGATGTGCGCGGTCGCCGATGAAATGAACGTGAGCACAATGCTGGCCATCGACGTGGCCACGGCCACATGAATGACTTCATCGGCCGGAATCCCCAGCGCTGGCAGGGCAAAACTGAGTGCGGCCACCAGCAGGAGTCCGCCCCCGATACCCAGCAGACCGCCAAGGAACCCCGCCGAGGCACCGGCCAATAAAAAGATCACAAGGGATAGCAGCATCATCGTCTCTTTGCGCGTCGCTCACGGAACTGCCGGACTTGACCGGCCAGTGCGCGAGAGCCTAACTGGCCAGACCCGATCCTGCGCGCGCGTGCCGCAGCGCGGGGCGAAAAAAAACCCGCAGTCCGTCACGACTGCGGGCGGCTTGCGAAACGAAAGAAATCAGTTTTTGCGTTCCGGGTGCAGCAGACGCTCCATGCCGATGAGTTTCATCATGTACTTCTCGTAGATCGGCTCGGAATTGCCCTTCTTCATCTTGCGGATGAAGTATTTTTCAAAGGCAATCTTCGCCAGGTGCACCCACTTGCCCTCGCCGAACCAGTTGACGTTGCGCGGCGGGATTTGGGGAATGGCCACGAACGCTGCGCCGGTGTTGCCGAAGTCGGCCAGGCAGATGGCCTGCCAGGTGCCGCGGTGCGTCGGCTGCTTGCCGGCGAGTTCTTCCTCGAGGTTGTGCACGATCGCGGTCACCATCGATTCGATCATGTAACCCGTCTTGGGCACGCCGCAGGCCACCGGCGTCGGGCCGGTCGGCGGAATGGCAATGCACACGCCAGCAGAGTAGATGTTCTTGTATTTCGGGCTGCGCTGGTGCTGATCCACGATGACAAAGCCGCGCGGGTTGCAAAGCCCCTCCACCGCCGCCACCGCATCGACCCCCTTGAAGGCCGGCAGCATCATGGAATGCTTGAACGGCAATTCATGCTGCTTGACCAGATTGCCCTGCATGTCGAGTTCATCGACGAACATCTTGCCGTCTTCCACCTTGGTGGTCTTGGCATTGGTGATCCAGCGGATGTCATGGCTGCGGAATGCGCTTTCCATGATGCCCTTGGAGTCGCCCACGCCGTCAAGCCCCAGGTGGCCGATATAGGGCTCGGCGGTTACATAGGTGATGGGCACCTTGTTGCGAATCTTCTTCTTGCGCAGCGCGGTGTCGAGCACCATGGTGTACTCATAAGCCGGACCGAAGCAGCTCGCACCGGGCATTGCGCCGATGATGACCGGCCCCGGGTTGGCCACCAGCTTCTCGTAGTCGGCGTAGCATTTCTCTGCGTGATCAATGGTGCAGATCGAATTGGTGTAGCCACCATGCGGCCCGGAGCCCGGCACTTCCTCGAACGAAAGTTTGGGGCCGGTGGTGATGATGAGATAGTCGTAATTGACCTTGGCACCATCCTGCAGCGTCAGGGTGTTGCTCTCCGGCTCGATCTTGGTCACCGCCTTGGCAATGAAATCGATGCCCTTGCGTTCCAGGTAGGGCTTGATCGCAAAGATCACCTCATCCCGGCTGCGCCAGCCCACCGCCACCCAGGGATTGGATGGCACGAACTGGAAGTAATCCACGGAATTGATGACCGTGATCTTGTGTGATTTACCGAGCGCTTCACGCGCCTCGTAGGCCGCTGGCATGCCGCCAATCCCGGCGCCCAAAACAACGATATGTGCCATACCCTGGTCTCCTGGTGTGCAAGTCAATGCCCGAATGCGCTCGGGCGGCGTTCGACAACATCAGATTCATCCAGCGACGCGTGTGAGTTCACGCGTCCGAAATGCCATCTTCCAGTCGGTGGAGGAAGAGAACTCTCGCCGGTGCAACACCTCACCGGCAGGACCGACGACCTCTTCTAGAGTATTCAAGCATATCTATACAGCCCCTTTCACCTCGGGGATTCCCTTCAGGCTTGCCAAATAACATTGATTAAACGCAATTTATTCAAGGACGCATCGGTGTTAGTCCTAGTCTGGAAAAACCCTAATACTCCCGGAAGCATCGTGAAATCTTTCCTATACTTGATTTGAGACAAGTTGATCAGTCGATCAACACGGCGGTTGCACACACAGATGTCGCCGCACACCACCTGGAGGAAGCCAATTCATGCGCAATTCACCTCGTCCTCTCTGGAACCCCTATGTTGCCGGGGTTCTGCTGGGTCTGGGACTTCTGGCAACATTTCTGGTCACTGGAAATGGCTATGGCGTCACCGGGGCGACCACCCTGGCCACGGCTGCAGTTGCCGGCAAGGTCGATCCCAATACGGTTGCGGCTCATACTTACCTGCACAACCTGTTCGAAGTCGGTCTGAACCGCTGGGTCGTCTGGGAAGTCGTTGGCTTGGCGATCGGCGGCTTGATCGGCAGCGTGCTGGCGGGCCGGTTCAAACTGCAGATCGACGGGCCCACGCAGGCCGGACGTAGCCTGCGACTCATCCTTGCCGTCATCGGCGGCATCGTTGCTGGTTTTGGAGCCCGCCTGGCACTGGGCTGCACCAGTGGCATGGGACTTTCCGGTTCTGCCACCCTGGCTGCGGCCGGCTTTTTGTTCCTGATCGGATTTTTCATTGCTGGCGCCGTGTTTGGCCAACTGACGAAAGGACTCTGGAAATGAGCTTCCCTCTTGGATACACCGGCCCGGTATCGGGCATCATTCTCGGCCTGATCTTCGGCTACATCCTCGAAAATGCCGGTTTCGGCAGCGGCTGCAAGCTCACTGCACAGTTGCGCTTCAAGGACTGGGCCGTGTTCAAGGTCATGTTCACGGCCATTCTCGTATCGGCAGGGGGTCTGTATCTGCTGCAGGGTCTGGGTTTGATTGCCGTTGACAACATGTTCATCCCCTCGGTCATGCTCTGGGGCACCACACTGGGTGGCGTGGGCATCGGCATCGGCATGGCGGTCGGGGGCTACTGCCCCGGCACGTCGGTCGTCGCGCTGATGTCGGGCAAGATCGACGGGCTGCTGTTCCTGCTGGGCATTGGCATCGGCACCCTGGGGTTCAATTCCGTGTTCAGTTCCATCGAAGGCTGGGCGTGGAAGCAGACAGGGCCGGATGGGCTGACATTGCCGCAACTCCTGCATCTCCCGGCCTGGGCTGTCTGGGGCCTGCTGTTCGCAGTGCTCGTGATTGTGGGCTACCTCACACGCACCGGCACGTCTGCGCGCAAGGCCACCAGCAACAAATCTTCTGGCGCATTTGCCCCACAAAACAGCTAAGTTGCACCGCGCTGTCAGCGCTCGGCCCTGTCCATACGTTGTCGGTGTACAGGGCCGTACCGGTTGCCCTGGATTCGCTGACTCACATTTTCAACCACTCATCAGGAGTTCCACATGGCTAAAGCCCGTATCAAACTGTCTCAAGCTCTCCCCGCCCTGGCCCTTGCTGCCGCCGTCGTCGCGCCCATGCCGCAAGCGCTGTCCAGCCTGTCTGCCACTGGTGTCGCGCAGGCAGCAAGCAACCCCTGCGCTCCGTCCAAGAGCGGCAATCCTTGCGCGCCGTCCAAGAAAATGGACAAGAAGATGGAAAAGAAGAGCAGCAACCCCTGCGCTCCGTCCAAGAGCAGCAATCCTTGCGCGCCGTCCAAGTAATCTGACTTGACCACATGGCGCAGTGCTTGTGCTGCGCCATGTTCATCCATGACCCAGTCCTCTTCCCTGTTGTCTGGCCACGCGCCGAAAGGCCGACGCTTTACCGTCGACCTGTTGCGCAAACTGGCTCCACAAGAGCGAAGCGATCTGTACGCCTCCGGCCTCAAGGCGCTCGAGGCCACGCAGTCCCTGCTGCAGCAGGGCAAGACGGTGATTTCCGAAATCATCGGAAATGCAGCATTTGTCGAGTGGGAACACTACCCCCCGCGCGATGCCAAGAGCCGCAGCGGGGCTTTGTTTTATTACCACGCGCACGCTGCTGCCCAAAGAATGCCAGCAGAGCATGGGCATTTCCATGTTTTTGCCCCAAACAACCGCGCTGACTGTCCATCCGACCAGCGCTATACCCATATCGCAGGGCTGTCGGTTGATGCGCGCGGCATGCCGTTGCGTGTGTTCACGACCAACCAATGGGTCACCGCGGAATGCTGGGAAGATGCCGATCGCGTCTGCACGCTGGCGCGGCAGACCGCGCTCAAGGACGCCAGACCGCACAATGTCGGAAAGTGGCTGGATGCCGTCTTGAATTTTTTCCGCCCGCAGATCGATCTTGTCACCCACATGCGCGACGCGCGTGCCAAGGCACTGATGGAACGCGGGCGCACCCACTTGCTTGAGGACCGACGCACCCACATCCTCAGCCAGTGCCGTATCGATTTTTCGACGCAGATTGTTGCGTTGGAGGAGTTGGGCGCAGATGCGCCCTCAGCAGCAGCTCGCAAGAGCCGGGCGGGTACACGCCCTGAAACATGAAGTTCGACTAACCAAACGAGGAGCCAACATGAAACTGAAGCACCTGATCGGCATGAGCATCATCGCCATCGCCGCCGCACAAACCGCCGGGGCAGCCACCCTGCCTGGCCCGCTGGTCACGCCCCAATGGCTCAACGAGCACAAGAACGAGGTCGTGATCGTCGATATCCGCGACGACCTCAAGACTCTCACCGAAGAGCCCAAGTTCGAGGTCGACAAAAAAACCAATAAAAAGGATTTGATAAAGGTCGGCGGCTACGTTCCCGGCACGACCGTGTTTGTCGACTTCGGCAAGATCCGTGAAGAAAAAACTATCAACGGCGTAAAGATCAAGGCCCAGCTTCCAACCGCCGACTTTTTCACCAAGGCGATGGATACCGCTGGTCTGAACAAGACCGACAAGGCGCTGGTCATCGTGCCCGAGGGCAATTCCGTGGACTCGATGGACATGGCCACCCGGCTCTACTTCCAGCTTCGCTATTTCGGTGAGCCGCGCGACAAGCTGGCCATCCTCAACGGCGGCACGGCGGCTTGGCTGCAGGCCGGCCTGCCGGTCTCGACCGACAAGCCCACACCAACCAAGGGAGATTGGGTTGCTGGCGCCGAGGACAAGGCCATTCTCGCCAGTTTGGATCAAGTCAAGGAAGGCCTGCAAAGCGGCAAGGATCAGTTTGTCGATGCCCGCCCGACCGCTCAATTCCTCGGCATTGTGAAAAAGCCGATCAACAAGACCGGCGGCCATCTGCCGGGTGCACGGTCCTTCCCGACCGACGCCATCGTCAAGCCGGTTGGCGCAGCGCATGAGTTCATGAGCGCAGACGACTACAAGAAGATCTACGCCGAGTTCAACATCCAGCCCGATGCCCCAACCGTGACCTACTGCAACACCGGCCACCTGGCTTCCGGCGCCTGGTTCGTGACCCACGAAATTCTCGGCAACAAGAACTCCAAGCTCTACACCGGCTCGATGATCGAGTGGACCAACCTGGGCAACCCGACGGTTGGACTGCCGCAGTAAATCGCCTTGACGCCGCCTCGGCGGCACCTCTTCAGCGCCCGGGCCCTCCCGGGCGTTGTCGTTTGATCCCCCGCATTCAGGCGGGAAACGCACGAACTGGGTCACGGAAAGGTCGTCTGCACAGTTCTGACTGAAAAAGCCGTGAGATATTTCACAGCCTGTCCGGCGCGAAACCCGATCAAATAAGGGCTTGTGCCACCGACACTGGCCTTCCACAATCTGGTGGTCGTTTCATCCTTCCATCGACTCCACAGAGGTCAAGCATGTCTATCCGCAATTCCCGTATCAGTCTCTGGCGCATGGCCGTTGCCTCCTTCGCAGCGCTGCTGCTGGGGGCTTGCGCTGTGAACAACTACCCGCCGGCGCCCAGCAAGGTCAACCAGGAGGCCTATCACTACAAGGTCGGCGCGGGAGACACGCTCAATATCAACGTCTGGCGCAATCCGGATCTGTCGATGTCGATCCAGGTGCGCCCGGACGGAAAGATCTCCACGCCCCTGGCTCCGGATGTGCAGGCAGCAGGGCAGACGCCGGGCGAGATTGCCAAGGAAATCGAGACGCGACTGTCAAAATATGTGCGTGACCCGGTGGTTTCCGTCGTCGTGACGGGCTTTCATGGCCCGTACAACCAGCAGATCCGAATCGTCGGTCAGGCCGTACGCCCGACCGCCATTCCGTACCGCGAAAACATGACCCTGCTCGACGTGATGATCGCAGCCGGCGGCCTGACCGAATTTGCCGACGGCAATGCGGCCATCCTCGAGCGCCACGGCAAGACCTACAGCATCCGGCTCGGCGACCTGCTCAAGCGCGGCCAGATGTCGGCGAATGTGCCGGTCGAACCGGGCGACGTCATCATCATTCCGCAGAGCATGTTCTGACCTTGCCGCAACGCCCTCCTGAACCCATCGAACCGCTCCAGCCATGCAGACCAAAAGCCGCACCGTCCTCTTCGCGCTGACCCCGCTGGCTTTCTGCCTGCTGCAGGCAGGATCGGCTCATGGGCAAACCATCCCCGGGCTCAACACCACGGTGCCTGGCGGGGTGGGCCTTCCGCAGCAAATCAACGGCGGCGACACGCAGGGCGGTGGCCTTCTGGCACCTCTGGCCGGGGCAAGTGCCCCCACCGTTCCGCGCGGCAATTTTGTCCAGCCCACTCTCGGCATGTCCGTGGTGCAGACCAGCAATGCCTATTTCGGCACCGCCACACCGGCCAAGTCGGACACCATCATCAGCGTCACTCCAGGCATCGCGTTTCAGACCGAGGGCCCGGACCTGCGCACCTACGGCAACTTTGCGCTCAATGGGCAGTATTACGCCCGGGGTTCCTACAGCAATACGGTACTGCCATCGGGCGTTTTGGGGCTGAGCGCCCGCCTGGTGGACCAGTGGCTGTATTTCGATGCGGGCATCACCTCGCAACAGAATGCCCTGCTCACCATCCCGACCCAGTCGACCGGAACGGCGACCTACACGACCACGCAGTATCGCGTCAGCCCCTATATCGACCATCGCTTCAATGACGATCTGCGGCTGCGGGCGCGCAGCGACAACATCTGGACGCGGATCAGCGGCAATCAGACGGGGCAGGCGCTGAGCAATGGCCGCTATGGCCTGCAGTCCGTCCAGCTGGATCGTCGCCCTACCCCGTTGGGCTGGGGTCTGGACGCCAGACAGGAAGAAACGGTTTACACCACGAACGGCGCACTGACAGTGCGCGACGAGATTGTGCGGGCTCGCGGCCTTTATGCCTTCACACCGCATGTCGAGGCCGGCCTCATCGGCGGCTACGAGCATTACTCCACGTCCTACGCCAGCCTCGGGCACAGCATTTACGGCGTGCAGGCCAACTGGCGGCCCAACGTTTTCACCCGGCTCGACGGCGTGGTCGAGCGGCGCTTCTTCGGCACGGGCTGGAACATCAATGCCTCGCAGCAGATCCAGCGGCTCAGTCTGCGCATGAACTGGAATCGCGGCCCCTCGACCTTCCTGGCGGGCCTGCAGACCATCCCCTCGGGCGTGAGTCTGTCCACCCTGCTCGACGGCATGCTGGCGTCGCAATACCCTGACCCGACGGCGCGCGCGCGCGCCGTGCAAAATTTGCTGGCGGTCACCGGGTTGCCGTCCACCCTGCCCAACGCCATCAATTACTACACCCAGTCGGCAACCCTGCAAGACACCTTCACCGCAACAGCCGTGTTGCTGGCCGAGCGCAACAGCTACTCGGCATCCCTGTTCCATACCAAGACGCAGGACCTGGTTCTTCCGGGTTCGCCGCCCCTGAACAACCTGCTCATCGCCTCTGCCAACTATGTTCAGAACGGCATTGGGCTGAGCTATGGCCGACGCCTGAGTCCGGTGATGAGCCTGAACGTCGGCGTGCTGCGCGCGCTGAGCACCGGCTTTGGCCTCAACCAAGGCGTCAGCACCCGCCAGACCAGTTTCATCGTGCAGATCAATCGCCGGCTCTCCCCGCAGACCATCCTGGTGCTTGGCGCCCGCAGGCAGCTTCTCGATACCGCCAATACGGGCATCCTGAACGCCAACGAGTCGGCGATCTACGCGGGTCTGACGCACCAATTCTGATTCCGGCCATGTACGCAGCACACTTCGGCCTGAGCGCACCGCCTTTCCAGCTCAACCCAGACCCCAGCTTTCTGTTCGAGAGCAAGGGTCACAACTACGCCCATCAATACCTGCGCTTCGGCGCGATGCAGGGTGAGGGCTTCATCATCGTCACGGGCGAGATCGGTGCGGGCAAGACGACGCTGGTCCGCGCCCTGCTCAACGAGCTGGACCCCGCCAAGGTTGCCGCCGCACAGATCGTCAGTACCCAGCTCGAAGCCGACGACCTGCTGCGCGCAGTGGCGAACGCGTTTGGCATTCCGTCCAAGAACACATCCAAGGCCGAACTGCTGGCCGCCATCGAAGCGCACTTCACCACCCTGATGCTGCAGAACAGACGTGCGCTGCTGGTCATCGACGAGGCGCAGAACCTCAACTCCGCAGCCATTGAAGAACTGCGCATGCTGTCGAACTTTCAGTATGGCAACCGGGCTCTGCTGCAAAGCTATCTGGTCGGACAGCCGGAGTTGCGCGATGTGCTGCGCGCCCCCAATCTGGAGCAACTGCGTCAGCGCATCATCGCCAGCTGCCATATCGGGCCGATGGACGCCGACGAGACCCGCGCCTACATCCTTCATCGCCTCAAGCGGGTCGGATGGACCGGCAGGCCGCAGTTCGACGATGCGGCGTTCAATGCCATTCACAACTGGACGGGCGGCTTGCCCAGGCGCATCAACATGCTGTGCAACCGCCTGCTGCTCTCCGCCTTTCTCGACAACACCGACCAGATCGACGCCCAGCGAGCCGATACCGTCGCCCGGGAAATCCGCGAGGAAATCGGCGGCCTGCTGCGTCCGGCCGAAACCGCAGAGCCGCAGGCACCCACCATCACGGCCCCGGTTCACCGCCCTGGCTCCGCATCGCCTGCAACGCACGTCAAAGAGGACGACTCCACACCGAGCCTGCCCATTCTTCGCGATGTTGCCGAGGCCCTCACCCGCGCGCCCGCACCACCCAAGCCGGGCGAGCCCGGGCCGCTGCTCTGCATCACCCAGTCACTGGAAGATCGCATTGCCCTGCAGCCTCTGATGCAGAAAATGAAGTCCCATTCCGGGCTGCCGCTGCCGCTTCTGGTCGGGCTGGAGCAACTCTCCACATCGGTCGTTGCCAGCGATGCGGCGCTCGCCGACATCGATCTGGCGCTGCTGCCGGACGCGCAGGATACCCAGCCCGGGCTGGCCGCCTGGGTGAACTGGCTCGACCAGATTTTCGCCACCTACCGTCCGGCGGCCGTCCTCACCTTCTCACACAGCGACGCCGCGCTGGCGGCCGGTCTGGTTGCCAAGCGGCAGGGCCGTTTTCTCGCGCACATCGAATCGGGTCTGCGCCACGGCCAGCGCGTTGACCCCGAGGAAATCGACCGCATCCTCATCGACCAGCTGGCCGATCTGCATCTGCTCATCGGCCCAGACTCCTCAGCGCCGCTGCTGCATGACGGCGTGCCGGCCGATTCGATCCGCGTGGTGGGCAATTTGCGAACCGACGCGCTCATCCAGGCGCTGGGCAGCCTCCCTGACCCCCGGATCTTTGCCCCGGACATCGGCGTGCCCAAGACCTATCTCGCCAACACCCAGGGCTATGCCCTGCTGTTGCTGCAGGATACCGCGTGGGCCGCGTCACGCGAGAAGATGATCGACATGCTGGCCAATGCCAAGCGCCTGAGTCGCATCCTCCCCGTGATCTGGCCCGTGCCCGCGAACATTCACAGCCGCATGCTGCAGTACGGCCTGAACAATTCCCTGCGGGGCGCGCGCGTGGCCTGCGTGCCGGAACTCACCTACGGCCAGACCCTGGCGCTGCTCAAGCCGGCCACCTGTCTGCTGACCGACCGCCCCAATCTTCAGGACGCCAGCACCTATCTGGGCGTGCCCTGCCTGACCCTGAGCGAATACTGCGCCCGCAGCCAGACCATCCAGCTCGGCAGCAATCTGGTGGTCGGGCGTGATTTCCGGCGCATCTTCCAGGCCATGGGAGACATTCTGGAAGGCGACCAGACATTCCGCCAGAATCCGCTCGGCTGCGATGGAGGGGCGGCCGAGCGCATCGCCCAGACGCTGGAAACCTGGTTGATGACCCAATGGGAAAACCAGGTTCTCGAAACCCTGGAGGTTCAGGCATGATGCTTGCGCATCCCACCCAATTCACTGACTGCCCGCAAGATGGACGGCTCGCGCCGCCCCTGCCCTCTTTTCGCAAGGCCATGCCATGAACGATTTGTTGCGCCCTCTTTTCAACCTCCTGCCCGGCATGTGGGACAGGCGCTGGATCGGGCTGATCACGGCCTGGGTCGTGCTTGTTCTGGGCGGGGTCGGCGTGGCCCTGTTTCACGAGCGCTACATGGCCTCGGCGCGGGTCTACGTGGACACGCAGACTCTGCTCAAACCGCTGATGCAGGGCCTCACGGTGCAGCCCAACATCGACGATCAGGTTGCCATGGTGGCGCGCACCCTGCTCGCCCGCCCCAACCTCGAGCGGCTGGTGCGCGAGAACAATCTCGCGCCCAACGACGGCCAGCCCGACGCGATGAACCGTGCCGTCGATCAGCTGTTCAAGAGCCTCAAGCTCAACATCAACGCCCGCGAAAACCTCTACAGCGTCAGCTATGCCAACCCCGACCCCAAGGTGGCGCTCCACGTGGTGAGCGATCTGGTCAACATGTTCCTCACCTCCGGCATCGGCGGCAAGCAGCAGGACACGCAGCAGGCGCTGAACTTTCTTGACGCCCAGGTGGCCGACTACGGCCGCCAGCTCAGCGCCGCCGAGCAGAAGCTCAAGGACTTCAAGACCGCTCACCCCGGCTACTCGGGGGCGGCGAATGTCGATTACTACACCCGCGTCAACCAGGCGTCCGACCAGCTCTCGCAAATGCAGGGGCAACTCAGTGCCGCCATCGCCGCGCGCAACGCCATCGCCGGCCAGATGCGTGGCGAGTCGCCCACCATCACGGTCACCTCACCCTATGTGGGGCCCGCTGCGGTCACCCCATCCGGCCAGACGGTTCCTGCGGATGTTCTTGACATCGAGCGCCAGATCCAGACCCAGCGCAACAGGCTCGACGACCTGCTGCAGCGCTACACCAACGACTATCCCGACGTCATCAGCGCCCGCCAGACCCTGGCCCGGCTGGAGGCGGAAAAGAAATCCCGTCTGAAGGCCGCTGCGGAGCACCCAGCCCAGGCTGCTGCGCAGGCTCCGACCAGCAATCTGCTCAGTACCGCCAACCCGGCCTATCAGCAGCTTCGCGTCCAGGTCGCCCAGGCCGACGCCAATGTGGCCTCGCTGCAGGCCCAGGTGGCCGAAGCGCAATCGCGGCTGAACCAGCTGCGCAGCCAGGCCGGACAGATGCCCGCGCTCGACCAGCAGTACGCCAGCCTGATGCGCGGTTATGACGTCATCCGCAAGAGCTACGACGACCTCGTCGCCCGCCGTCAGTCTGCAGGACTCACGCAAAGCGTGGACGCCTCATCGCAGCTCGCGGTGTTCCGCGTGGTCGATCCGCCGCGGGTGGAACAGCACCCGCTGTTTCCCAGCAAGCCCATGCTGATCGCGCTGCTGGTGGTTTTCTCCCTGGTGTGTGGCGTGGTCGCCAGTTTCGTGGTGTCGCAAGTCATGCCGACTTTCCACAGCCCGCGCCACCTGCGCGAAACCATCGACCGGCCGGTGCTTGGCAGCATCTCCATGCTGAATTCGCCGGACGTGATCAGCCAGGACAGGAAGAACAATCTGAATCTGGCCCTCAGCGTTGCCGGCATCATCGTGATCGGTTTGCTCTGGGCCATCTGGGCGCATTTCACCCGACTGGCGAGCGTTTAAGGGAACACCATGAGCACCATCGAACAAGCCGTCAAACGACTCGAAGAACTCCGCGCCGCCGGGGTGGATGTGCCCTGGGCCGCAACCCCAAACGCCGACAGCGCACCCGCACCCACGACAGCGGTACCGCAGCAACCGACCAGCGTGCGCCCGCTGCCGACGGCGGTCAAGCAGGCAGAACCGGCGCCGCAAGAGGCTAAGCCGCAGGACATGGGCACACGCTCCAAGCAGGTGGAGATCGACCTCAACAAGCTGGCAGCGCTGGGCTACATCGTGCCGCACGCGACCCGGTCCCTGCTGGTCGATGAGTTTCGCGTCATCAAGCGTCCGCTGCTGGGCAACATCACCGGGGCCGCCGCGGGCAAGATCGACCGGCCGAACCTCATCATGGTGACCAGTTCACTGCCCGGCGAAGGCAAGACCTTCGTTGCGGCCAACCTTGCCATGAGCATCGCCGCTGAACTCAACCACACGGTGCTGCTGGTCGATGCCGACCCCTCGCGCAGTTCCCTGCTCGAGCGGCTTGGCATCCCTCCTGCGCAGGGGCTGATCGACAAATTGCTCCACCCCGATCTCGATCTGTCCGATCTCATTCTGGCCACCAATGTGCCCAAGCTGGCGGTGCTGCCCGTGGGGACGTCCAACGCGCAGGCCACCGAGCTGTTTGCCAGCGCCTCGATGGACCTGCTGCTCGAAGAAATGGCGCACCGCTATCGCGACCGGGTCATCATCCTCGACGCCCCGCCGCTGCTGCCCTCGGCCGAGGCGCGCGCGCTGTCGCTGCATGCCGGTCAGATCCTGTTCGTGGTGCAGGCCGGACGCACCCACCAGGGCACGGTGCAGCAGTCCCTCGGCATCCTGCAGGATCACCCGATGGTCTACACCCTGCTCAACCAGAGCCGCGGTCCCAAGGCAGGTTCGCCTTACGGCTACTACGCATACTGAGTGCCCAGGGGCGGTCCGACGCCGCCCTCGGAGCACCGACCTCCAGAGCGCCTCGTTCCCTCGGAATGAGGCGCTTTCGTTTTTGTCAGATTGGTGAAAATTTCACGAAACAGGCGCCTGAATCGCCTCTCACCCCAAATCAGGGACTAGCCAATCGGGTTGCTGCGCAGTGCAATCCAGTCAAGAGAAAGTCGGTCGGACGGGGGGTTCGGCACGGTCTTTCCACACGACCAAGGTGGTCCTTGTGCGCAACCCAAACGACAGCGGCGTCCGCTCTCAGATGCGTCTGAGTGATCTTGCACCACGCGCGACTGCACAACAACGCACGCCGCAGCGCGACACGCTGAGGCTGCCCTCCGGCCCGGGAGCTGCGGAACTGCAGAACGTCTGGATGGCCGCCGCCGCCATCGTGATGCAGCGCCTGTGCGGCACCGAACACGGGCTGCTGGTGCTGCCGCCACAGTCTGCGCCGGCCTTTCTCGGCTGTGCCGCACAGGAGGTGGTGCAGCATGTCGTCGACCGCGCGCAAGCGCTCTGTGCCGACAATGCCCCAGACCAGGCCGCCGAATGGCCAGACCTCGACGCCGTCGATCTCGTCTGGCTGTGCAGCGCAACGCAGGAATCCAGCGCGCTCGTGCAGTTTCCGTCTGCGCTGCTCCTCACACCCGGCACGCAAGATGCGGCCTTGCACTGCGTTTGCAACGGCTCGTACCCGCAAGCATTCGTCCAGGTTCTGCTGCGCACCATCCAGCACGCAGCGCAAGCCATCCGGACCAATCCCGCCCTGCGTGTCGATGAAGTCGATCTGCTCGGTGCGGAGCAGCGCGTCGAACTGCTGGCGCTCAATCCCGCCTGCCGCCCCGCGCCCGACGTGCCAAACGTCCCCGCCCGGTTTGATCAGATGCGTGCCGCACACCCCGAAGCGCCCGCCGTGCGCTGGCCTGGCGGCCAGTGGAGCTATGCCCAACTGCACGCCAGGGCCCAAGCAGTTGCGGCCGCGCTGCAGGCGCAGGGCATTGTCCCGGGCGATGTCGTCGCGCTCGCGCTCGACCGCAGCCCGGCGTCCATCGCCGCCCTGCTTGGCGTGCTGATGGCGGGCGCCGCCTATCTGCCCATCGATCCCAAGTTTCCCGCCGAGCGTGTGGCGTTCATGCTACACGACGCGGAGGCGCGGCTTGCCATCCACCAGCCCGGCACCGCGCATCTCTTCACCGCATCGCTGCCCGCCTTCGATCTTCACACCCTGCTGGACCACGCCGCCACTGCACCGCAGCCGGACCACGCTGACAGTTCGAGCACGCCCGAGTCCATCGCCTATGTGATGTATACCTCGGGCTCTACCGGCGCGCCCAAGGGCATTGCCATTGCGCACCGCGCCATCCTGCGTCTGGTGCTCGGCGCCAGCTTCATGCAACTGGATGCGCAGACCGTCATGCTGCACGCTGCTCCGCTGGGCTTCGACGCCTCCACGCTGGAGATCTGGGGCCCGTTGCTGAACGGCGGCTGCTGCGTGCTGCATGACGAAGTCATCCCCACCGGCCCGGGCATCGCCCGCAGCATTGCCACGCAGGGCGTGAACAGCGCCTGGCTCACCGCCGCGCTGTTCAACGCCATCGTCGATGACAGCCCGGCCTGGCTGCGCGGTCTGACCCAGTTGCTCACTGGCGGCGAGGCGTTGTCAGTCGCCCACGTACGCCGCGCCCTGAACGCGCTGCCCGACACCGCGCTGATCAATGGCTATGGCCCCACCGAGTGCACCACTTTCACCGCCACTTACCGCATTCCCCGAGACCTGCCGCCGGACACAACCTCCATCCCCATCGGCCAACCCATCCAGGACACGCATGTGCTGGTCTGCAGCGCCAGCGGTGAACTGCTGCCGCGCGGCATGGTGGGCGAGCTGTGCGTGGGCGGGCGCGGCGTGGCGGGCGGCTACCTCAACCGGCCCGATCTGAGTGCCGAGCGTTTCATTGCCGACCCACTGAACCCGCAGGGCAAGCTCTACCGCACGGGCGACCTCGTGCGCTGGCGGCCCGACGGCGCGCTCGAGTTTGTCGGCCGTGCGGACGGCCAGATCAAAATTCGCGGCTACCGCATCGAGCTTGGAGAGATCGAGGCCGCGCTGGCCGCACAGCCCGGCGTGCTGGCCTGCGCCGTGGCCGCTCATCAGGATGCCGCGCTCGGCCCGCAGCTCGTCGGCTATGTCGTGCCGCAGCCCGGCGCGGCATTGCGCGCAGAGGTCCTGCTCCCCGCCCTCGCTGCCCGCCTGCCCGACTACATGGTGCCCGCGCACCTCATGGTTCTGGAGCGCCTGCCCGTCACCCTCAACGGCAAGCTCGACCGCAAGGCCCTGCCTGCGCCACCGCGCGCCGCCACAGGCAACAAGGCGGCCCACAGCGCGCCTGCCGGACATACCCAGCAGGTTGCCGCCGTCTTCGCCGAAGTGCTCGGTCTGGATCATGTCGAGACTTCCGACAACTTCTTTGCCCTCGGCGGCAATTCCCTGCTGGTGCTGCGCGCGCTGGCCATGCTGCGCCAGCGCGGGCATGGCGAGCTGAGCGTGGCCGCCTTCTTTGGCGACCCGACTCCGCGCGGCATTGCCGCACAGATCGACGGCCACGCGGGCATTGCCGCCAACCGGCTGACCGCAACGCACCGCAACCCGGACCATGCGAACACCTTGCGCGACGCACCCATTGCTCTCATCGGCATGGCCGGGCGCTTTCCCGGCGCGCCCACCATCGAGGCCTTCTGGAACCTGCTGGAGCAGGGGCAGGAGGGCATCCGTTTCTTCCGCCCTGACGAACTCGACGCCAGCATTCCCGCCGCACTGCGCGCCGATCCGGCCTATGTGCCCGCGCGCGGCGTGCTGCAGGGCGTGGCCGAGTTCGACGCGGCCTTCTTCGGCATCAGCCCGCTCGAAGCCGAGCTGATGGACCCGCAGCAGCGCGTGTTTCTGGAGCTGTGCTGGGAATGCATGGAGCGCGCTGGCCATGTGCCGGGCCAGACCGCCACCCCGGTCGGCGTGTTTGCCGGCATGTACAACGCCACCTACTTTCAGCGCCATGTCAGCGCCCATCCCGACAAGGTGCAGCGGCTTGGCGAATTCCAGGTGATGCTGGCCAACGAGAAGGACTACATCGCCACCCGCACCGCCAACCGGCTCGATCTCACCGGCCCAGCGGTGAGCGTGCACACCGGCTGCTCCACCTCGCTGGTGGCCATCGGCATGGCGGTCGATGCGCTGCGCCGCTTTTCGAAGGACTCGCACAAGCTGGTC
>JAGDVQ010000043.1 GCA_023255715.1 Thiomonas sp.
GACCCTGAAGCCGATGCGCGTGATCGACGACAGCCCCTACCCCGGCGCGCCGCCCGGCGCTTACCCCGACGCCCTCGCGATCGCGCAGGGCCGACTGTTCGTCGCCAATGCCGGCAATGATGACGTGGCCGTGTTCGACCTCGCCAGCGGCAAACGCATCGCGCTCATTCCCACCGCCTGGTACCCCACGGCGCTGGCGGTACGGGGCGATGCCTTGTTCATTGCCAGCGCCAAGGGCATGGGCAGCGGACCCAATCTGCATCATCAGTGGGTGGGCAACGTCATGCAGGGCGTGCTGCAACGTGTGGAGTTGCGCGACCTGTCCGCGCACGCGGCGCAGTGGACGCAGACCGCGCTGACCAACAACGGCTTCAGTGCCGAGCAGCGCCAGCAGCGTGCTGCCGAGAACGCCCGCGCCACCGCCTGGCTGCGCGGCCACATCCGGCATGTGGTGTTCATCCTGCGCGAGAACAAAACCTTTGACGAAGACCTTGGCAAATACGCCGCCGCAGGCCACTGGGCCGACCCCGCGCTCGATCTCTACGGCCCGCGCGAACTGCCCAACCTCTACCGCATGGCGGGCAGCGGCGCGCTGTTCGTCAACTTCTTTGCCGATGGGGAAGTGACCTCACAAGGCCATCAATGGACCACCGCGGGATCGGACTCCGACTTCATCCAGCGCACCTGGCCGCTGTACTACTCCGACCGCGGCTATGTGGCCAATTCCGGCTGGACGCAGTCGCTCGCGCCCGGCGCCAGCGATGCGCGCAACCCGTATGCGATCTACAAGAATCTGTCGGCGCTCGGCCACTGGAGCAACCCGTGGATCACCTACCCTGCGCGGCTTTTCCTGTTCAACGATTTGCTCGCGCACGGCGTGAGCTTCGAGGACTTTGGCGAATTCGCCTCACGCAACAAGATCGGCGACATTTCCCCCGCGCTGCGCGCGCATCTGGCGATGGACTACCCGGCGTGGGACCGCCTCATCCTCGACACCGACCGCGCCAAGGTGTTCGACCGCTGGGTGCGTGCCCATGCCGCGCACCTGCCGCGCGTGCTCTACATCTGGCTGCCCGACGACCACACTGCGGGTCGCCACGCTTGCCTGCCCAGCCCCGACAGCTATGTGGCCAATAACGACCTCGCCACCGCGCAGGTCATCCACACCCTGTCCACCCTGCCGAGTTGGAAGCACACCCTGGTGTTGCTCACCGAGGACGACGCCCAGTCCGGCGCCGACCACATCGACGCGCACCGCACCTTCGCCGTGGCTGCGGGTCCCTGGGTCAAGCCCGGCGTGCTGGTGGCGCAGCATCTGTCGCAGGTCGATCTGTTGCGCACCATCGAAGCGGTGGCCGGCGTTCCGCCGATGTCGCAGTGGGACGCGAACGCGCATGTGCTGGCTGGCATCTGGCGCGCGCATCCCGACCTGGCCCCGACACCCGTATTGCCGGCAGAAGTGCCGCTGCAGCGCAACCCCGGCGTGTGCGCGCCGAATACGCCGTTCCGCGCTCTGCCGGTGGCGCAGCCGCCTGGCGCGCCAACCCCTGCCAGCGGGCCACGCTACACCCCGACTGCGCTGCTCGAGGTCTCCGGCCCCGAGCAGATGCGGCAGGAATGGCTGGCGAGCAAGGGCGCGCAGGCCTATGCAGCGATGCAGGCGCATCTGCAGGCGCTGGCGCATGCACAGCAGAGGCCCATGCCGAGCCTGATTGCCGGGGACGATTGACACCGCGCGCCGCGCCAAACTGTTGCGCGCAACAAACGTCACCAAATCTTCACAGGGGTTTCAAAACGCTTTCATCGACGGTTTCAACAATGGGGGGATTCGTCTTTTCTCACCCCATTTTGGAGACCTTCTCGTGACAGCCTCGAACTCGAACGTTGCCTTCCGTCCTCGTCACATTGCGCTGGCCGTCGCGCTGACCTGCGCGCCCGCTGCGTGGGCGCAAACCGCGTCCGACCTCGGTGAAGTCAGCGCCCAGGGCCAGGGTGCAGGCGGCTCCACCGGCAGCGGCCTGTTCCTCTCCGCGCCTGCCGGTACCGTGCAGTCCATCCCGCAAAAGCAGTTGGACAACGTGCAGTTGTTCAACCCGACTGCAACCCAGGCGCAGACCGAGATCACCCCCGGCCAGTATCAGACCCTGAGCCCGACCGACTCGTTCACCAGCGCGCTGAAGGTGCTGCCCAATGTGGTGGTCACCAGCGACGGCGACAGCCAGAACGGCGACACCGTCTACATCAACGGCTTTGCGCAGAATCTGATCAACTGGACGCTCGATGGCATTCCGCTCAACGACAACGACAGCTATGCCTTCTACACCAACGAGTTCATTCCCACGCGGCTGATCGCCGGAACGCGCTACTTCCCCGGCGCAGCGTCCGCGGCGATTCCGGGCCTTGCGGCCTTCGGCGGTTCGGTCGAGACCTACTCGCTCAACCCGGGGCCCAAACCCTCTCTCAGCCTGTTCGGCGGCGCCGGCTCGTTCGGCAAGCGCAGTTATGGGCTGCTCGCCAACACCGGCCTGCTCGGCGCCAACACCGGCGCGCCGACTTCCATCTGGTTCTACGCCAACCGCAACAAGCTCGACGGCTATTACGACAACACCCCGAGTGACCAGCGGCAGTATCTGTTCAAGAGCGTGACCCAGCTTGGCCCGGGCGCGCTCACCCTGTTCTACACACAGAACAATCAGGATTTCAATTACTACGGCGGCTGCACCGCGGCCAACGTCGCCAAGTTCGGCGACACCTGCAACGTCTATACCGCAAGCCCCACGATCAACGGCAAGCCCAACGGCCTGTTCACCGGCTACAACAACAACGTCTATCAGAACTGGCTGACCTACGCCAAGTACGAGGCCAAGTTCGGCCAGGTCACCTTCTCCAACCAGCTCTACTACTACCGCGGCAACGGCTTTGGCGGCGGCGCCTACACCAACGCCACCTACAACCTGCTACAGCCAAATGGCGTCTACGGCGCGGTCAAGGCACCGGCGGGTGGGCTGTTCATTTCGCACGGCATCAACGACACCCGGCGCATCGGCAACATCCTGCGCCTGGCGATGCCGCTGGGCAGCATGGTGAACATGGAAGCCGGCCTGTGGCTGAACAAGAACGACACCACGCACGACCAGCAATTCATCAGCAGCACCACCGGCCAGTACCTCGGGTCGGTGTATGACGAACCGGTGGCAACCAAGCTGTATGAGCCGTATGTGAACTTCACCTTCAAGCCCACGCAGGCGCTGACCCTGCAGGCGGGGTTGAAGTATCTGCATGTCAGCCGCGACTTCACCGACTTTGCCGCGGTGGCCAAGACGGGCGGCAAGCAGGGCATCTACAGCAGCACTTTCTCGACCACCATGCCCTCGCTGGGCGTCAACTTTGCTGCGGCCAAGGGCATCAACCTCTACGCCAACGTCACCCGCAACACCAACCCACCTCAGTACAACCAGTACTACACCGGCACCTACAACCCCAACCTGGCGCCGCAAAAGGCCACGACCTATGACGCCGGGGTGGTGTACGACTTCGGCGCCTGGAGTGGTGGGCTCGACATCTTCCGCGTGAATTTCGACGACTACATCCAGAGCTACACCTACACCCCGCCGGGCTCGACCGGCTCGGTCACCATTCTGGCCAACGTCGGCAAGGCGGTGAACGAAGGCATCGCCTGGCAGAACAACTTTGCCCTGAGCAACAACTGGTCGGCATACGCCAACCTCGGTCTGCTCAATGCGCAGTTCACCTCGGCCAAGCTGCCCATGCCCTATGCCCCGCACAGCACCGTGGCCACCGGTCTGACCTACCGCACCGGCCCATGGAAAGCCAGCTTCGGACTGCGCCATACCAGCGAGGCCTACTGGACCGACAGCACGTCGCCCATTGCCGCGCACACCACGGCAGACGCCGCCCTGCGCTACACCTGGAAAGCCGGCGACACTGCAGGCGGCCTGGGCTTCAAGCAGCTGAGCGTGAATCTGAATGTGAACAATCTGTTCAACGAGCAGTATGTCTACAAATACAAGACGGGATTTCCGGGCAGCACGAGCAATCCGCTGCTCTACACCAGCAAGCCCCGCAGTGTCTTCCTTGGCCTGGAGGCGCAGTTCTGATGGGTGCCGCGCCTGACGTTCGTCCCGCGCTGTCCACGCGGCGGGGCTTTCTGCGCGGCGGGCTTGCCGCCACGACCCTGCTGGCCACCGGCGGCTGGAGCTTTCCGCCGGCCTGGGCAGAACCGGCGCCACCCGGCAGCCTGTTTGCCGGGCCGATGCAGGGCTACGTGGCCGCACGCTCGGCTGTGGTCTGGCTGCAGACCCCCGGCGCGGCGGAGGTGGTGCTGGAATACGCACCACTCGATCAGCCCGACGACAGAAAACGCACTGCGGCTCGCCGCACTGATGCGGCCGGGCAGTTCTGCGCTCACATGGTGCTCGACGATCTCGCCCCCGGCACCCACTATGTCTGCACCGCCCATGTGAACGGCAAGCCGGTGCCCGAGCGCAGCATCACGGTGCGCACGCAGAAGATCTGGCAGTTCCGCAGCCCGCCGCCCGACTTCACCGTGCTCACCGGCTCGTGTGCCTACATCAACGATCCGCCCTTCGACCGCCCCGGCAAGCCTTACGGCGGAGGCTACGAGATCTACGGCCCCATGACCGCAGAGCGCGCAGACCTGATGGTGTGGCTGGGCGACAACCTGTATTACCGCGAGGCCGATACCCTGAGCCCCGAGGGCATGGCGCTGCGCTTTCGCGTCACGCGTGGATTCGCGCCGCTGGACAGTTTCTTGCGCTCCACGCCGCAAGTCGCCATCTGGGATGACCATGACTACGGCCCGAACGACAGCGACAGCAGTTTCGAGTTCAAGGACGACGCGCTGCAACTGTTCAAGACCTATTGGGCCAACCCGACTTACGGGGTGGGCAATGTGGCCGGGGTGTTCACCAAGGTCAGCCTGTTCGATGCCGACATCTTCCTGCTCGACGATCGCTGGTGGCGCAGCGCGGACGCCACCATGCCGGGCGAACGCGGCAAGGTCATGTTCGGTCCGGCGCAGATGCGCTGGCTGCGCAATGCCCTGCTGTTCTCGCGCGCCCGGTTCAAGATCATTGCCGCGGGCGGTCAATTCTTCAATGACGACGATGCGTATGAAGGCTGGAACCAGTTCCCGGTCGAGCGCGCGGAGTTTCTGGGCTGGCTGCAGCAATACCGCATTCCGGGCGTGCTGTTCCTGTCGGGGGACCGTCACATCACCGAGCTCATCAAATTCCCCCGCCCTGCCTACAGCGGAAAACGCGACTATCCGCTGGTTGAATTCACCAGCTCACCGCTGAACTCCGGGCCCGCCAGGGGCGATGACAACCCGAACCGCGTGCCCGGCACCCTGGTGACGGAACGCAACTACGGCGTGCTGAAATTCAGCGGCGCAGACAAGAACCGCCGTCTGGAACTGGTGACCAAGAGCGTGGACGGCAAGGTGCTGTGGTCGCACGCCCTCGGCCTGACCGATCTGGGCTGGAGCTGAACGGCCGCGCTGTTCCCGCCGTCTCACCACGACGCCTCGCGCTCCGGCGTGGCGGTGATGCGGTGGATGGACAGGTCGGCGCCGTTGAACTCCTCCTCGGCATCCAGACGAATGCCGAGGAGCTTTTTCAACACCCCGTACACCACAAGGCCGCCGATCAACGCGACGGAGATGCCCATGAGCGTGCCCACGATCTGCGAGACCAGCGACACCCCGCCCAGCCCACCCAGCGCCTTCATGCCGAAAATCCCGGCGGCAATCCCGCCCCAGGT
>JAGDVQ010000108.1 GCA_023255715.1 Thiomonas sp.
GACGGCCTGGAGCCGTTCGATCCGCGTCGCATGGCCGACCGCATTCTGGGCATGGGCGACATCCTCGCGCTGGTCGAGCAGGCCCAGCGGCAGGTCGACGTCGACGCTGCGCAGAAGCTCGCCGCCAAGGTGAAGTCCGGCGCGCAATTCGACCTCAACGACTTTCTGATGCAACTGCAGCAGATGAACAAGATGGGCGGCCTGCAAGGCATGCTCGACAAGCTGCCGGCCGACATGCAGGCCAAGGCGGGGCAGGCCGACATGAACCGCGCCGAGCGCGACATGCGCCGCATGCAGGGCATCATCCACAGCATGACACCGCAGGAGCGCCACAAGCCCGATGTCATCAAGGCCACGCGCAAGCGCCGCATCGCCGCAGGCGCCGGGGTGCAGGTTCAGGAGGTCAACCGCCTGCTCAAGCAATACGAGCAGATGCGCGACATGATGAAAAAGATGAAGGGCGGCAAGATGTTCAAGATGATGCAGCGCATGGGCGGCATGATGCCGCGCTGATGCCATGTTGACGCCACGCCGCGCTGCGATCAGCCCGAGCCGCCCGCCACCAGCCAGCGCTGGCGCGCAGCGAGCACCGCGTCGGGATAGGCGGCACGACCGCGTGAGCCGTTGTAGCGACCCAGGGCGTAGAACAGGCTGCCGTTCTCGATATTGAGATAGTGCCGCAGGATGACGCAGCCATAGCGCAGGTTGACCTGCATGTGGAACAGGCTGGTGATGTCGCCATTGCCGATCTGCTGGGTCCAGAACGGCATCACCTGCATATAGCCCATTGCCCCGGCGGATGAAATGGCGTACTTCTTGAAGCCGCTCTCCACCTGAATCAAACCCAGGATCAGCGCGGGTTCCAGACCGGCGCGGTGCGCTTCGTACCAGACGGTTTGCAGAAAGTCGCGCCGCACCGAGAAACCGGGAATGCGGTTCTGCAGCCGCGCCGACTCGGTGGCCAGCCAGACCCAGTATTGAGCGAAATGATTGGCGTCGCGGAAATGGGGCTGCGGCGGCGGTGCTTCCGCAATTTGCGCAGCCAGCGCGGTGCGCACCGCATCGCTGAGTTGCTCTTCCTTTTGCGCCCCGGCCCAGGCAGGCGTGGCAGGCAGACTCCAGCCCATCCCAATGGCCGCGCCCGCACCCAGGCTGCGCAGCAGCCAGTGGCGGCGAGACAGACCACGCATGCCGCCGCACCCCTGCCGGTTCAGCGCTGCAACCGGGCTTGCAACTGCGTGGATGCTTCGGCCAGCGGCAGCACCGTGGGCGCGGCGTCGCGGCGGTGCTGGTACTCCACCGTGCCTGCCTTGAGCCCGCGATCGGAAATCACCAGGCGGTGCGGCACGCCGATCAGTTCCCAGTCGCCCAGCATCACGCCCGGTCGCTCGCCCCGGTCGTCCAGCGCGACGTCCACCCCGGCGGCGATGAGCTCGGCATACAACGCGTCTGCGGCGTTGCGGACTTCATCGCTGCGGTCGTAGCCAATGGGGCAGATCACCACGGTGAACGGGGCGATGGCGTCGGGCCAGATCATGCCCCGGGCGTCGTGGTTCTGCTCGATGCACGCGCCCAGAATGCGCGTGATGCCGATGCCATAGCAGCCCATTTCCAGGGTTTGCGACTTGCCCTTGTCGTCGAGGAAGGTCGCGCCCATCGCCGCAGAGTATTTGGTGCCGAGGTAGAACACATGCCCCACCTCGATGCCGCGACAGATCGACAGCGTTCCCTTGCCATCCGGACTGGGATCACCCGCCAGCACATTGCGGATGTCGGCGACTTCCGCCTCGGGCAGATCGCGGCCCCAGTTGACTCCGGTGTAGTGATAGTCCACCGCGTTGGCGCCCACGACAAAGTCGTGCATGTTCGCCACGGTGCGATCGGCGATCACCCGCACCGGATGCAGCGTGCCGATGGGGCCGAGATAGCCCGGCGGCGTGCCGAAGGTGGCGATGATTTCCGCCTCGGTCGCCATGCGGGTGCTGGAAAGCCCGGGAAGCTTGCTGACCTTGATGTCATTGACCGCATGATCGCCACGCACCAGCAGCAGCACGATGGTTGCCGACTGCCCCGGCTCGTCGGCATCCACCGCGAGCACGACCGATTTGATGGTCTGCTGCAAGGGAATGCCCAGCAGCGCGGCGACGTCTTCGCATTTGGCCGCGCCCGGCGTCGGCGTCTTGCGCAGCGGCTGCGTCGGCTCTGCGCGCCTGGCGATCAAGGGCAGCGCCTCGGCCTTTTCGATGTTCGCGGCATAGTCCGAGCCCTCGCAATAGGCAATGGCATCTTCGCCGGTATCGGCAATGACATGGAACTCGTGACTCAGCGAGCCACCGATGGCACCGGAGTCGGCCGCAACCGCACGGAACTCGAAGCCAAAGCGCTGAAAAATCCGCTTGTAGGCTTCGAACATGGCGCGATAACTGGCCTGCGCCGCCTCGAAATCGCGGTCGAAGGAATACGCGTCCTTCATGGTGAATTCACGCGCGCGCATCACGCCAAAACGCGGCCGGCGCTCATCGCGGAACTTGGTCTGGATGTGATAGAAGTTGAGCGGCAACTGGCGCCAGCTGCGTACCTCGCTGCGCACCAGATCGGTCACCACTTCTTCAGAGGTCGGCTGGATCACGAAGTCGCGGTCATGGCGGTCCTTGATGCGCAACAGTTCGGGGCCGAACTTGTCCAGCCGCCCGGTCTCCTGCCACAGCTCGGCAGGCTGCACCACGGGCATCAGCAACTCGATGGCGCCCGCCCGGTTCATTTCCTCGCGAACGATGGCCTCGACCTTGCGGATGCTGCGCAGGCCCAGCGGCATATAGCTGTAAAGCCCTGCCGCGTGCTTTTTGATCATGCCCGCGCGCAGCATCAGCGCCTGGCTGCGAATATCGGCGTCCGCCGGATCATCCTTCTGGGTGGAAATGAAAAAACGGGAAATTTTCATGCAGAGCGGCACAAAGCCGACAAAATGGAGAAAGAACGGAACCGTCAACCGCTTGCATCAGACGGGCCAGCAAACACAGCAGGGCGCGTAAAAGAAGGCCTCTGGCCTCACGATGACTTGACGGTGCTGCCTATAATCGAAGCCAGAATTCTAAAAGATCGAGGACCAGGCGATGTTGGATCGTGAAGGCTACCGTCCCAACGTGGGCATCATCCTGCTCAACGCCAGAAACCAGGTGTTCTGGGGCAAGCGCGTGCGGGCGCATTCCTGGCAATTTCCCCAGGGCGGCATCAATCCGGGCGAAACGCCCGAGCAGGCCATGTACCGCGAACTGCACGAGGAAGTCGGCCTCAACCCCTGCCATGTCCGCATCATTGCCCGCACGCGGCATTGGCTGCGCTACGACGTTCCCAACCATTTTGTGCGGCGCGATAGCCGTGGCATCTACAAGGGCCAGAAGCAGATCTGGTATCTGCTGCGCCTGACCGGGCGCGACTGTGATGTCTGCCTGCGCGCGACCGCGCACCCAGAGTTCGACGCCTGGCGCTGGAATGAATATTGGGTACCACTCGACAGTGTGATCGAGTTCAAGCGCGAGGTGTATCAGCTGGCCCTTACCGAGCTTTCGCACTTCATTCCCCGCGCCGAACCGCGCACCCGCTACCTGCGCGCCAATCTGCGCCACCGCCAGCCGCCTGACGAAGCGACGGCGGTGGATCGCGGCGAGCGGCTGTCCATTCTCGACCACCCGGATCCCGCATGATTTTTTCCTTCTCAGCACGCAGGCGCACCGCAACACTTGTCTGCCTGCTGGCAGGTTTGAGCGCCATTTCGATGGCCCGCGCGGAGGCGTCTGAAGACACCGGCTGGTTCGGTGCCAAGGCGAGCAACAAGGCCGAATCTCCGGTGGTTTTCCCGGGCGCACCTGCAGACCTGCTGCATGTCCACATCACTGCGGGCGGCGCTTTGCAATTTTTTGTCGATGCAGGCTCGATTTCGGTGCAGCCCGGGCAGACGGTGCGTTACACCCTCGTTGCCAAAACTGAGGGCGGGCCGAGCAACGGAACCTACGAGGGCATCAACTGCGCTCTCAGACAGTGGAAAATCTACGCCATCTGGAACGACTCCAGCAAGCAATGGACCGCTGCGCGCGGAAGCGACTGGCAGCCGATTCCCGAGCCGGGCGCCACACGCATCCACTCCACGCTGTACGACGATGATTTTTGCAAGGACCGTGTCGTGAACGGCACGGCGGCAGACATGGCCCAGCGCATCAAACAGGGTCTGCGCGCCCTGCCATACTGACCCCCCGCTGGGTCGATCCAGGCCTGGGCTTACGGAAACACCATATTGTCGCGGTGCACCAGCTCAGGTTCTTCACTGAATCCCAGGATGGTTTCGATTTCCGCTGAGGCGTGGCGCATGATGCGGCGCGCCTGCGAGGCGGCATAGTTGCTCAGGCCGCGCGCCACCTCCACACCGGCACCATCGCGCACGGCGATGACATCGCCCCGCTCGAAATCGCCCTGCACATCCACCACGCCGACCGGCAACAGACTTGCACCTTGAGTCCGCAGCCGCTGCGCCGCGCCGTCATCCACCGTCACCCAGCCGCGCAGTTGAAGATGATCGGCCATCCATTGCTTGCGCGCCGCGAGCTTGGCGCGGCCCGCCAGAAGCTGGGTGCCCACGATCTCTCCACGGGCAAGGCGCAGCAAGATATCTGGTTCGCGCCCGCTGGCGATCACGGTATGGGCGCCACTGCGTGCGGCGCGCCGTGCCGCGGTCACTTTGGTGGCCATGCCGCCCGTGCCAATGCCGGAGCCGGCGCCACCTGCCATGGCTTGCAGCGAGGCGTCCTCTGCGTCCGCCTGCGCGATGAGCCGGGCGTCGGCATGCTTGCGCGGGTCTGCGCTGTAGAGGCCGGATTGGTCGGTCAGGATGATGAGCACATCGCCTTCCACCAGATTGGTCACCAACGCGCCAAGGGTGTCGTTGTCACCGAACTTGATCTCGTCGGTCACGACCGTGTCGTTTTCGTTGATGACCGGGACCACGCCCTGTTCCAGCAAGGTCAGCAGAGTGGTGCGGGCATTGAGATAGCGCTGGCGATCCGCCAGATCGGCATGGGTGAGCAAGACTTGCGCTGCCACCATGCCACGCTCGCGAAACGCCGTTTCATAGGCCTGCGCCAGCCCCATCTGCCCCACGGCAGCAGCGGCCTGCAACTGATGCATTTCGCGCGGGCGCTGCGACCAGCCCAGCCGGCGCATGCCTTCTGCGATGGCGCCGCTCGACACCAGAATGACGTCCTTGCCTACAGCACGCAGCCCGGCGATCTGCCCCGCCCAGCGCGACACGGCATCGAGATCGACGCCACGGCCTTCGTTGGTCACCAGACTGGAGCCGGCCTTGATGATGATGCGCCGTGCCGCCTGCACGACGGAGGGCGAATTCTGGATTTCAGTTGCTGACATCGTCACGGAAACGTGGATCGGGTTCGACAGTCTCGACCGGCTTGCTCTGGCCAATATGCTCGGCTATGGCATGCAGCAAGGGGTCGAGCCCCTCGCGCGCCAGTGCCGAAATCGGAAAAACCGGTCCCTTGTAGCGCAGGCGCCGCACCAGCGATTTCACTGCGGCGTCACGCTCGCCTTCAGGCAGCAGATCCAGCTTGTTGAGCACCAGCCAGCGCGGCTTGGACGCCAGTTCTGCATCGTACTTTTTCAGTTCTGCCACGATGGCGCGCACGTCCTTGACCGGATCGGCGCCCTCTTCGACCGGCGCCATGTCGACAATGTGCAGCAGCAATTTGGTGCGCTGCAGATGCCGCAGGAACTGGTGCCCCAGCCCCAGTCCTTCTGCCGCGCCCTCGATCAGCCCAGGAATGTCTGCGATCACAAAACTGCGCCCGGGCCCCAGACGCACCACGCCGAGATTGGGATACAGGGTGGTGAAAGGATAGTCCGCAATTTTTGGCCGCGCGTTCGACACGGCGGAAATCAGCGTGCTCTTGCCCGCATTGGGCATGCCCAGCAGCCCCACGTCGGCCAGCACCTTGAGTTCGAGACGGAGCCTGCGAACTTCGCCCTCCTGCCCCTTGGTCGACTCGCGCGGTGCGCGGTTGACGCTGGACTTGAAATGCAGATTGCCAAGCCCCCCCTGCCCGCCATGCGCAATGATGATTTCCTGCCCATCCTGCACCAGATCCGCGAGCAGTTCATTCGTATCCGCGTCGTAGATCAGCGTGCCCACGGGCATGCGCAACACCTTGTCGGCCCCACCCGCCCCATATTGATCGGAACCGCGCCCATGCTCACCGTTGCGTCCGCGGTGCAGCTTGGAAAAGCGAAAATCGACCAGGGTGTTGAGGTTGACATCCGCGCGGGCGATCACATGCCCGCCCCGGCCACCATCACCTCCATTCGGCCCGCCGAATGGAATGAATTTCTCGCGGCGAAACGACACACAGCCGTTGCCGCCGTTTCCGGCATGCGCCTCGATCACGACTTCATCGACAAATTTCACGACAGTGTCTCGTTTCGCTGAAAAAACAGAAAACCCCGGCAGGCGATGCAGGACCACAGAATGTGTGCCATGCCTCTCCACGCCGGGGCGTTGCTGGGTTTCTCACCCTGTTCCGGCAAACCGCGTGCCGGAATTCGCGCTTAGTTGGATACGACCGAAACCGTCTGGCGGTTGAATGCGCTTTTGACCGCAAACTCCACACGTCCATCGACCAGCGCGAACAAGGTGTGATCCTTGCCAATGCCAACATTGTGTCCTGCGTGAAATTTGGTGCCGCGCTGGCGCACGATGATGCCGCCAGCCGAAACGCCCTGGCCGCCATACACTTTCACGCCAAGTCGCTTGGCTTCCGAGTCGCGGCCGTTGCGGGTCGAGCCGCCGCCCTTTTTCTGTGCCATGTCTGTTACTCCTTAGGCCGAGATCGCTTCGATCTGAAGCTCGGTGTAGTTCTGCCGATGCCCCTGATGTTTCTGATAGTGCTTGCGGCGACGCATCTTGAAAATGCGCACCTTGTCGTGCCGCCCGTGCGACAGCACCTTGGCCGTCACCTTCGCACCGTCGACCAGGGGGGTGCCGAATTTGGCATCGTCACCGTTCACCACGGCGAGCACCTCTTCCAGCACAATGTCCTGACCTACGTCTGCCGGCATCTGTTCTACCTTGATTTTTTCGCCAGCTGCAACACGGTACTGCTTGCCGCCGGTTTTTATGACCGCATACATAAGTTCACCTCATTGAAATCGCGGCAGCTCCCAGGAGGCGCCGCCGCACGGATTGCCAGGCCACACCCAATTTTTTGAGATGGCCCGGAAAAAGCTTTTCATTGTAGCACCCGCTGCCATTTTTCCCTGCGAAGTCAAAACAGCGTTGCCCATCCGCAAATCCGGGAGGTGTCGCCGCATGTCCGCAAGGACAGGTTCATAGAATGCGCAGACGCGACCAAGTAAAAAATCGTCAATCTGCCTGCCTTCATTCAGCATCCGACCGCCTTCCATGCCTTCTCCATCCGCGCAAGCGCCAACCATGGCGGCAGCACCGTCGATCCAGTCCATCTTCGCCCCCATCACGCAGGACATGGAGGCCGTGGATCGAACGATCCAGACCCATCTGGCCTCCGAAGTGGCGCTGATCAACACCATCGGCGGCTACATCGTGACCGGGGGCGGCAAGCGCCTGCGCCCTGCCTTGCTGTTGCTTGTGGCCCAGGCGCTCGGCTACCGCGGATTGCAGCAGCATGTGATGGCCGCCGTGGTCGAACTCATCCACACCGCCACGCTGCTGCACGACGATGTGGTGGATGAATCCTCCATGCGGCGTGGACGCGAAACCTCGAACGCCTTGTTCGGCAATTCTGCCAGTGTGCTGGTTGGCGACTTTCTTTACACCCGCGCTTTTCAGATGATGGTGTCCGTGGGCAGCATGCGCATTCTGGACATTCTTGCCGACGCCACCAACGTGATCGCCGAGGGCGAGGTGCTTCAGTTGCTCAACATGCACGACCCCGAAGTCGACGAGCAGCGCTACATGCAGGTCATCCGCTTCAAGACTGCCAAGCTGTTTGAAGCCGCAGCGCGCATCGGTGCCGTTCTCGCTGAAGCAGACCCGACCACCCAGGAGCAGATGGCACTGGCGGGCCGCAGCTTCGGAACGGCCTTTCAGCTCATCGACGATCTGCTCGATTACAGCGGTCATGCCGAAGAACTCGGCAAGAACATCGGCGACGATTTGCGTGAAGGCAAACCCACACTGCCCCTGATCATTGCCATGCAACGCGGCTCTTCTGCGCAGCGGTCACTGATCGAACACGCCATTCGTCAGGGCGACGCTTCCGCACTGAATGATGTCATGGCCGTCGTTCATCACTGCGGCGCCATGGAAACCGTGCGGGAGGCCGCACAAAGCGAAATCCGTATCGCCGAGAACGCACTCGGACAACTCAAACCTGGCCCGGCTCAGCAGGCTCTGCTAGACTTATGCGCTTACTCTTTGGGACGTACGGTTTGAGAAGCCTGACGGCTGCTTGCAACAAGCGCAGCGCGCGGGTCTAGACCGGAGACCAACCCAGAGGAGATCGGGGTGTAGCTTAGCCTGGTAGAGCGCTACGTTCGGGACGTAGAGGCCGGAGGTTCGAATCCTCTCACCCCGACCAGGAATTTCAAGACAACACGGCCACCACAAGTGGCCGTTTTTGTTATGTCATTCAAGGACTTGGAAAAGTCCTCCGGTCGAGGCGCCAGAGTATCGCACTGCGGACGCAAAACGGAAAATGTCGTCTTTTGAGTAGAAAGGCGACACGTTGCTCCAGTTTTGCTCCAATTCAGCGCGTCTCAAGCTTCTCCTGTTTGCGCGTGAGTCACTGCATTCAGGCGTTTTGGCCGTCTTTTTCACGACCTAAAACGCGGTGCTGCGGCGAGGGAATTCAAATCAATACCCTGCCTACACGGGATTCCATCAACGACCATCCGACGCACACAGACTGCCCATGGCCACCGCGTGTTTTACGGGAATCAACCGAAAGCGGACATTTGCACATCTGCCGTCCGTCACACCCTGATTGAGGTTGCCCTCCCATGGCTGGTGCCGCGCCTCCTGGCGGGGTTTTGCATCCGGATGCGCGTGACGAATCGGCTTGTTCCCGTGAGCGCGCAGTCGCTACGCGTTTCAGCGCGGGCATGACTCCTTCAGCGCAAGCCGCCCGCCTCCGCAGTAACCAGTTCGATGCCGGTCCAGTCGATACCGCCACGGCCCTTGGCCAGGCTGGTGAGCAGGCGTTCATGCAGCAGGTCGACCAGTGGCATCGGCAGGGTGGCGTGCTCGGCGACCTCGCGCACCAGCCGGACATCCTTGAGCCCCAGCTCCAGCTTGAACCCCGCCGGTTCATACTGCCGCTGCGCCAGCAGCTTGGAGTAATTCTGATAAATCGGGCAGCCAAAAATGGTCTCCCCCCAGAACGCCGCCAGCGCATTGCGGTCGACACCGTTCTTTTCCGCCAGCGCCAGGGCTTCGCCCATCGCCTCCACCGCCGAGAGAATGACAAAGTTGCCGCTGAGCTTGACTACATTGGCCGCACCAGGTTCCTCGCCAAAATCATGAATGCCCTGGCCCAGGGCGCGCAGCACCGGCTCGGCCCGCGCCTTGGCGCCTGCATCGCCGGACTGCACAATCCACAGCTTTTTCGCCGCGGCCGCCTCCGGGCGTCCGAATACCGGGGCGCTGACGAACAAGCTGCCATGACGCGCGTGCTCCTGCGCAAGCAGACGGGAGGTCTCGGGAGAGACCGTGCTCATGGAGATGTGCAAACCGCCGGCACCCAGGGTCGGCGCAAAACCCTGCGCACCCAGGGTGACCTCTTTCAGCGCCGCGTCATTGGCCACCATGGTGACCACCACACCGCCCGGCTGCACGGCCTGCGCCGGAGAGGCCGCCAGGCTCGCCCCAGCTTGCACCAGTGGGGTCGCCCGTTCCGGGTTGCGGTTGTAGACCACAAGCTGCGGGAAAACGCCGAGCAGATTGCGCGCCATCGGCGCACCCATGCTGCCCAGTCCGATAAAGGCAAGAGACTCGTTGGTGTTCATGGAAACCTCTCCGGGGTGTGATGGAGACCCGATGGCTTAGGGTCAACGTCACATTTTTCGTCGCACCGCTGTTTTGTGCTGCAGTGCGGAAAATCTTGATTCGGGTCAAACCGACAACATATCCGTGCTATCGACAAGACCCAATCGATAGGAGTTCCCATGCAACCATCCCAGACCTTCGCCCAGCAGACGGCCGAACGCGCCGTCGTGCCCGAGGTGGTCATCCTGGCGCAGCTGCTGCACAAGCTCGACCGCCAGCCGCTGCAGGCCAGTGCAGAACAGTACCGGGTGGTCGCCAGCACGCTCGCTGCCGAGTTGCGGCGCCTGCCCTCAAGTCCCTGGCTGGACGCGGTGTTGCGTCGCTATCCCGAGGCTGCCGAGGTATACGAGAACACGCGTTACGACCTGGCCGGTCTCTGCCGCGCGCCGCTCGAACAAGCCGCAGCGGCGGAGGTTCAGGCCAGGCAGTTGCTGGCGTCGGTCGCCCGCCGCCCCGGAAAGACCGCATAGTCACACTGCAGGAGGCATGGCGGCGTCACCTCGCACAACACAGAGGAGAGCAACGCAAGGTCCTCATGGCACATCACTGGCAGTGTGTGCAAGCCGCAGTTGTTCAAGATCTGTCTGCGCAGACTCGGGCCCGTGGCACACCAGCATCCTCCGCTGCAAGACGCCAGCGCCGGGTTGCAGATCCAGGGGGTAGCGCTGCAGAGGAACGCCTCAGCCAGGGCCTCCAGCGATTCCTTTTCGCCCCCCTGCGGGGCGCTTTCTGGAGTGTGCGCACTTGCCGCCACTCGGACGAGGTGGGGGTCAGAAATCGGCGCCCGCGAGGCGCAGTACCTGTGGTGCGCGGCTGTCTGCGCTGGCGCTCCGCGTACCGTGTCGCCCGGCCTGTCCGGGCTGTGGAATTGCACCACGTCACGGGAAGTGACCTCATGGCTTTCTAAACTGTGGATTTTTCACGCCAAATCGGTGCGACGAACAAGGCCAAGGATTTACAAAGAGCGCCTGTCGCACGCATCATTGACAGCCCACCCTGTGCAGCATCATGTCCGCCACTTCGATTGCCGCTTCCGCTTCCACCCCGTCCAAGGCGCTTCCCGGCCTGGCGCATGCCCTGGTGCAGGCCGAGTTGCTGCCGCGCACTCTGGTGGAGCAGATCCACCAGCGCGCACAGGAAACCCGCAGCAGTTTCATTGCCACACTGATCGGCAGTGGGTCGATGAATGCGCCCGATCTGGCGCACTGGGTCAGCAAGACGTTTTCGCTGCCCTTGCTCGATCTGGACGCGTTCGATCCAACGCGCCTGGCCACTGGCGCGATCGACTCGAAAATCATCCAGACCTACAAAGTTCTGCCCTTGCTCAAGCGGGGCAATCGTCTGGTCGTTGCCACCGCCGATCCTGCCGACCACGAGGCGGAAGACAAGATCAAGTTCCAGTCGCAGGCGCAGATCGAGCTGGTTGTCGTTGAATACGACAAGCTCACGCGCATCATCGATCAGGCCGGGCAATCGGCGAACACGCAGATTTCTGCGCTGGTCGGCGAGGACTTCGACCTTGGCGACCTGAGCGACGGCTCCGAGCAGGCCGAGACCAAGGATCTGGCGAACGAGGTTGATGACGCGCCCGTCGTGAGGTTTCTGCAAAAAATGCTGATCGACGCGATCAACATGCGCGCTTCCGATCTGCATTTCGAGCCGTTCGAGCATTTTTACCGCATCCGCTTTCGCGTCGATGGGGAACTGCGTGAAATCGCCCAGCCGCCGGCTTCGATCAAGGAAAAACTCGCCTCGCGCATCAAGGTCATTTCCAAGCTGGACATCGCCGAGCGCCGCGTGCCGCAGGACGGGCGCATGAAACTGCGCATCAGCCCGGAAAAGTCGATCGACTTCCGGGTGAGCACCCTGCCGACTTTGTATGGCGAAAAAATCGTCATGCGGATTCTCGATTCCTCGGCCGCCAAACTGGGGATCGACGCCCTGGGCTACGAGCCCGAGGAGCGCGAAAAGCTGCTGCGCGCGATCCACCGTCCCTATGGCATGATTCTGGTGACCGGGCCGACGGGCAGCGGCAAGACCGTGTCGCTCTACACTTGTCTGAACCTGCTCAACCAGCCGGGGGTCAACATCTCCACGGCCGAAGACCCGGCGGAAATCAACCTGCCCGGGGTCAATCAGGTCAATGTCAACGAAAAAGCCGGCCTCACCTTCGCCAACGCGCTGCGCGCCTTCTTGCGTCAGGACCCTGACATCATCATGGTGGGTGAGATCCGCGATCTCGAAACCGCAGACATTTCGATCAAGGCCGCGCAAACCGGCCACCTCGTGCTCTCCACAGTGCACACCAATGACGCGCCCACCACGCTGACCCGCCTGATGAACATGGGCGTGCCCGCGTTCAACATCGCCTCCAGCGTGATTCTCATCACCGCGCAGCGCCTGGCGCGCAAGCTCTGCACACAGTGCAAGACGCCGGTCGATCTGCCGGCGGAAACCCTGCTGGAGGCCGGATTTCGCGAAGAAGACCTGGACGGCAGCTGGAAACCGTACAAGGCAGGAAAGTGCAATGCCTGCGGCGGCTCGGGCTACAAGGGCCGCGTGGGCATCTATCAGGTCATGCCGATCACGGAAGAAATTCAGCGCATCATTCTTAACCACGGCACAGCCATGGACATCGCCGAGCAGGCGCGCAAGGAAGGCGTGCGCTCGCTGCGCGAGTCCGGGTTGATCAAGGTGAAACAGGGGGTCACATCCCTGGAAGAAATCATCGCCGTGACCAACGAGTAAACGGGGGAAGCACCATGGCTACAGCAGCGGCACGGACAGCGAAGGAAGCGCTGTTCCAGTGGGAGGGGAAAGATCGGCAGGGCAAGCTCCAGCGCGGCGAACTGCGCGCAGGCAGCGAGGCCATCGTCTCGGCCTCGCTGCGGCGCCAGGGCATCCTGGTCACCAAGGTCAAGAAGCGGCGGCTGAGCAGCGGCAAGGCCATCAAGGCCAAGGACATTTCCACCTTCACCCGCCAGATGTCCACCATGATCAAGGCCGGGGTGCCGCTGCTGCAATCCTTCGACATCGTGGGGCGCGGTCATCCCAATCCGAACATGGCCCGGCTGATCATGGACATCCGCGGCGACGTGGAAACCGGCACCAGCCTGTCGAATGCGTTTCGCAAGCATCCCAAATACTTCGACGCGCTGTATTGCAATCTGGTCGAGGCCGGTGAAACCGCCGGTATGCTCGAACTGGTTCTGGACCGGCTGGCCACCTATCAGGAAAAGTCGCTGGCCATCCGCAGCAAGATCAAGAGCGCGCTGACCTATCCGATTGCCGTGATGGTGGTGGCCTTCGTGGTCGTGTCCATCATCATGCTGTTTGTCGTGCCCGTGTTCACCGAGGTGTTCTCGCAGTTTGGTGCCAGCCTTCCTGCGCCCACCCTCATGGTGGTGGCGATGTCCAACTTTTTCGTCCACTACTGGTACATCCTGTTCGGCACCATCTTTCTGGGCGGCTATTTCTTCCTGCAGTCCTGGAAGAAATCCATCAAGATGCAGGAGACCATGGATCGGTTGCTGCTGCGCGTGCCGGTGTTCGGCAAGCTGGTGCGCCTGGGCGCGCTGGCGCGCTGGACCCGTACCCTGGCCACCATGTTCGGTGCCGGCGTGCCGCTGGTCGAAGCGCTGGACGCCGTGGGTGGTGCGGCCGGCAATATCGTTTATTTGCGGGCCACCGAAAAGATCCAGCAGGACGTCTCCACCGGCACCAGCCTGACCACGTCGATGCAGACACAGGGCGTGTTTCCGCCGCTGGTCATCCAGCTGACCTCGATCGGCGAGGAATCCGGCTCGCTGGATTCCATGCTGAGCAAGGCCGCAGACATTTACGAGGCAGAAGTGGACGAACTGGTGAAGAACCTCTCCGCCCTTCTTGAGCCGATCATCATCGTGTTCCTGGGCGTGATCATCGGCGGCCTGGTGGTGGCGATGTATCTGCCCATTTTCAATCTTGGCAAGGTTGTCGGCTGATGCCCGACATCAGTACGCTGCCCCTGAGCTTCTGGGTGCTCGCCGCCGGGCTGTTCGGGCTGGCGGTGGGTAGTTTTCTGAACGTGGTCATCTACCGCCTGCCGGTCATGATGGAGCGGCAATGGCAGGCGGATGCCCACGCAACACTCCATCCAGATGCTGAAAGCACGCATCCCGAGCGTTTCGATCTCGTCGCGCCCCGTTCGCGCTGCCCGTCCTGCGGCCACCAGATCACCTGGTGGGAGAACATTCCGGTGCTGAGCTATGCCTTGCTGCGCGGGCGTTGCTCGGCCTGCGGCACGGCAATTTCCCTGCGCTATCCGCTGGTGGAACTGATCACCGCGCTGCTGAGTGCGGCAGTGGTCTGGCGCTGGGGAGCGAGCTGGGACAGCGTGGCATTGATTGCCCTGCTGTGGTCGCTCATCACCCTGGCCTTGATCGATTTCGACACCACCCTGCTGCCAGACAGCATCACCCTGCCGTTGCTGTGGCTCGGCCTGATCTGGCATGCCTTGCTGCACCCGGATCAACTCTCCAGCGCGGTCTGGGGCGCAGTCGTTGGTTACCTGGCATTGTGGTCCGTCTATCAAGTGTTCAAGCTGCTGACCGGCAAGGAAGGCATGGGCTTTGGCGACTTCAAGCTGCTGGCGGCGCTCGGGGCCTGGTTCGGCGTCGCGGCGCTGTTGCCCATCATCCTGCTGTCCAGCATTTGCGGCGCGGTGATCGGCATCACCCTGCAACTCCTCAAGCTGACCGAGCGTGGGCGGCCCATTCCCTTCGGGCCGTTTCTCGCCGCAGCGGGCATCGTGCTGCTGTTCATCGGACCCAGCACCTTGGTGTCCTACATTCTTCCCGCCTCGGGGGCATGAGCCAAGCTGGGCGCCTGCGCATCGGGCTGACCGGCGGCATCGGCTCGGGCAAGTCGGCAGTCGCCGATTCTCTGGCGGCGCAGGGCGCGGCCATCGTCGATGCAGACGCTGTCGCGCATCAACTCACCGCCCCCGGCGGGGCGGCAATGCCCGCCCTGATCGAGGCATTCGGCGCCGGGATCTGCGACGCGCAGGGCGCCCTGGACCGCGCAGCCATGCGTGAGCGGGTATTCCACGATCCGCAAACCCGAGCGCGGCTCGAATCCATCCTGCATCCCCGCATCGGTGAAGCGATGCAGCGCGCTGCCTCGCACGCGACGGGCGACTACCTCGTCTTCGTCGTGCCCCTGCTCGTCGAACATCTCGCGCGCTGGCGGCCGCTGATTCATCGGCTCTGCGTGGTGGACTGCCCCGAATCGCTGCAGATCGCGCGGGTGAGATCGCGCTCCGGGCTGGCACCCGAGACCATCGCCGCCATCCTGGCTGCGCAAGCCACGCGCGCGCAGCGCCTGGAAGCCGCCGACGACGTGATCGACAACAGCGGCAGCCTGCACATGCTGGCCGATCAAGTCCATGCGCTGCATGCAAAATATCGGGCGCTCGCTTTCAAAAATTGAGTTCGATGGCAGCTTGCGTGACAATGAGCACAGGCGCCCTGCTGCCTATTCCACGCGCGGGCCAACACCCACCGTTCGCATGGTCATGCGCCAGGCAGCACAAACCGGATCGACCTGTGATTCTGTACGAATATCCCCTGCACGAACGCGTGCGCACCCTGCTCAGACTGGAGCACCTGTTCCGGCGTGTCGATGTGCTGCAGCAGAGTGCGCAGGCAGAGCACCATCATTTCGCACTCATCACCCTGTTCGAACTCATGGATGTGGCCACACGCCAGGACCTGAAGTCGGAGACCCTCAAGGAACTCGAGCGGCAGAGACAGGGCTTCATCGCCTTCCGCGGCAATCCAGCGGTCGCTGAATCGGCATTGGACGCAGTGCTCGAGGAGACCGAGCGGGCATTTGCCGCACTGAGCCAGCAGCAAGGCCGCATCGGACAAAGCCTGCAGGAAAACGAATGGCTCATGGCCATCCGCAGCCGCGCCAACATCCCGGGCGGCACCTGCGAGTTCGACCTGCCCGCGTATTACGCCTGGCAGCATTTGCCGCAGCAGCAGCGCCAGACCGATCTGCTGCGCTGGATGAGCGTGTTCGCGCCCCTGGCCAGCAGCGTGGAGTTGCTGCTGCGCCTGCTGCGGGATGCTGGCAGCACGCGCAAGCTCCAGGCAGTGAACGGCGCCTACCAGCAGCAGCTCACGGGCAAGACCTATCAACTGCTGCGGCTGCGCATCGACGGTGCCCTGGGCCTGGTCCCGGAAATCACCGGGCACCGCCTGATGGTGTCTGTGCGCTTCATGCAACCCGATGCCGAATGGCGCATGACGCCCTCGGCAGACGACGTGCCGTTTGAAATGACTCTGTGTGCGTAGCCGATCCCCCATGGACTCCAAGCAAACTCCGGCCTCGAGCCGCCAGGTGCGCTGCCCGCAATGCGGCGCCTTGACCGTTTACAGCACCAGCAATCCGTGGCGTCCGTTTTGCAGCGAGCGCTGCAAATCCATCGATTTCGGCGCCTGGGCCAGCGAGAGCTACCGCGTGGAAGCAAAGCCAGAGCCCACCGACTTCGATGACGCCCAGGCCCTGGATCTCTCTGGCGGGCAAGCCAGCAAGCCGCACTGACATCGACAGCCGCGGCAGCGGCATCAGCCTGCGCTGCGCTCCTGGCTGAGCCACTCCAGCACCGGCAGGGCACCGGGCAGCACGGGAGACACCGTGACCGGCAGGGTCTGCCAAGAAATCTGTTGACCCTCGCGCCCATTCAGTTCGCCCTGCCAGGCGGTGATGCGGCAGAACTGCAGATCGACCAGCGCATGCGGATAGTCCATGCGCAGGCTGCGCCAATACTGGGCTTCAAGCACGGTCACCCCCAGCTCTTCGGCGAATTCGCGGGCCAGCGCGTCCTGCAGCGACTCACCCGCTTCGAGCTTGCCGCCCGGAAACTCCCAGTACCCTGCATAGGGCTTGCCCTGAGGTCGCGATGCCATCAGAAAAGCGCCATCCGGGCGGATCATCAGCCCGACCGCCACAGCGATCGGCACACGCGACGCGCTCATTTGCCGCCGCGGCCTGCAAAGTCGCGTGCGAATTGCCAGGCCACCCGGCCAGAGCGCGAACCCCGCTCCAGCGCCCACACCAGCGATTCCTGCAGCGCCTTGTCCATCTGCCTGTCCGTCACGCCGAAGGCGGCAAGCCAGTGCGCAGCGATGCGCAGGTATTCGTCCTGGCTGTAGGGATAGAAACTCACCCACAACCCGAACCGTTCGGACAGGGAAATCTTCTCCTCCACCACCTCGCCCGGATGGATCTCGCCGTTTTCCAGATGCTTGTAGCTCAGGTTTTCCTGCAGATACTCGGGCATGAGATGCCGCCGGTTGGACGTGGCGTAGATCAGCACGTTGTCGGCGGTGGCGCTCACCGACCCATCGAGCACCGACTTGAGCGCCTTGTAGCCGGGCTCGCCTTCCTCGAACGACAGATCGTCGCTGAACACGATGAAGCGCTCCGGGCGCTTTGCGAGCAGCTCGGTGAGTTCGGGCAGGTCGATCAGGTCGGCCTTGTCCACCTCGACCAGGCGCAGGCCCTGGCGCGCGAACTTGTTCAGACTGGCCTTGACCAGCGAGGACTTTCCGGTGCCGCGCGAGCCGGTGATGAGCACATTGTTGGCCGGCTTGCCCTGCACGAACTGGCGGGTGTTGCGCTCGACCCTGCGGCGCTGTTCGTCAATGCCGACCAGATCGTCATACGAGATGGGCGAGAGCTTGTGCACCGGCACGAGCTGCTTGCGCCCACCCTTGCCGACCCAGCGAAACGCAACCGAGGCAGCCCAGTCCGGTTCGGCCGCGGGCGCGGGCAGGATGGTTTCCAGCCGGTCGAGCAGGCTGTGCGCGCGGGTGAACAGGGCCGCGAGTTGCTGCGGCAGGTCGGCAGCAGGCGGAGCAGCTTGGGGCTGCGGGGAGTGCGCGGAAACTGTTGTCGCCTGGGGGCGCTTGCGGCTTGTCGGCATGTCAGGAGCGGTAATCGGCGTTGATGGACACATAGTCGTGCGACAGATCGCAGGTCCACACCGTGGCCGCTGCGGCTCCGCGCCCCAGCAGGATGCGCACGGTGATTTCCGCCTGCTGCATCACCCGCTGGCCCTCCTCCTCGCGGTAGGCGGGGTGACGCCCTCCGCGGGTGGCCACATGCACCGCGTCGAGATACAGATCGACGCCATCCACATCCAGATCGCTCACCCCGGCGTAGCCGACCGCGGCCAGGATGCGGCCGAGGTTGGGGTCGCTGGCGAAGAACGCGGTCTTGACCAGCGGTGAATGCGCCACGGCATACGCCACCAGCCGCGCCTCGTCGCGGTTGCGCGCGCCTTCCACCTGGACGCTGATGAACTTGGTCGCGCCCTCGCCGTCGCGCACGATGGCCTGCGCGAGTTGCTGCGCAAGCCGGGTGAGCGCGGCCTGCAGCGCCAGCGCCTGCGGGCTCGATGCGCTGGTGATCGGCGGCAGCGCCGCCTTGCCGGTGGCCACGACGACCAGCGAATCGTTGGTCGAGGTGTCGCCGTCGATGGTGATGCTGTTGAACGAATCGTCCGCCGCAGCGCGGGTGAGCTGCTGCAGCACGTCAGGGCGGACTGCGCAATCGGTGGCGATGAAGCCGAGCATGGTCGCCATGTTCGGCCGGATCATGCCTGCGCCCTTGCTGATGCCGCTGAGCGTGACGGTCACGCCATCGATCATCACCTGAAGGCTGGCGGCCTTGGGCAGGGTGTCGGTGGTCATGATGGCCTGCGCGGCGTCGGCCCAGCCGTCACTGCGCGCGGCGGAAATGGCAGCGGGCAGGCCAGCGAGCAGTCGCTCCATCGGCAGCGGCTCGAGAATGACGCCGGTGGAAAACGGCAGCACCTGCTTCGGCTGCACGCCCAGCAGCGCGGCGAGTTCCACACAGGTCTGCTGCGCATCGGCCAGACCCTGCGCGCCGGTGCCGGCGTTGGCGCAGCCGGTGTTGATGACCAGGGCGCGCACATCCAGCCCGCCGGTGGCCTGCAGGTGCTGGCGGCAGACCTGCACGGGCGCAGCGCAAAAGCGGTTTTGCGTGAACACGCCTGCAACGCTGGCGCCGGGGGCGATCTGGATCACGGTGAGATCCTTGCGCCCGGGCTTGCGGATCTGGGCTTCGGTCACCCCGAGGCGCACGCCCTCCACGGCGCGCAAGGCGGCTGGATCAGGAGCTGACAGATTCACGGCCATGTTGAACTCTCCAGAAAAGGATGGACATCACGCTTTTGGGCAGGCCTGCCCTGCGTCCGGGCAGGCCACTTCAGCTCAGCTTGCCGTGGCAATGCTTGTATTTCTTGCCACTGCCGCAGGGGCAGGGATCGTTGCGGCCCACTTTGGGGTACTGATCCGCTTCGTGCGCAGCGGTCGCTGCGCCACCGGTCACCGCCATCGCCGCCAGTGCGGCCTCGGAACTGTCGAGCACGGAAATGCCCGACGCCGCATCGGCATGCTGGAAATTGACATGGATGCGCTGCGCCTGCTGCTCCATGCTCTCGGCGGCCTGCTCGGCCTGTTCCGGGCTTTGCACCTGCACCGTCATCAGGACGCGGGTGACTTCGGTTTTCACCGAGTCGAGCATCATGCCGAACAGCTCGAACGCCTCGCGCTTGTATTCCTGCTTGGGCTGCTTCTGCGCATATCCGCGCAGATGGATGCCCTGGCGCAGATGGTCCAGCGCCGACAGATGCTCGCGCCATTGCTGGTCGAGGGTCTGCAGCAGCACCACGCGCTCGAACTGCGCGAAGTTCTCCTTGCCGACCTGCTCGACCTTGGTGGTGTAGGCCGCATCGGCCGCTTCGAGCACGCGTTCGAGCACGTCCTCGTCGGTCATGTTCTCGTCCGACTCCAGCCAGCTCTTGAGCGGCAGGTCGATCTGCCATTCGTCGCGCAGCACCTTCTCCAGCCCGGGGATGTCCCACTGCTCTTCCATGCTCTGCTCGGGCACATAGGCGCGCACCAGATCGGAGAAGGCGCCCTGGCGCAGCGCGGTGATCTGCTCGCTCACCTCGGTGGAATCGAGCAGTTCATTGCGCTGCTGGTAGATGATCTTGCGCTGCTCGTTGGCGACGTCGTCGTATTCGAGCAGTTGCTTGCGGATGTCGAAGTTGCGCGCCTCCACCTTGCGCTGCGCGCTCTCGATGGAGCGCGTGACCATGCCGGCTTCGATGGCTTCGCCCTCGGGCATTTTCAGCCGTTCCATGATGGCCTTGACCCGGTCGCCGGCAAAAATGCGCATCAGCGAGTCGTCGAGCGACAGGTAGAAGCGGGTGGAGCCGGGATCCCCCTGACGCCCGGACCGACCGCGCAACTGGTTGTCCACGCGGCGGCTTTCATGCCGCTCGGTGCCGATGATGTGCAGGCCGCCAGCCGCAATCACCTTGTCGTGCAGCGATTGCCACTCGCTCTTGATGGTGTGCACCCGGGCCGCCTTTTCCTCGTCCGACAGGTTGGGATCGGCCTCGATGATCTCGCACTGCTTTTCGACATTGCCGCCGAGCACGATGTCGGTGCCGCGGCCCGCCATATTGGTGGCGATGGTGATCATGCCCGGTCGCCCAGCCTGGGCCACGATCTCGGCTTCGCGCGCGTGCTGCTTGGCGTTGAGCACCTGATGCGCCAGCTTTTTCTGCTGCAGCAGCATCGAGAGCTTTTCGCTGCTCTCGATCGAGGTGGTGCCCACCAGCACCGGCTGGCCGCGCGCGTGACAGTCGCGAATATCCTCCACCACGGCGAGGTCGCGCTCATGCGCAGTCTTGTAGACCTTGTCCTGCGCGTCCTTGCGGCGGATGGGCTTGTTGGTCGGAATGACCACGGTTTCGAGCTTGTAGATTTCCTGGAACTCGAAGGCTTCGGTGTCGGCGGTGCCGGTCATGCCGCCGAGCTTGGCGTACATGCGGAAGTAGTTCTGGAAGGTGATCGAGGCCAGGGTCTGGTTCTCGCTCTGAATGTCCACACCTTCCTTGGCTTCCACAGCCTGATGCAGACCGTCGGACCAGCGGCGGCCCGCCATGATGCGGCCGGTGAACTCGTCGACGATGATGACCTCGCCGTTCTGCACCACGTAATGCTGGTCGCGGTGGTAGAGATGGTGCGCGCGCAGCGCGGCGTACACATGGTGCATCAGCAGAATGTTGCTCGGGTCGTACAGCGTGGTGCCCGGGGGGATGAGCCCCATTTCAGCCAGGATGGCCTCGGCCTTCTCGTGCCCGGATTCGGTGAGGAAGACCTGATGCGCCTTTTCATCCACCGTGAAGTCGCCCGGCTTTTCCACGCCCTTGCCGGTGATGGGATCTTCCTCGCCGATCTGCCGCTCCAGCCGGGGCACGATGACGTTGATCTTCCGGTACAGCTCGGTGTTGTCGTCAGCCTGGCCGGAGATGATGAGCGGCGTGCGCGCCTCGTCGATGAGGATGGAATCGACCTCGTCGATCAGCGCGTAGTTCAGGCCGCGCTGCACCCGCTCGGCCGGCTCGTACACCATGTTGTCGCGCAGGTAGTCGAAGCCGTATTCGTTGTTGGTGCCGTAGGTCACGTCGGCGGCGTAGGCGGCCTGTTTTTCCGCCTTGGTCATGTTGGGCAGGTTGATGCCCACGCTCAAGCCCAGAAAGTTGTAGAGGCGGCTCATCCACTCGGCATCGCGCCGGGCAAGGTAGTCGTTCACCGTGACCACATGCACGCCCTTGCCGGTCAGCGCGTTGAGGTAGACCGGCAGCGTGCCCACCAGGGTCTTGCCCTCGCCGGTGCGCATTTCACCGATCTTGCCCTGGTGCAGCGCGATGCCACCAATCATCTGCACATCGAAGTGCCGCATCTTCAGCGCGCGCTTGCCGCCTTCGCGCACGACGGCAAAGGCTTCCGGCAGCAGATCGTCGAGGCTGCGGCCATTGGCGATCTGTTGCCGGAAGTCTGCGGTCTTGGCCTTCAGCGCATCGTCGCTGAGTTGCTCGAACTGCGGCTCCAGGGCATTGATGCGCTCGACCACGCGCCGGTACTGGCGCAGCAAACGCTCGTTTCGGCTGCCGAACAGACTGGTGAGGAATTTGACTGGCATGGGGAGGCGGACTCCTGGCCCGCAGTAGGGAATGGGTTTGATGGGAAGACCGCCGCAACACACAACCGCGTGGTTTCCAGAACGTTTCATTGTATGCGTGCGTTTTGACGCCTTTCGCACAGGCACAATGCGGATGGATTCATGCTTTTCCAGTCCGTTCCATCACGCTGCGTTCATGCCCCGCCATCGTTCCTCGTCCTCTACGCCGTCTCTGCAAAAGGGGGCTGGGTCGCTGGCGGCCTGGGCGCAGGTCACGTTGCCCCTTGCCGCGCTGCGCGACGCCGCCCTGCTGTCGCGGCGCATGTGGGAGGTTGCGCAACGGGTGCTCCCTGCGGCCCTGCTCGGTGGCGTGCAACCGGGGCGATGGCAGGAGGGCGTCTGGAGCCTGACCGCCAGTTCCAGCGCGGTGGCGGCCAAGCTCAGTCAGTTCAAGCCAACGTTGCTGCGCGACTTGCAGGCGGGCGGCTTCGCCGTGCGCGACATTCGCATCCGGGTGCAGCCTCGCGAGCAACGCCGAGCGGCAGCGCCACAGTCACCGTCTCAGGAACCAAGCTGCCCTTCGTCAGTGCAGGCCCGCCTGCGTGCCCTGCTCGCAAAAACGGACTCGGCAGCGCGCTGACAGACTCCTAGAAGGCAAACGTCGGGATGGCGCGAAATGCCGCAGGCGCGCGGTTCGCGTCCTCGAAACTGACGATTTCAAACGCACTTTCATCGGCAAAGAGTTCGCGCAGCAGCAGGTTGTTCACCGCATGACCGCTGCGGAACGCGCTGTACGCACCGATCAGCGCCTTGCCCGCCACATACAGATCGCCGATGGCATCGAGCGTCTTGTGTTTGACGAACTCGTCATCGAACCGCAGGCCCTCCTGATTGAGCACGCGGTATTCATCCATGACGATGGCGTTTTCCATGCTGCCGCCCAGCGCCAGGCCGCGTTCGCGCAGGGTTTCCACATCGCGCATGAAGCCGAAGGTGCGGGCGCGGGCGATGTCTTTGACATAGGAATCGCGCCCGAGATCGAACACGGTGGACTGCGCCGTCTGATCGACCGCGGGATGGTCGAAGTCGATGTCGAAACTGAGCTTGAAGCCGTCGTAGGGTTCCAGCCGCGCCCATTTCTGGTCATTGCCCTGACCGAGCCGCAACTCCACCGGCTTGCGCACACGAATGAAGCGTTTCGGCGCATTTTGCAGGGCAATGCCCGCAGATTGCAGCAAATAGACAAAGGAGGAGGCCGAACCATCGAGAATCGGAATCTCCTCCGCGGTGACGTCGATATACAGGTTGTCGATGCCCAGACCGGAGCAGGCCGACAGCAGATGCTCGACAGTGTGAATTTTCACGTCGCCACGCCCCAGGGTGGTGGCCATGCGGGTGTCCACCACGGCAAACGGATTCAGCGCGATCTCCACCGGCTCGCTCAGGTCGGTACGGGTGAACACGATGCCGGTATCGGGCGGTGCCGGGCGCAGGGTGAGTTCCACCCGCTCGCTGCTGTGCAGGCCCACGCCCACAGCGCGATTGACGGATTGGATGGTGCGTTGCGCCAGCATGATTTTTTATGGAAACGGATTTCTCGATTGCGTGAGGCTATGCATTCTAGAGACTTTGCGCCGGATGCGCTCAGAGCTAAGCGGCCTGAAATCCCACTGGCTGTCCAGCGAATGCAGGGCAGCCCCAAGTTTGCTTGACCCCCACGGGGGCGGGTCGGCGAGCCGTCCTTGGGGGCGCTCAGAAGGCGCCGACGCCAAGTCCGCCCTGACAGGGAGGTGATCTGTCAGGGCGAAGCCCCTGCGCCGGCGCCCGCGCTGCCGCGAGGCTTCCATACGGAGTCGGGTCAACTCCGCCGGAGGGACGGGCGGCCGCTGCGGCACGGCGCATTCGGCCACAGCGCATCGCCGCGTCCGGTCACCGGGCGCGTCCGAGGTTGTGGATCAGTCGGCCTGTCGGCGCAGGAAGGCCGGGATTTCCACCTCGTCCATGCCGCTTTGCATCAGCGCGTTGACATGCGCCGACGGTGCGCCACGACCGCTGCGCCAGATGGCCGGGCTTTGATACGGATCGGTGCCAGCCTGCCCGCCATACCCCTGGGTGCGCAGCGGCACGTTGTCGGTGCCGGTGCGGATGACGGTGAGTTCCGGCGCGGCCTTCTCGGCCTTGCCGCTCAGTCCGGTCGCCAGCACGGTGACGCGCAGAGAGTCGCCCATGGTCGGATCATTCACGGTGCCGAAAATGATGTTGGCATCCGGCGAGGCATAGGCGCGGATGGCGTTCATCGCCTCCCGGGTTTCGCCCAGACGCAGCGAGTCGTCGGCGGTGATGTTCACCAGCACACCCTTGGCACCGGACAGGTCGACACCATCGAGCAGCGGGCAGACCACGGCCTGCTCGGCAGCCAGACGGGCACGGTCCGGGCCGCTGGCCATCGCGGTGCCCATCATGGCCTTGCCAGGCTCGCCCATCACGCTCTTGACGTCCTCGAAGTCCGCGTTGATCAGCCCCGGCACATTGATGATCTCGGCAATGCCGCCGGTCGCGTTCTTCAGCACGTCGTTGGCCTTCGCGAACGCCTCCTTCTGGCTGATGTCGTCACCGTACACCTCGAGCAGCTTCTCGTTGAGCACCACGATGAGCGAGTCGACATTGGCCTCCAGCTCGGCCAGGCCCTGCTCGGCGTTGGCCATGCGCTTGGAGCCCTCGAAGTCGAACGGGCGCGTCACCACGGCCACGGTCAGAATGCCCATTTCGCGGGCGATCTTGGCGATCACCGGCGCGGCGCCGGTGCCGGTGCCGCCCCCCATGCCGGCGGTGATGAACAGCATGTGCGCGCCTTCGAGCGCATCGCGGATCTGGCCGCGCGCCTGGTCGGCCGACTCGCGCCCGACCACCGGCTTGCCGCCCGCGCCCAGACCGGTCTTGCCCAGCTGCAGGAACTGGTGGGCACTGGAGCTCTTGAGCGCCTGCGCATCGGTATTGGCGCAGATGAATTCCACCCCGCGCACGCCCGAGGCAATCATGTGTTCGACCGCGTTGCCGCCGCCACCGCCAACACCGATGACCTTGATGTTGGTTCCCTGGTTGAACGCGCTGTGGGCGTCGTTCTCGATCATTTCAAAAGCCATGTCACACCTCCGTTGAAAACCGGCTGGCGCACCCTACGCCCGCCGAACACACCCTGCGCGGCTGCACCCGGACCTTCCGGATGCGGCCGCGCAGAACTCAAAAATTCCCTGCAAACCATTCCTTGAAGCGGCTGAGCGATCCCTTGACCGAACTGCCCTTCTGCGCGATGCGTGCACCGCGTTGACGCTGGTGCTGCGCTTCGGCGAGCAGTCCCATGACCGTGGCCATGCGCGGATTGCGCACCATGTCGGCCAGCGGGCCGCTGTAGCTGGGCGCCCCGACCCGCACCGGCTTGAGAAAAATGTCCTCTGCCAGTTCGACCATGCCCGGCATCTGCGCCGACCCGCCGCACAGCACCACGCCGGAGGACAGCACCTCCTCGAAGCGGGATTCCCGGATGACCTGCTGCGCCAGCGCAAAGATTTCCTCGGTGCGCGGCTCGATCACGCTGGCGAGCACCTGGCGCGACAGCATGCGCGGCCCGCGATCGCCCAGCCCGGGTACCTCCAGCGTTTCTTCGGGGTTGGCCAGCACCTGCTTGGCAATGCCGTGCTCGATCTTGATGTCCTCGGCGTCGCGCGTCGGCGTGCGCAGCGCCATGGCGATGTCGCTGGTGACCAGTTCACCAGCCACCGGGATGATGGCGGTGTGACGAATCGCGCCCCCGGTGTAGATGGCAATGTCGGTCACCCCGGCGCCGATGTCCACCACCGCCACGCCGAGTTCCTTTTCGTCGTCGGTCAGCACGGCGTGGCTGGACGCCAGCGGGTGCAGCACCAGTTGTTCGACCTCCAGCCCGCAGCGGCGCACGCACTTGAGCACATTCTCCGCTGCGGTCTGTGCCCCGGTGACGATGTGCACATTGACCTCCAGCCGCACCCCGCTCATGCCCACGGGCTCCTTGACCTCCTGGCCGTCGATGATGAATTCCTGCGGCTCGACCAGCAGCAGACGCTGGTCGGCGGGAATGTTCACCGCCTTGGCGGTTTCGATCACGCGGTTGACATCGGCCTGCGTGACCTCGCGGTCCTTGATGGCCACCATGCCGTGCGAGTTCTGCCCGCGGATGTGGCTGCCGGTGATGCCGGTGATCACATGGGTGATCTTGCAATCGGCCATCAGCTCGGCTTCCTTGAGCGCCGCCTGGATGGATTGCACCGTGGCCTCGATGTCCACCACCACGCCGCGGCGCATGCCTGCGGTGGGCGCCTGACCCATGCCAACGATCTTGAAGCCGGCTGCCGGGTTGTCGCGATCCGCCAGCATCTCGGCAACCACCACCAGCACTTTGGAGGTGCCGATGTCCAGCGCCACCACCAGATCCTTGTAGTCCTTGGCCATGTCAGTCTTTCCTCCCCGCAGAATGCGGTTTTGTCGTCTTGTCCATCCCCGGCAGCTCCACGCCCTGCAGATGCACGGCAAAGCCATTGGGGTAGCGCAGATCCACGCTGTCGATCGGGCGGCCGTAGCGCGCCTCCAGTTGCGGCATCAGTTCCAGGAACTGCTTGAGGCGCTGCTGGGTTGCCATGCTGTCGGGCGCGCTGCCCATGTCGATGTGCAGACCGGTGCGGGTCTGCAGGCTCCAGTTGCCTCCGCTGCCCAGGGTCAGCGCGGACAGGCTCTGGTGCGCGCCCTGCAGCACGGGTTGCAGGGTCTGGCTCATCTGCAGCACCTGCATGCCGCTGCCGGACGGCCCGCTCAATTGCGGCAGTCCAAGACCCTGGACTTCGCCCAGGTTGGCGTTGAACGGTTGCCCCTCGGCATTGAGCAGCTGCGGCGCACCCCCGGTCTCGCGCCAGAGGGCCACCGGCTGCTGCGCCTGGAGGGTGACGGCCAGCTGCATGGGCCACAGGCGCTGCACCACTGCGGCCCGCACCCAGGGCAGTTGTTCGAACACCCGCTGCGCCTGCGCCAGGTTGATGGTGAGGAAATTGCCCTGCAACTGCGGCAGGGCGTCTGCCCGCACCGTGACCGGGCTGATGCGTTGCAGATCGCCCTGCAGGCGCACGGCGCGGATGTCCCACCAGCTGCGCTGCATCAGCCAGTGCCCGGCCACGAACAGGCAGCCCAGCGCCACCAGCCAGAACAGGGCACGCGAGGTACCCTGCATCAGGCGGATGTCGAGCGGCAGTTCGCGCGGGGCTGTGCGGCTCATCGACTCACACTCCGGTGCGGTTGATCGAGTGCCGCCATGCTCAGGATCAGCAGGCACAGGTCGGCATACTCCAGCCCGGCCACGCGCGCGGCCATGGGCACGAGCGAATGCCCGGTCATGCCCGGCGAGGTGTTGATCTCCAGCAGGAAGGGCTGGCGGTCGGTGGCGCGGATCATGATGTCCGCACGCGCCCAGCCACGGCAACCCAGGGCGCGGTAGCTGCGCAGCACCAGATCCTGGATGCGCGCCTCCTCGTCCGCCGGCAACTCGCTCGGGCAGATGTAGCGGGTGTCGTCGCTGAAATACTTGTGCTCGTAGTCGTAGTTGCCGTCGGGGGCGACGATGCGGATCAGCGGCAGCGCGCGGGCCGCGTCACCCGCGCCGATCACGCCGCAGGTCACTTCGTCGCCGACGATGAACTGTTCGACCAGCACCTTGTTGTCGTAGCGCGCGGCCTCCAGGTAAGCGGCCTCCACCTCTGCGGCGCTGTCGGCGCGCTTCAGGCCCAGGGTCGAGCCCTCATGCGTGGCCTTGAAAATCAGCGGAAAACCGAGTTCGGCGGCGGCTGCGCGCGCCGCGTCCAGCGAGCCGACTTCGCGCCACTGCGGCGTGGGCAGACCTTCGAAATGCCACAGCCGCTTGGTCATGGCCTTGTCGATGGCCAGGGCCGACGCCAGCACACCGGGGCCGGTGTAGGGAATGCCGAGCAGTTCCAGCGCACCCTGCACCGTGCCGTCCTCGCCCCAGCGGCCATGCAGGTTGATGAACGCCCGCTGCGCGCCAAAGGACTTGAGCGCAGCCAGATCGTCCACCGCCGGATCGAAGGCGAAGGCGTCCACCCCGCGCGACTGCAGCGCGGCGAGCACGCCCTTGCCCGACATCAGCGAGATCTCGCGCTCGGCGGACATGCCGCCCATGAGCACGGCGACACGGCCCATGCCACGCGGATCGATTTGCGGCCAGGATGTCATGGCGTGTTCTCCTTTGCCGCCAGCGCGGCGGTCTGCGCAGGCACGCCGCCGATCGAGCCCGCGCCCATGCAGATCACCACATCGCCGTCGCGGGCCATGTCCACAATGGCACGCGGCATGTCGGCGATGGCCTCGACGAACACCGGCTCGGTCTTGCCGGCCACGCGCACGGCGCGCGCCAGGCTGCGGCCGTCTGCCGCCACCAGCGGCGCCTCGCCTGCCGCGTAGACCTCGGCCAGCAGCACGGCGTCGGCGTCGCCCAGCACTTTCACAAAGTCCTCGAACAGGTCGCGGGTGCGGGTGTAGCGGTGCGGCTGGAAGGCCAGCACCAGCCGACGGCCGGGAAACGCGCCACGCGCGGCAGCAATGGTCGCGGCCATTTCCACCGGGTGATGGCCGTAGTCGTCGATCAGGGTGAAGTGCCCACCGCCCTGCGCAGGCACTTCGCCGTAGCGCTGGAAGCGCCGCCCCACGCCGTGGAAGGCGGCCAGCGCGCGCTGAATGGCCGCGTCGTCCACATTGAGTTCGGTGGCCACGGCGATGGCCGCCAGCGCGTTCTGCACGTTGTGGCGGCCAGGCAGGTTCAGGGTGATGGGCAGCGGCGGCAGCTGCACGCCATTGCGCCGCAGCGCGGTGAAGCGCATCTGCGCACCGTCGGCCTGCACGTCGATGGCGCGCACCTGCGCGTCTTCGGAAAAGCCGTAGCTGGTGATGGGCTTGGAGATGAAGGGCAGGATCTGGCGCACCGCCGCATCGTCCACGCACAGCACCGCGGCGCCGTAGAACGGCAGACGCGAGAGGAAATCGACAAAGGCATGGCGCAGCCGGGCCGGATCGTGGCCGTAGGTGTCCATGTGGTCGGCGTCGATATTGGTGACCACGGCCATGACCGGCAGCAGGTTGAGGAACGACGCGTCGGACTCGTCGGCCTCGACCACGATGTACTCGCCCTGCCCGAGCTTGGCGTTGACCCCGGCGCTGTTGAGCTTGCCGCCGATGACGAAGGTCGGGTCGAGCCCGCCCTCGGCCAGCACACTGGCCACCAGGCTGGTGGTCGTGGTCTTGCCGTGCGTGCCGGCAATCGCGATGCCGCGCTTGAGGCGCATCAGCTCGGCCAGCATGACCGCACGCGGCACCACCGGAATATGGCGCGCCCGCGCAGCCAGCACCTCGGGGTTGTTGCCCTGCACCGCCGTGGAGATGACCACGGCATCGGCGTCCTGCACATGCGCCGCGTCGTGCCCAATGGCCACGCGCAGCCCCAGACCGCGCAGACGCTGCACCGTGGCGCTCTCGCTCAGGTCAGAGCCGCTGATGCCGTAGCCCAGGTTGTGCAGCACCTCGGCAATGCCGCTCATCCCGGCGCCGCCGATGCCGACGAAATGAATCTTGCGAATGGCGTGTTTCATCGCCCTTGTCCTTGGATGGATGTGTGCCGCGACAGCAGCGCGTTGCAGCCGTCCACCACGGCCTGCACCGCACCGGGTTGCGCCAGCGCGCGCGCGGCGCGGGCCAGTTGCAGCAGGCGCTCACGGTCCAGTCCGCGCAGAGAATCGGCCAGCGCCTGCGCGCTGAGGTCGCGTTGTTGCACCAGCAGCGCCGCCTCGCGGCCTGCGAGAAATTGCGCGTTGGCCGTCTGATGGTCATCGACCGCATGTGGAAATGGCACGAACAGCGCCGCCACCCCGGCACAGGCCACTTCGGTGACGGTCGAGGCACCGGCGCGGCAGATCACCAGATCGGCGTCTGCATAAGCCGCGGCCATATCGTCGATGAAGGCGGTGCAATCGGCCTGCACATTGGCCTCGGCATACGCCTGCTGCAATGCGGGCAGGTGTTTGGCGCCGCTTTGGTGCCGCACCTGCGGGCGCTCGTTCCCGGGCAGCAGCGCCAGCGCCTGCGGCACCAGGGTATTGAGCGCCTGCGCGCCCAGGCTGCCGCCCACGACCAGCAGGCGCAGCGGCCCGCTGCGTGCGGCGTAGCGCTGCTCGGGCGCGGGC
>JAGDVQ010000111.1 GCA_023255715.1 Thiomonas sp.
CTGGCTGCTGCAAGGCCCGCGCAGCAGCGAGCGACCCGAGGTACAGGCCTTCTGTCAGTGGCTGATGGAGCAAGCCCGCCAGACACGCGACGCCATGCGGGGCGCGGGCGAGCCGACCCCATAAAAAAAAGAGAGCTGCCAACGCTTGATCCACCTTTGTTTCAAATACAAAATGAATTGAAACGTAGATGTATCAAGCGTAAGCAGCTCTCATTTTGATGACTGATACCTTCGACAGACTATGTCGGCAAGGACGGCGCCTTGCCCTGTTGCGCGCAGCGGTGACGCGCCGCTCAGCTCAGCGTGACACGCGCAAACTTGCGCTTGCCCACCTGCAGCACCACGGTTCCGGCGGCGAGCTTGAGTGTGCGGTCTTCGGCCACGGTGCCGTCGATGCGCACGCCGCGTTGTTCGATCATGCGCACGCCTTCGGCGGTGGACGGCACCAGACCGGCCTGCTTGAGCGCCTGCGGCAGGGCCAGACCGCCTTCGGGCAGGGTCAGTCGCATCTCGGGAATGTCGTCGGGAATGCCGCCGCTGGCGCGCAGCGCGAAGTCGGCCTCTGCGGCATCCGCCGCGGCAGCCGAGTGAAAGCGGGTGACGATCTCGCGCGCCAGCATCACCTTGGCGTCTTTCGGATTGCGTCCGGCCTCGACTTCGGCCTTGAGCGCGGCAATCTGTTCCATCGGGCGGAATGACAGCAGCTCGTAGTAGCGCCACATCAGCGTGTCGCTGATGGACAGCAGCTTGGCGAACATGGTGGCCGCCGGTTCCTGGATGCCGATGTAATTGCCCTTGGACTTGGACATCTTTTCCACGCCGTCCAGCCCTTCGAGCAGCGGCATGGTGAGGATGCACTGCGGCTCCTGGCCATACTCGCGCTGCAGCTCGCGCCCGACCAGCAGGTTGAACTTCTGATCGGTGCCGCCGAGTTCGAGGTCACTCTTGAGCGCCACCGAGTCGTAGCCCTGCATCAGCGGGTAGAGCAGCTCGTGCATGGCGATGGGCACGCCATCCTTGAACCGCTTGGTGAAATCGTCGCGTTCGAGCAGCCGGGCCAGGGTGTATTTGGCAGCCAGCCGGATCATGCCGTCGGCGCCCAGCGGTTCGCTCCACTCGGAGTTGTAGCGAATTTCGGTCTTTTGCGGATCGAGCACCAGGCTGGCCTGGGCGTAGTAGGTCTGGGCGTTGGTCTGGATCTGCTCGAGGGTGAGCGGCGGCCGCGTGGCGTTGCGCCCGGACGGGTCACCGATGCGCGAGGTGAAATCGCCGATCAGAAAGATGACGGTGTGGCCCAGATCTTGCAACTGTCGAAGCTTGTTGAGCACCACCGTGTGACCGATATGAATGTCGGGCGCGGTGGGGTCGAGGCCGAGTTTGATGCGCAGCGGCTGGCCGGTCTGGGCGCTGCGGGTCAGCTTGGCGATCCAGTCGGCCTCCACCAGCAATTCGGCGCAGCCGCGTTTGGTGATGGCCAGTGCCTGGCGCACGGCGTCTGGAAGGTCGGCGGGAGAGTTGGAGTCCATCATGGGGAAAATCGAAAAGTGCGCCAGGCGGGCTGTTAGACTCGCGCCTTTATGTCCGTGCTGCATCCGTTTTCAGCGAAGGATGCAGTGTATTCGGTGCCACAGCGTGACTGTTGGGTGTGAGGCGGGTGTGACCCCACGCGCAGACCATCCAGCCGCGCCCAGGGTGCGCTCGCAGACGCTTGCAGCGTCTCGCCGCCCGTTGTCGGTGGTGCCATCACGGTGTCGGAGGCATGGCCTTCGGCGCCACTTTCCATTGTCGGGATCGGCGCACGCGCCACGGCCTGAGGTGTGAGGAGTGGGGATGTCTTTTGTCGAATTCAAGCACGCTGCAACGCAGGGCGCGCAGGGGCTGGCCAGCGATCTGGCCAATTGGTTGCATCAGCATCACAAGCGGGTTCTGGCGGGGGTTGGAAGTGGTTTGCTGTTGACCAGCGCCGCCGCCTTCGCCCTGGCCTACGAAGGGCCGCAGGCGCACCCGCCCGCACCCACCTGGGTCAGCGTGGCGGTGGCGAGCACTGCGCCGCAACAGGCCGAGCAGCTCTCCAATGTCGATCAGGTGGTCTACACCACGGCGCATGTTCGGGCGAGCGATTCGGTCGAATCGCTGCTGCGCCGCCTGCAGGTGACCGACCCGCAGCAGTTGCGTCAGCTCAGCGCCCAGCCCGACCTGCGCGCCTTGGTCACGGGCGATCCGGGCCGTGTGGTCAGTGCCCAGGTCAGCAACCTGGGGGAACTGCGCAGCCTGCAAGGGCGTCTGCCCGGCCTCGAGCCTGTGGCTGGTGGCACTGGAGATGCCCGTGAGTGGCGCGAGCTGACGGTTCACGCGACGCCGCAAGGCTGGCGTGTGCACACGCTCTCGCGTGTTGTGCAGCCCGCACTGCGCGCAGCCAGCGGCGTGGTGCAGTCCAGCTTTTTTGCTGCGGCAGATGAGGCTGGGCTGCCGCACAACGTGGCCTCGCAACTGATCAATGTGTTCGACACCCAGATCAATTTCCGCCGCAACCTGCGCCCGGGCGACCGCTTCAGTGTGGTCTACCGGGTCTATCAGGCCCAGGGACAGACCCTGGCGGATGGTCGGCTGGTCTCGGCGCAATTCATCAATCAGGGGCACGACTACAAGGCCGTGTGGTTCGACGCCAAGGGCGATGCCAAGGTCTCCGGCTACTACGCACCCAACGGCGACAGCCTGAGCCGCGCCTTCCTGCTCTCCCCCCTGCCCTACGACCGCATCACCTCCGGCTGGGGCTGGCGTGAAAACCCGGTGATGCACTTCCACGAGTTTCACAAGGGCATCGACCTGGCGGTGCCCATCGGCACGCCGGTCAAGACCATTGCCGATGGCCGCGTGGTGTATGCCGGCTGGGGCACGGGCTACGGCAAGTATGTCAAGGTCGAGCATCCCGGAGGTTTTGCCACCATCTACTCGCACCTGAGCGCGTTCAAGGTGCATGTGGGCGAGCAGGTCAAGCAGGGCGAGGTGGTGGCGCTGTCGGGCAATACTGGCTGGTCCACCGGGCCGCACCTCTACTTCCAGTTTTTCGTCCATGGCACGCCGGTGAACCCGCTGACTCTTGCGCACTACGCGCCCAAGGGCACGCCGGTTCCAGCCGCGCTGCGCACCGAGTTCCTGGCGCAGACGGCCGAGCCGCGGCAACTGCTGGCCGTGATCGACGGCAACAGCCCGCTCACCACGGCCGCCGCCCAGCCCGGCAAGGGGGCGCAGCATGGTTGATTCTGCCCGCAGCAAGAACGCCGTCCTGCGCATCACCCAACTCTCCACCGAACTCATCGCCGCACTGCGCGCCCACCCGCGCCGCGTTGCCGCAGGCGTGGGCAGCGCGCTGCTGCTGAGCAGTGCCGGGGCCTGGGCGCTGGTCGAGGCGCAGCCGCAACTGCCGCCGCGCGCCACCGTGGCCACTGTGTACGACGCCGGTGTGGCAGCGCAGACCGAGGCCATTGCCAGCGCCGATCTGCACTACGCCAACAGCACGACGGTGCGCCGTCAGGACACGGTGCAGCAATTGCTCAAGCGGCTGGGAGTCACCGATCCGGCGGCGGTCAAGCAGCTGGGCGCAGATGCACGCATGCGTGCCCTGGTGACTGCTGGCGCCACGCCCGAGCCGGTGCGCGCCTTGGTCAACGCGCAGGGCGAGCTGTTGCAACTCAGCGCCACCCTGCCGCTCCCGGCAGGTGACAGCGCCGTACCGCTGTGGCGCGCGCTGCTGGTGCGCGCGGGCCAGGACGGCGCGCTGGAAGTCTCCACCACCGAGCGCCAGATGGAGGTGCGCACGCGCCTGGCCAATGTGCCGGTGCGCGGCGCTCTGAGCACTGCGCTCGGCCAGTCCGGTGTGCCTGCGGCCATCGGCACCCAGCTGGTGAAGGTGTTCGCGCCGCAGATGGACCTGCGCCGCAGTCTGCGCAAGGGCGATCAGGTCGCGCTGGTGTACCAAGTGCACGCCCTGGACGGCAGAGAAGTGCGTCCCGGGCGCCTGCTTGCCGCAGAGATTCGCACCCATGGCACCACGCGTCAGGCTGTCTGGTTCGCTGCCAGCGGCGATGCCAAGGGCGCCTACTACACCCCGGCGGGTCAGGGTTTGGAAAAAGCCTGGGCCAGTTCACCGCTGCCTGGCGCCAAGATCACCTCGCCGTTCGGCATGCGGCTGCACCCGGTGCGGGGGATTCGCGAAATGCACGAGGGCGTGGACTACGCCGCACACATCGGCACGCCGGTGCCCAGCGTGGCCGACGGCCGGGTGAAGTTCGCCGGAGTGCAGAGTGGCTACGGCAATGTGGTCAAGATCGGTCATCCCGGCGGATTCGAGACGGTCTATGCCCACCTCAGCAGCATTGCCGTCAAGCCAGGCCAAGCGGTGAGCGAAGGGGAGCTGATCGGCAAGAGCGGAAACAGTGGCACCTCCACCGGGCCGCATCTGCATTTTGAGTTCCACTCGGCAGGCCGTCTGGTCGATCCCCAGCGCATGGCCAGCTATGTGCCGCAAGGCAAGCCGCTGCCGCCCGGCGAGAAGGCCGCATTCTTTGCCGCCACCGCGGTCATGCGCACCCAGCTGGCGCAGGCCGCGGGTGGTGGCGACGCCGCACAGCTGGCGCGTGCCGACTGAACCCACGCTGACCATCGGCCTGATGTCGGGCACATCGCTCGACGGGGTGGATGGGGTGCTGCTCGACAGTCCACCGAACGGTGGACCACCCCAGGTGCGCGCACATGCAGCGCGGCCCTTCCCCGCCGCGTTACGCGCCGAGTTCCTCGCGCTCAACACGACCGGGCCTGACGAACTGCATCGCAGCGCCTGCGCTTCGCAGCAACTCGCAGATCTCTACGCGTCGGTCGTCGCGGACTTGCTGCAGGCCACAGGGCTGAAGGCGTCAGCGGTGCGTGCCATCGGCGCGCATGGCCAGACCGTGCGCCACCGCCCCGACCTGGGGTACACCGTACAGATCAACGCCCCGGCGCTGCTGGCCGAGCGCACCGGCATCGCGGTCGTCGCCGATTTCCGCAGCCGCGACCTCGCCGCAGGCGGCCAGGGCGCGCCGCTGGTGCCGGCGTTCCACCGCGCGGTGTTCGCCGCAGCGGGCGAGGACGTCGCGGTGCTCAACCTCGGCGGGTTCGCCAACCTCAGCCTGCTGTTCGCCGATGGCCGCACCCTCGGTTTCGACACCGGCCCGGGCAATGTGCTGCTCGACCACTGGGCGCAGCGGCACACCGGTCAGCCGTTCGACCGCGACGGCGGCTGGGCCGCGGGCGGTGCGGTGGTTCCCGCGCTGCTGCGCGCGCTGCTGGCCGATCCGTATTTCTCGCGCGCTGCGCCCAAGAGCACCGGGCGGGACGACTTCCACCCCGCCTGGCTCGAACGCCACCTCGCCGCGCTCGCCACCGCGCCCGCGCCGCAGGACGTGCAAGCGACGCTTGCGGCGCTGACCGCGCGCAGCGTGGCCGATGCCTTGCAGCGCGCGATGCCGCGGGTCGCGCGTGTCGTGGCGTGCGGCGGCGGCGCGCGCAACGCCGATGTGCTGCGCCGGCTGCAGGCGGAACTCGCCGGGGTGCGGTGCGAGCCGAGCGACCAGCACGGCATCCCGGCCGAGCAGGTCGAGGCGGCGGCGTTCGCCTGGCTGGCGCGGCAGACGCTGCTCGGCTTGCCC
>JAGDVQ010000164.1 GCA_023255715.1 Thiomonas sp.
GCAAACAGCGGGAGCGCCACCGCCCAGAACCCGCCGATGCCCAGCAGCGACAGCGCCAGCATCAGCACGGCCCACACCACCAGGCTGCGCAATGCCCAGCCGAGCAGCGCATCGCTGGTCACGCGCGCGAGCAGGGCATGGTTGAGCTGCGACGCGGCGATCAGCCCCAGCGCGTTGCTGCCGAACAGCCAGCCGAACTGTGCCGGGCTCAGCCCGAACACCTGCATGAACACGAACGGCGCCCCGGCGATATAGGCAAACATCGCCGACTGCCCGAGCGCTCCGCTCAAGGCAAAACCGATGTAGCTGCGGTCGCGCAGCAAGGCGCCGTAGGTGCGCAGCGCCTGGCGCACCGGATGCTGGCTGGCGCGGCTGCGTGCGCTGGCAGGCAGGCTCTCCGGCAGCGCCGCCGCCGCAGCGAAGCACAGCAGACCAAAGCCGGCGAGCGCCACGAAAATCGCCCGCCAGCCCAGCGACTGCACCAGCGCCGCCCCGGCCAGCGGCGCGAGGATGGGCGCGGCGCCGAGCACCAGGGTCAGCCGAGAGAACACCCGTGCCGCATCCACCGGCGGGTACAGATCGCGCACCATGCTGCGCGCGATCACGATGCCGGCGCAGCCGCCCAGCGCCTGCAGCAGCCGCCACAGCAACAGACTGTCGATCGACCCTGCCAGCGCGCAGCCGACCGAGGCCGCGCCATACAGCGCAATGCCCAGCAGCAGCGGGCGCTTGCGGCCGTAGCGGTCCGACACCGGCCCCCAGAACGCCTGCCCGAACGCCAGACCGAGGAAGAACACGACCAGCGTGCGCTGCACCGCCTCGGGCGTTGCGCGCAGGTCGTGCTGCAGGGCGGTAAAGCCCGGCAGGTACATGTCGATCGACATCGGGGCGAAGGCCGTGAGTGCCCCCAGGGTGAGAATGCGCCGCAGCGCGCTGGAATCGGTCATGCGGCGCATTGTCGCCGCGCTGCCCTCCAGGCGCCGTCAGCGCCCGGCGATCGCGCGGCGCAGTTCCTTGACCTGCTCGGCCGACACCGGCTCGGCCGCGTTGCCCCAGCTGGTGCGGATGAAGGTGACCAGATCGGCCACCTGCTGGTCGGACAGCTGCGTGCCGAAGGGCGGCATGACCATCGGCGCGGGCGCCGAGGCGGTGACCGCGGTGGTCGCACCGGCCAGGATCGCGTGGATCGCGTTGGTCGGGTTCAGGCAACGCACCGACGGATTGCCGACCAGGCTGGGAAAGGCCGCGGGCACGCCCTGCCCGGTGGGCTGATGGCAGGCCACGCAGTGCTGGTCGTACAGCGCCTTGCCGCGCTGCACCGCCGCGGGGTCCGGCTGGGTGCTGGCCACCTGCGCGCTCACCTCGGGCGGCAGCGCCTTCAGGTAAGTGCCGATGGCCAACAGGTCGTCCGGGGCGAGATGCTGGGTGCTGTGGTGGATGACCTCGGTCATGCCGCCTGCAACCGTGAAGTTGTTTGCACTGCCGGTCTTGAGCAACAGCGCGAAGTCCTGCGCGCTCAAGGTTTTTTGCAGGCAGGAACTGCGCAGATTGCTCGCGTACCAGTGCTCGACCGTGCCGCCAGTGAGGAACAGCTTGCCGTTCGGCCCACCCGCGCTGAGCGCCTTTTCCTGGAAGAACAGCCCGCGCGGGGTGTGGCAGGCGCCGCAATGCCCCAGGCCCTCGACCAGATACGCGCCGCGGTTGTACTGCGCGCTTTGCTTCGGATCCGGGGTGAAGGTGGTGTCGCGCACGAACAGCCAGTCCCAGATCGCCAGCGGCCAGCGGATGGTCATCGGCCAGACCATGTCGGGCTTGCGGTTGGGGGTGGGGTCGGGCGGCACGCCCTGCATGAAATAGGCGTAGAGCGCGTGCATGTCCTGCGGGGTGATGCGCGCGTACGACGGATACGGCATCGCCGGATAGAGATGCTTGCCGCCCGGGGCCACGCCATGCCGCACCGCGCGGTCGAAATCGGCAAAGCTGTAGCTGCCGATGCCGTGGGTCTTGTCCGGGGTGATGTTGGTCGAATAGATCGCACCGATGGGCATGACCATTTTCAGCCCCCCGGCGAACGGCTTGCCGCCCGGCGCGGTATGGCAGGCCACGCAGTCACCGGCACGCGCCAGATACGCGCCGCGCTGCACGTCCTGATCCGCAAACCGCGCCGCAGCGAGCGCGCAGCCCGCCTGCACCGCCAGCACTGCGGCCAGCACCGCGCGCATCCACATGGTCTTGTTCATTGCCGCCCCTTCACGGCGCTGCGGTCGAGGATTTTGCAGCGCAACATGACACGGCAGGTTACGGGCTGCGCCACGCGCCCGACTTGACCCAGGCCAAACGGATGCGACGCCGTGTCGCGGCAAGCCGGGGTTTACCGCAGCAACGCCACCAGCGCCAGCACCAGCGCAGTCGCGCCCAGACCCAGCGCCGCAAGCGCCCAGCGCTGTTGCCGCCGCTGGGCTGCGGCAAGCTGCACACCGGCCTGCTCCAGCGCGCTGATGGTGGTCTGCAACTGCTGCGCCAGCGCGCGCACATGTTCGGCGTTGTGCGTCACCGCAGTCTGCAGTTCCTCGATCTGGCGCTGCTGCGATTCGGCGGCTTCCTTGTCCGACCTGCGCTGCTTGAACACCGGCAGCGCGATCTTCGCCACCGATTCGATGTAGGGCAGGGCCGCGCCGATGGCGGTCATCCAGGTGGCGGGCATGGCGGTTCAGAGCTGCGCGGCGTTGAAGGTGTCGCACACCTGCGGCTGGCCGCTGGCAAAGCCGGTCTGGAACCAGCGGGCGCGCTGCGCCGACGTGCCGTGGGTGAAGGAGTCCGGCACCACATGGCCCTGTGCCTGCTGCTGCAGGCGGTCGTCGCCCACCGCCTGTGCGGCGTTGATGGCCTCTTCAATGTCTCCGGCCTCCAGCACCTGCCGCTCATGCTGCGCATGGTGGGCCCAAACTCCGGCGTAGCAGTCGGCCTGCCAGCCGCACCAGCAGCGCGTTGGCGCGGGTGCGGCTGCTGCGCTGCATGGCCTCGCGCACCTTGCCCTCCACGCCCAGCAGGTTCTGCACATGATGGCCGACCTCGTGCGCAATCACATAGGCCTGCGCAAAGTCGCCCTGCGCGCCCAGGCGCTGCTGCAACTCCTGAAAAAACTGGGTGTCGAGATACAGCTTCTGGTCGGCCGGGCAATAGAACGGCCCGGTTGCCGCCTGCGCGTAGCCGCAGGCCGATTGCACCGCACCGGAAAACAGCACCAGCCTGGGATCGACATACTGTCGCCCGGCCTGCCGGAAGATCGCCTGCCAGGTGTCTTCGGTATCGGCCAGCACCACCGAGAGAAACGCCTTGTCCTGCTGATCCTTCTCGGTCAGCGCGGCGGGGGCTTGCTGCGGGGTCTGCTGCACCTGCTGCTGCGCCACCTGATTGAGCACCACGCTCGGATCGACGCCGAAATACAGCGCCACCAGCGCCAGCACGATGGTGCCGATGCCGCCGCCCACCAAGCCACCGCGCCGCCCGGTGCTCGCGGTGCGCTGGTCTTCGACGTTGTCGCTGCGTCGTCCGTTTTTCCAAAGCATGGCCACTCCCCGGTCGTTGCCGGGGATTATGCCGTCTGCCTCGTCTTGTCCGGCAACGCCTGCTCCGCCTCGCCGGGCTGGCTGCTGCCCGCCTTGCCCTGCGTGCGCCATTGCTGCATCAGGCGATCCCATTGCGGCAGCACCTGGTCGAGATGGCGCTGCTTGACATGACCAAAGCCGCGGATGCCGTCGGGCAGGCGTGCGATCTGCGCCGCGAGGTTCAGCCGCTCAGGCGAGGCATCGTCCAGCCCGCGCAGCAATTCGCTGAGGGTGTCGCGGTAGCGCTGGATCAGCGCGCGTTCCTGCTTACGCTCTGCCGTGTGGCCGAAGGGATCGAGCGCCGTGCCGCGCAGCACCTTCAGCGGCGCGAGCAGCTTGAACGCCACGCCCATCCACGGCCCGAACTCGCGCTTGATCAGCTCGCCCTTGGCATTGCGCCTGCTCCACAGCGGCGGGGCGAGGTGGTAGTGGCGCTTGAAGTTGCCCTCGAACTGCTGCTCAAGCTGCCTGGCAAAGGCCGGGTCGGACTGCAGGCGCGCCACTTCGTACTCGTCCTTGTAGGCCATGAGCTTGAACAGATTGCGCGCCACGGCCTCGGTGAGCGCGGTGGAGTTGCGCGGCGCCTCTGCCGCACGCACCTGCGCGACAACGTCTGCATACTGCTGCGCGTAGGCGGCGTTCTGATAGTCGGTGAGAAACGCCACGCGGCGCTGAATCACCTCGTCCAGGCTCGGCCGCTTGACCAGTTGGATGACTTGCTCGGCAGCGCTCAGTGCGGCGATTCCCTGCGGATCGTGCGCCGCGTGGCGGCCCCATTCGAACGCGGCCTTGTTCTTCTCCACCTGCACCGCGTTGAGCTCGATGGCGCGCATCAGCGCGGCGTGACCGAGCGGCACCCAGCCCTTCTGCCAGGCGAAGCCCAGCAGCATGGGATTGGCGTAGAGGGCGTCGCCCAGCAGCTTCTCGGCGGCGCGCACGCAGTCGAACCCGGCCACCATGTCGGCGCCCGCGGCCTGTTCGATGGCCTTGTGGCAGGCGGCGTCGGGGAACTGCCAGTTGGGGTTGTGGACGAAGGCGGCTGTCGGCGTGCTGTGGGTGTCGAGCGCGATGTGGGTGCGGCCTTCGCGCACGCGGGCCAGGGTTTCGCGGTCAGCGGTGACGATGGGGTCGCAGCCGAGGATGAGCTCGGCCTCGGCCGTGCCCACGCGGGTGGTGACGATCTGCTCGGGCTCGTTCGCGATGAGCACATGGCTCCAGGTCGCGCCGCCCTTCTGCGCCAGCCCGGCTGCATCCTGCGTGACCACGGCCTTGCCCTCGATGTGCGCGGCCATGCCCAGCAGCTGACCGATGGTGATGACTCCGGTGCCGCCAACGCCCGCGACGACGATGCCATAGCTGCCGCCGCCCGCCACGTCAGCCTGGACGGGGTCGGGCACGATGGGCATGGGCAATTCGGGCAGGGCCGACAGATCCGCGCCCGGCTGCGGCCTGGGTTTGCGCAGCATGCCGCCCTCCACGGTGACGAAGCTGGGGCAGAAGCCCTTGAGGCAGGAAAAGTCCTTGTTGCAACTGCTCTGGTTGATGGTGCGCTTGCGTCCAAACTCGGTTTCCAGCGGCTCGACCGACAGGCAGTTGCTCTGCTCGGAGCAGTCGCCACAGCCTTCGCACACCAGCGGGTTGATGACCACGCGCCGCGCTGGATCGGCCATCTGCCCGCGTTTGCGGCGGCGGCGCTTTTCGGTGGCGCAGGTCTGGTCGTAGATGATGACGGTGATGCCCGCCTCCTCGCGCAGCTCGCGCTGGATGGTGTCGAGGTCGTCGCGATGGCGCACGGTCACGCCTGACGCCAGCCCCACTGCGTTGCTGTATTTCTCCGGCGCATCGGTGACGACGACGATGCGGCGCACGCCCTCGGCCTCCAGCTCGCGGCTGATCTGCGGCACCGTCAGACCGCCCTCCACCGGCTGTCCGCCGGTCATCGCCACGGCGTCGTTGAACAAAATCTTGTAGGTGGCATTCACCCCGGCGGAGATGGCCTGGCGGATGGCGAGCAGCCCCGAGTGGTAGTAGGTGCCATCGCCCAGATTGACGAACACATGCCTGTCGGTGGTGAACGGCGCCTGCCCCACCCAGGCCACGCCCTCGCCGCCCATCTGGCTGAAGGTCTGCGTGGCGCGATCCATCCACACCACCATGTAATGACAGCCGATGCCGGCCATGCCGCGCGAGCCTTCAGGTACGCGGGTGGAGGTGTTGTGCGGGCAACCCGAGCAGAACCAGGGCGGGCGCTGGGCGCTGGCGCCGGGGGCCTGCAGGGTCCGTTCGCGCGCGTCGATCACGGCCAGGCGTTCGCTGATGCGACGCTGCACGTCCACCCCGGCATCACGCAGGATGCCCAGCCGCTCCAGGCGGCCCGCAATGGCGCGGGCGATGACCGCCGGGCTCAAGTCGGCCTTGGCCGGCAGCAGCCAGTTGCCGCCGGGATTGGGCTGGCTCCATTCGCCGCCGGTCGTGTCGCCCGGCAGCTCGTCGAACTTGCCGATGACGTTGGGCCGCACATCCTCGCGCCAGTTGTACAGCTCCTCCTTGAGCTGATATTCGATGACCTGACGCTTTTCCTCCACCACCAGAATCTCCTGCAGCCCGGTGGCGAACTCCCGCGTGAGCTGTGCCTCCAGCGGCCACACCACGGCCACCTTGTGCAGTCGAATGCCCAGTTGCGCGCAGGTGTCGGCATCCAGTCCGAGGTCGTTCAGGGCCTGGCGGGTATCGTTGTAGGCCTTGCCCGACGCCATGATGCCCAGCCGCGCGTGCGGGCTGTCGATCACGGTGTGGTTCAGGCGATTGGCGCGAATGTAGGCCAGCGCCGCATACCACTTCACGTCCATCAGCCGCGCTTCCTGCGCCAGCGGCGTGTCGGGCAGGCGGATGTGCACGCCATCGGGCGGCAGCACAAAGTCCTGCGGCAGCAAAATGCGCACGCGGTCGGCGTCCACATCCACTGCTGCGGACGACTCCACGATTTCCTGGATGGTCTTCATGCCCGACCAGACTCCGGCATAGCGGCTCAGGGCAAAGGCGTGCACACCCAGGTCGAGAATCTCCTGCACCGAGGCGGGAAAAAACACCGGCAGTCCGCACGCCTTGAAAATATGGTCGCTCTGGTGTGCCAGCGTGGACGATTTGGCCACATGGTCATCGCCCGCCACAGCGATCACGCCGCCATGGCGCGCGGTACCCGCGCTGTTGGCGTGCTTGAACACGTCCGAGCAGCGATCCACCCCGGGCCCCTTGCCGTACCAGATGCCGAACACGCCGTCGAACCTGGCCTTGTCGGGAAACAGGTCGAGTTGCTGCGTGCCCCAGACGGCGGTGGCCGCCAGTTCCTCGTTGACCCCGGGCTTGAACACCACGTGGTTCGCTTCGAGAATCTTCTTCGCCTTCCACAGCGCCTGGTCATAGCCGCCCAGCGGCGAGCCACGATAGCCCGAGACGAAACCCGCCGTGTTGAGCCCTGCAGCAACGTCGCGCTGGCGCTGCAGCATGGGCAGACGCACCAGCGCCTGAATGCCGCTCATGAAGGCGCGGCCGGAAGTGAGGGTGTATTTGTCGTCCAGCGAAATGGTCGCCAGCGCACGACGGATGGGCTCGGGTAGGGGAGCGTTCATCGCCTGTCTCCTTGTGGGGCGCGCACCTTGCGTGGATGGCGCCGAGGTTCACCGATCGGCCGCCGATCAGGCAGGCCGGGCAAATGCGGTGCCATGCGCCAGCACGGCCCGCACGCCGTCTTGTGGACGGCGACCGGCTTGATGCCGGTAAAGCGATGCTAGTGCGACTGCGGGGGAGTGAACAGAGGAGAAGCGATAGGCGCCTCGGGCCTGCGGACATGCGTCCGCAAGCGCCTCGCACCATCAGCCGAAGGACGGCAGGATGAGCACGTAAGTGTCGACCGGTGCGTTGGGGTTGACCACCGGATTGCTCGGATTGCCGTCGCCCCAGTCGCTGTTGAACAGGATGCGCGTGCCACTGGTGCTGAAGGTCACATTCGGCTGCGCCCAGTAGTTGCTCTGCGGCGCGTTGCTGTAGTTGCCGGTGCTGCGGTGATGGGCGATGCGCCAGGTGGTGCCGCTGGTCAGATTGGTGATCATCAGCTCCTGGTCAAGAATGGTGCACGGGTTTGCCGTCGGGCCGCTGTTGCCATTCGAGCCCGGGGTTGCCACTCCGTTGCTGCCAGTCCCGTAGATATTGCCGGTCATGCCGGTGACCACCCAGGAGGGGTTCTTCCACGCGGTCGAACCGCTCAGGCTGCCAGTGACCGGGTAGCCCCAGCCGCTGGATTCCCCAACGAAGTTGCTCACCGCCCCGGTGTTGATGTTGCAGACGATCACATTGCCATTGCCGCCCGTGTTGCGCGAGAACTGCGAGCCGACCAGCAGATCGTTGCCATTGGCATCCATCGCGGTGTCGCAGTGCTCATTGGTGTCGAAATTCACCATGCGCAGCAGCTTGCCGGTGGTGGCGTCAAAAATGCCCGATTGCGTGGTCGGTGTGGAGTTGAGATTCGTGGCAGCAGCACCGTTCCAGATGAAGAACTTGCCCGACACCGACGGGAACGGCGTCGAACCTCTGGCTTGCGGCTGCGGAATGGTCGAGTCGTAAATCGTGAATGCGCCGGTGGACTCGTTGAAACCGAACACCCACATGCCCAGTTCGCCCGCGACGTTGCCGATCGGGCCGCCAAAAGCACCGAGACCCCAGATGCGTTGCCCTTGCGCATTGACACCCAGCGCGAACGGATAACCGCAGCGAACGCCCGTCACACCGGACGGGCAACCAGGCGGCAGTCCGTTGGGCAGGAAGCTGTGAATGATGGTCTTGACGCCGGTTTCCACGTTGATGGCGGTCAGATCCGCCAGGTTCTGGCTGCCCATCTGGTGGTTGTCGATGTAGCGCAGCGTTGCCGGGTCTTGATGATCCCAGTAAAACTGCTCCACATCGCCCGGATTGATGTCGAGGAACTTGATGAAGGCGTAGGTCGTGCCGTCATACAGCGCCCAGCCCTGCTGTCCACCGGCCTGCGCTGTGGATCCCGGCACATACAGGATGAAGCGGGTTTCGTCGCAGTTCCACGCCATCGCGGTGGGATAGGCCGGGGCGACGCACAGGTTGTTGAAATCCTTGACGCAATCCGTGATGCGAATGATCTTGACGCCAAAGTCGGGATCGGTGACGGTTTGTCCCTTGGCGGGCTTGGCCAGCGCGCTGTAGGGCACGGGCGACTGCCCGAATTGCTTCAGACCCGCAGACAGGTTCTGGCCAGATGCAACAGCCTGTGAAGGTTGCGATGTCTGCTGAGTCGTCGTGGTGGGCTGCGCAGGTTGCGTGGCTTGTTGTGTCGTCGATGTTGTTGTCGTTTGCGACGACTGCGTGGGCGCAGTGGTTTGTGTCGGTTGCGGGGATGACGTGGTCTGCGTCGATGTCGGCTGTGTCGTGACCGGCTGAGTCGATTGCGCGGGCGTGGGAGTCTGCCCGCTCGTCGTGGGGGCCTGTGGCACTGCAGGCGCCGAACTCACCGAGGTCGTGGGTGCCGGGGTGACTGACGGGTTTTGCACGACGGGAGGCAATGAGCTGCCGCCCGTTGCAACAGGTTGTGCGCTCGCCTGAGCGCCGGTCGAACTCACTGTCGAGCTCTCGGCGGGCGATGAGGCGGCCCCGCCGCCGCAAGACGCCAACGATCCAATCGCTGGCAGGCTCAACAGGGATTTCTGGATGAACTGACGGCGGGTTTGCTGCATGGTGTGACTCCGGATTCGTGGTTGCGCATTTCGGCCCCCCGTGTCCGACGGGGCGTCTCATGCCGCATGAACCACGCAGATTCTGGCGAAGTCACAGGCCGTCATTTGGCAACCCATGGCGGGCGAAAAAAGTCACACCGCCGTTTGAAAAAAATGACTTATCCCCACTTTAAGGGGGGGTGCGGTTGCCTGTCTGTATCTGAAAGTAAAAGTGGTGAGTTTTTCCCGCCACCTCAGCGTGAAATCACTGCTGTTGACACACAGTATTGGTGTTCTGCAGGAAATTGGTCACCGTGGCCTGGCGGCCCTTGAACCACACCTGGAACGCGCTGTTGCGGTAGCGCGCGCCGTCGGCGGAGACGGTTTGGTCGAGGGTGAGGTTGCCCAGCGCGGTCTGCAGCGTGACCGACACATCGCCGAAGGTGGCGATGAAGGAGCTGCCGTCCTGACAATTGAAACGCACCGCGCCCGGTGGCAGGGCGGGCGCGCCTTGCTGCGGCGCCGATCCTTCGGGCGCGGGAGCGGCAGGAGCGAACTGCGATGGCGATGGTGACTGCGATGGCGCATTGGTCGCTGGCGCGATGCCCGCCGGGCCGAGCGGCTGCACCGTGATCGGTGCGCTCGGCGCAAGAGGCTGCGCCTCGCTGGTCGGGGCCTGCGGCGTGACGGGCGCGTAGGTTGAAGGCGGCACGGTCACACGCGGGGTGGGCGGATTGAGCTGCTGCACCGGGACCGGCTGATTGAGATTCACCGGCGTGGCGCAGCCCGTCAATGCCAGAACGCCCAGCGCCGCACAGCTTGCGCCCAGACGCAGGGATAGAGAGCGTTGTTGTTGCGGATTCATGCACGAACTCCCGAATTCTGTTGCAGAAATTGAACCATACAAACGCAACACGCACCCCCGCATGACGCCGCGCAACTGTAGAGACTTGTAAAGCCTGAGCGGTGCGCTCGGCTCTTATGATGTCGCAGGTTTTTTCAGACACCGCCCTGCCGCGCGCAGAACACAGCCGAGGAAACCGTCTTGCCGATCTATGCCCTCGCCGTGCTGCTGGGCTGTGCGCTGCAGACCGCGCAGGCCTCGCTCTGGCCCCGCCCAGCCTACCTTGCCATCTGGGCGGCCGGGCTGCTGGGAAGTCTGCTTGTGCTGCTGTGGCATGGCCGCGGCCACGGTCTGCCGCGCAACGGCGCGCTGCAACGCATGGGCACGCACGCCCTGCTCGCGCTCAACGGGTTTGCCTTGGCGTTTGGGCTGGCGGGCTGGCGCGCCCACCCCATTCTGGCCGACCGGCTCGCGCCGGATGTGGAAACCCAGGTGCTCACCGTGCGCGGCGTCGTGACCGATCTGCCGGTGCTGTACCCCGACGCGACCCGCTTTGTCTTTGAAGTCACACAGCCCGCGCCACACGGCGTGCCGAGTCGCCTGTCCCTGAGCTGGTACGCGAAGCGGGATCGTCATGCCGACCAGCCGCCCGCGCCGCCCCGTGTGCATCCCGGGCAGGAATGGCAGTTTTCTGTGCGCCTCAGGCAGCCGCATGGTTTTGCCAACCCCGGCGGCAACGACACCGAGCTGACCCTGTTCCGCGACGGCATCGGCGCGACCGGCACCGTCAGCCGCATGGGCCCGCCGCCGCAACTGCTCGGCGTGCGCAGCACCCCGTCCGACTGGGTGGCGCAACTGCGCGATCACCTGCGCCAGCGCATGATGACCGCGCTGCATGTGGAAAGCGTCCCGATCGGGGGGCAGCGAGCGGGCGCGAGCGTGGGGGCATCTCCCCTTCCTTCCTCCGCCGACACCATCGTCGCGCTGGCGCTGGGCGATCAGGCGGCGATTTCCCCGCAGGACTGGGCCGTCTACCGCACCACCGGAGTTGCGCACCTGATGAGCATTTCCGGCCTGCACATCACGCTGCTGGCCTGGATGACCCTGCAGCTCGTGAGCTGGCTGTGGCGGCAGACCGCACGCCTGCCCCGACCGTGGACGCTCATCGTGCCCGCGCCCACCCTGGCCGCCTGGGCGGCGTTGCTGGCGGCCACGGCCTATGCGCTGATCGCGGGTTGGGGCGTGCCGGCGCAGCGCACCCTGCTGATGCTCGCCGTGGTGCTGTTGCTGCGCCAGCGCGGACTGCGGGCCGACTGGCGCGATGTGATGGCGCTGGCGCTGATCGCCGTGCTGCTGTGGGATCCGTGGGCGGTGCGGCAGCCCGGCTTCTGGCTGTCCTTCGTCGCCGTCGGTCTGTTGTTCGCTGCGGGCAACCGCAGGCACCCCGAGACTGCGGCGCCTGCATCCTCGGGCGCGCAAGCCGCATCGACGCCTGGAGTGTGGCAGCGTGGCTGGCACACCCTGTGCAACGCCAGCCAGGCGCAATGGGTGGCCACCATCGGCCTGCTGCCGCTGACCCTGCTGTTCTTTCAGCAGATCGCGGTGCTGTCGCCCGTGGCCAATGCCGTGGCGATTCCGGTGGTCACCCTGGCGGTGGCCCCGCTGTCCATCGCTGGTCTGCTGCTGCCCGCGCCGCTGGACGGCTGGGTCTGGCAGCTTGCTGCCTGGCTGCAGCAGATGCTCGATCACCTCTTGCGGCAGATGGCGGCCTGGCCGCTGGCGCAGTGGCATGCCGCAGCGCCCGACGCGGTCACCCTCGCACTGGCTGTGCTGGGTGCGCTGGCACTGGCATTGCCATGGACCTGGCGGCTGCGCGCGCCCGGCCTGCTGCTCATGCTGCCGCTGACCAGCAACCCCGGCACCGCGCCTGCGCCGGGCCATATGGAGCTGTGGTTTGCCGATGTGGGCCAGGGCATGGCCGTGGTCGTGCGCACCGCGCGGCACACCCTGCTGTATGACACCGGCCCGCAGCAGGCCCCCGGAGTGGACGCCGGCAGCCGGGTGCTGCTGCCCCTGTTGCACAGCCTGGGCATGCGCCATCTCGACCGGGTGGTGGTCAGCCACGACGACAGCGACCACTCCGGCGGCGCGGCAGCCATCGCCCGCGCGCACCCGGAGGCTGCGCTGCTGACCTCGGTTCCGGCGCATGCTGCCGCCCATCTTGGCTTTTCCAACCGCCAGCCCTGCATCGCCGGACAGCACTGGAACTGGGACGGCGTGGACTTCCGCGTCATCAGCCCGCTGCCGGGCGCGCCGCCGCGCAACGACAACGCCAGCTCCTGCGTGCTGCATGTGGCCGCGCGCGGCGGTTCGGCGCTGCTCACCGGCGACATCGACCAGGCGCAGGAACGCGCCCTGCACGCGGCAGGCGCGCTGCCCTATGCCGATGTGCTGCTGGTGCCACATCACGGCAGCAAATCCTCGTCGAGCGACGCGCTGCTCGATACCGTGATGCCGCGGGCCGCCGTGGTGCAGGCGGGCTACCGCAATGCGCATGGCCATCCCCACCCGCTGGTGGTCGAGCGCTACGCCGCGCGCGGCATTGCACTGTGGCGCACCGATCTGCAAGGCGCGCTGCGCTGGCGCGACGCCGCGCCCGATACCTTCCTGAGCTGGCGCGCTGCGACACCGCATTACTGGGCGCCCAAGCCACGATGGCCGGTGGATTCCCCCTGAAACGGCTCGGCTCTCCCCGTCAGACTTCGGATTGATGGCGCGCCTGGCCTGTATCTTGCTAACTCGCCTGCATGGCAACAGGCCTGCACAGACAGCCCCTCCGAGAGACGACGATGCGCTTCTACGATGAAATGACGCCCGCCGAAGGCGGAGTCCGCCCCCACTACGCGCCGTATGCGCATTGGCTGGCGCAGCAGCCGCCCGACACCATGCGCGCCAAGCGCGAGGAGGCCGAACTGATCTTCCGCCGCGTGGGGATCACTTTCGCGGTGTATGGCGACGAAGCGGGCACCGAGCGGCTCATTCCCTTCGACCTGATTCCGCGCATCATTCCCGCGGCCGAGTGGAAGCAGCTCGAAGCTGGGCTCAAGCAACGCGTGACCGCGCTCAACCGCTTCCTCCACGACGTGTATCACGACCAGGAGATCCTCAAGGCGGGCATCGTGCCGGCCGAGCAGGTGATCGGCAACGCGCAGTTCCGCCCCGAGATGATGGGCATCGACCTGCCGCACCAGGTGTATGCGCAGATCGCCGGCATCGACATCGTGCGTGCGGAAAACGCCGCGGGCGAGGGCGAGTATTACGTGCTCGAAGACAACCTGCGCGTGCCCTCCGGAGTGAGCTACATGCTGGAAAACCGCCGCATGATGATGCGGCTGTTTCCCGAGCTGTTTTCGCGTTACGGCGTCGCCCCGGTGGCGCATTACCCCGACATGCTGCTGGAGAAGCTGCGCGCCGTGGCGCCGCCGGGAGTCAGCGATCCGACGGTGGTCGTGCTCACCCCGGGCATGTACAACTCGGCCTACTTCGAGCACGCCTTTCTTGCGCAGCAGATGGGCGTGGAGCTGGTGGAAGGGCAGGATCTGTTCGTCCGGGACGACTTCGTCTACATGCGCACCACACAGGGCCCCCAGCGGGTCGATGTGATCTACCGCCGCATCGACGACGATTTTCTCGATCCCAAGGTGTTCCGCGCCGATTCGGCCATCGGCTGCGCCGGGCTGATGCGCGCCTACCGCGCAGGCAATGTGAACCTGGCCAACGCCATCGGCACCGGGGTGGCGGACGACAAGTCCATCTACCCCTATGTGCCGCGCATGATCGCGTTCTATCTGGGCGAAAAGCCCTTGCTGAACAACGTGCCCACCCGCATGTGCCGCGAGCCCGAGAGCCTGGCGTATGTGCTGGAGCATCTGCCCGACCTGGTGGTCAAGGAGGTGCACGGCGCCGGGGGCTACGGCATGCTGGTCGGCCCGGCGTCCACCCAGGCCGAGATCGCCGCCTTTGCCGAGAAGATCAAGGCGCATCCCGACCACTACATCGCCCAGCCCACGCTGGCGCTGTCCACCTGCCCGACTTATGTCGAGTCGGGCATCGCCCCGCGCCACCTCGACCTGCGGCCCTTCGTGCTGTCGGGCAAGACCGTGTCCATCGTCCCCGGCGGGCTCACCCGCGTGGCGCTGGCGGAAGGATCGCTGGTCGTCAACTCCTCGCAGGGTGGTGGCACCAAGGACACCTGGGTGCTGGAGAAGTAGACCCGCCCGCGCTCCGTCATCTTCCGGCTCAAGGAAACGCCCCATGCTCAGCCGCACCGCCGATCACCTGTTCTGGATGGCCCGTTACACCGAACGCGCCGAAAACACCGCGCGCATGCTCGACGTGCATGTGCAGTCCGCCCTGCTGCCGCAGGGTGCCGAGGCCATGCAACTGGGCTGGCGCGGGCTGCTGGGCATCTCCGAGCTGACCGCCGCCTACACCGAGCGGCATGGCGAGATCGACGCCGACAAGGTGCTCGACTTCATGGTGTGCGACACCAGCAACCCCTCGTCCATCCAGAGTTGCCTGCGCGCCGCGCGCGAGAATGCCCGCGCGGTGCGCGGCGCCATCACCACCGAGGTGTGGGAGACGGTCAACCAGACCTGGCTCGAATCGCAGCGCATGCTGGCCAATGGCCTGCGCCGACTGGACCCGGCGCAGTATTTCGAGTGGGTGAAGTACCGCTCGCACCTCTCGCGCGGCGTCACCTCGGGCACCATGCTGCAGGACGAGGCGTATCACTTCCTGCGCATCGGCACCTTTCTGGAGCGCGCCGACAACACCGCACGGCTGCTCGATGTGAAGTTCCACGCGCTGCAGTCCGACTTCCACGGCTCGGTCAATGGCAATGGCCGCCTGCAGGAGCACGACTTCTATCACTGGTCGGGCGTGCTGCGCTCGGTTTCGGGGTTCGAGGTCTACCGCAAGGTGTACCGCGACGTCATCACCCCCGAGCGCGTGGCCGGGCTGCTCATCCTGCGGCCTGACATGCCGCGGTCACTGGCGGCCTGCATGATGGCGGTGAACAACCACCTGCGCGCCGTGGCCAACCCGCAGTCGCGCGAAACCCTGCGCCGCGCCGGACTGCTCAATGCCCAGCTGCAGTTCGGTCGGCTCGACGACATCATGGCCACCGGGCTGCACGCCTATCTCACCCATTTTCTGGAACGCATCAACAATCTGGGCGTGGGCATCAGTCAAGACTTTCTGGCCGCCTGATCCAGCGAGTCGCGTTCTCTCCTTCACCCAAGGTGCCCGATGTCCATCCACGTCAAGCTCACGCACACCACGACCTACCGCTTCGATCGTCCGGTCGGCATGTCTGCGCATGTGGTGCGGCTGCGCCCTGCGCCGCATTGCCGCACGCCCATTCTGTCGTACAGCCAGCGCGTCGAGCCGACCAGGCATTTCATCAACTGGCAGCAGGACCCGTTCGCCAACTATCTGGCCCGCCTGACCTTTCCCGAAAAGGCGACCCTGCTGCAGATCACGGTCGATCTGGTGGCCGAAATGGCGGTGTACAACCCGTTCGATTTCTTTCTCGAACCCGAGGCCGAGCAATTCCCTTTCAGCTACGCCCGGGAACTCAAGCAGGAACTCGGCCCCTATCTGGCCGCCGACCCGCTGACTCCGCGGCTGGAGGCCCTGCTGGGCAGCATCGACCGCACCCCGCGCCGCACCATCGACTTTCTGGTGGACATCAACCAGCGGCTGCAGCGCGACATCGGCTACACCATTCGCATGGAGCCCGGGGTGCAGACGCCCGAGCAAACCCTTGAACGCGCCTGCGGCTCCTGCCGCGACACCGGCTGGCTGCTGGTGCAGGTGCTGCGCCATCTGGGGCTTGCCGCGCGCTTCGTCTCCGGCTATCTCATCCAGCTCACGCCCGACGTGAAGGCGCTCGACGGCCCCAGCGGCGCCGAGGCCGACTTCACCGATCTGCACGCCTGGTGCGAGGTCTATCTGCCCGGCGCAGGCTGGATCGGCCTCGACCCCACCTCAGGACTGCTCGCGGGCGAGGGCCACATTCCACTGGCCTGCACCCCGCAACCCTCGGGCGCGGCGCCGGTCGAAGGCATGATCGATGAATGCGAGGTGGAGTTCAGCCACCACATGGAAGTCACCCGCATCTTCGAGTCACCGCGGGTCACCAAGCCCTACACCGACGACCAGTGGCAGGCCGTGCTCACCCTGGGCGAGCTGGTCGATCAGGAATTGAAGAATGGCGACGTGCGCCTCACGCAGGGGGGCGAACCGACCTTCGTCGCCACCACCGACCGCGACGCGCCCGAGTGGAACACCGACGCGCAGGGCCCGACCAAGCGCGGCTACGCCGGAGAACTCATCGGCAGGCTGATCAAGCGCTACGGCCCCGGCGGCTTTCTGCACTTCGGCCAGGGCAAGTGGTATCCGGGCGAGCAGTTGCCGCGCTGGGCGCTGTCGGCCGTGTGGCGGCGCGACGGCCAGCCCTGCTGGCACAACCCCGAGCTGTTTGCAGACGAGCGCCTGGGCGGCACCGCCACCCACGTCGACGCGCACACCTTCATCCTCGCCCTGGTCGATACCCTGGGCGTCAACCCGGCGCATGTGCAGACCGGCTTTGAGGACACCTGGTATTACCTGTGGCGCGAGCGCCGTCTGCCGGTCAACGTCGATCCCTTCGACGCGCGGGTGGAAGACGAAATGGAACGGGCACGGCTGCGCAAGGTGTTCGACCAGGGGCTGAAAACCCCCACCGGCTACGCCCTGCCGCTGCGGCGCGAGCCGGGTGAACCACAACTCAGCAGTTCGCGCTGGATCTCCGGCCCGTGGTTCTTCCGCGACGAACGGATGTATCTGTTCCCCGGCGACTCGGCGATGGGCTGGCGGCTGCCGCTCGACTCCCTGCCCTGGGCCACCGAGGGCGAGCGGGCGTCCGACTGGGCGCAAGACCCGTTCGCGCCGCGCCGGTCTCTGCCCGAAGCCGCCGCGCTGCGCACCCAGTACGGCCCGATGCACCGCATTGGAGGCGGCTACGCGGAAGGCGGCACCGTCGGGGTGCAACACCAGGGCCCGGATGCACCACGCCGGGGCGCCGGAACCGGGTCTGCCCGGGGCTCAGCCCCCCTGTCCAGCGGCGACGGCCAGCGCATGCGCCCTGGCGACGGACGACAGCCCGAACGCTTCGAGTCTGCCGGCTGGATTGTGCGCACCGCGCTGTGCGTGGAGGCGCGCGGCGGCATTCTGTATGTGTTCCTGCCGCCCCTCACCTCGGCGGAAGACTATCTCGACCTGCTCGCCGCGATCGAGACCACCGCGCAGCGCCTGCAGGTCAAGTTGGTCCTCGAAGGCTATCCGCCCCCACGTGATCCGCGCCTGAATCTGCTGCAGGTCACGCCCGATCCCGGGGTCATCGAGGTCAACATTCACCCGGCGCACAACTGGGCCGAATTGGTCGACCAGACCGAGTTCCTCTATCAGGCCGCGTTTGAAACCCGGCTGGGCGCCGAGAAATTCATGCTCGACGGTCGCCACACCGGCACCGGCGGCGGCAACCACGTGGTGCTCGGCGGTGCCACTCCGGCGGACAGCCCCTTCCTGCGCCGTCCGGATCTGCTTGCCAGCCTGCTGGCCTACTGGCACAACCATCCCAGCTTGAGCTATCTGTTCTCCGGCCTGTTCATCGGCCCCACCAGCCAGGCGCCGCGGGTGGACGAGGCGCGCGACGATCAGGTCTATGAGCTCGAAATCGCGCTGGCTGAGTTGCGCGCCAACCGGGTGCGCTATGGGCAGGAGGCGCCTCCCTGGTTCGTCGACCGCACCCTGCGCAACATCCTGATCGACGTCACCGGCAACACCCACCGCAGCGAGTTCTGCATCGACAAGCTCTACAGCCCCGACGGCGCCACCGGGCGGCTGGGCCTGCTGGAGCTGCGCGCCTTCGAGATGCCGCCGCATGCCCGCATGAGCGTGGTGCAGCAACTGCTATTGCGCGCGCTGATCGCCCGCTTCTGGCACACGCCCTACACCGCCGCGCTGCAGCGCTGGGGCACCGCGCTGCACGACCGATTCTTGCTGCCCACCTTCATCGCGATGGATTTCGACGACGTGCTCACCGAACTGCGCGAGGCCGGGTTCGACTTCGATCCGCAGTGGTTTGCGCCGCACCACACCTTCCGCTTCCCGCTGCTGGGCGACTACGCGGTGCACGGCATGAAGCTGGAACTGCGCATGGCGCTCGAACCCTGGCATGTCATGGGCGAGGAAGGGGCGGCAGGCGGCACCGTGCGCTATGTCGACTCGTCACTGGAGCGTCTGGAAGTGAGAATCAACGGCCTGACCGACAGCCGTCATGTGCTCACGGTCAACGGCCGCGCGGTGCCACTGCAACCCACCGGGCGCAGCGGCGAGTTTGTCTGCGGCGTGCGCTATCGCGCCTGGAAGCCGCCGTCAGCGTTGCACCCCGGCATCGGCGTGCACGCGCCGCTGACCTTCGATCTGGTGGATACCTGGATGGAACGCTCGCTCGGCGGCTGCCAGTACCACGTCGAGCATCCGGGCGGCAGCAATCCCATCACCTTCCCGATCAACGCGTACGAGGCCGAAAGCCGCCGCCTGTCGCGCTTTTTCCGCATGGGTCACACGCCGGGCCGCATCCGGGTGGCGCCAGCGCATCCCAGCCTCGAATTCCCCTTCACCCTGGATTTGCGAACGGGACGTGAAGTTTGACCGGAATCGGGGGATGCGCTGTGCGGTGTCGGCCTCCCCGCATGCCACAATGCCATATGGTCAGCCTGTTCCACTCTCCATCACAATTGCAAGGCCAGTCCAATGCGGGCGACGACTGCGCCGCGCTCGCCCGCGACCTGGCATCTCCGGTCATCCCCGGACATTGGGATGAATTGCGTGGCAGTGTGTCCGACGGCCTGCCAGGTGCGCCGCTGGCCCCGTTGTGGGAGCAGTTCTTTCGCCTGCTCGGCCCGGGCGGCTTCGACAGCCTGAGCACCCGACAGCAGCAGTTGCTGCAGCAGATCCACGACGACGGCGTGACCTACAACGTCCATGCCGACGCCGCGCAGGCGGTGCGGGCCTGGTCGGTCGATCTGTTCCCGCTGCTGGTCGATTCCGCTTCCTGGAAACAGATTTCCGCAGGCGTGGCGCAGCGCGCCGCGCTGCTCAACACCATTCTGGCCGACCTCTACACCGGCCCGCAGCGCACCCTGAGGGAAGGCTTGCTGCCGCCCGCGTTGGTGCAGGGTCACCCGGGCTACCTGCGCGCTGTGCATGGCCACGCGCCGCCGGGCAAGATCTGGCTGCACATTGCCGCGTTCGATCTGGCGCGCGGCCCCGACGGGGTGTGGCGCGTGGTCAACCAGCGGGTGCAGGCGCCGTCCGGCCTGGGCTATCTGCTGGAAAACCGCATCCTCATCTCTCGCCTGTTCCCGGAGGCGTTCAGCCAGCTCAAGGTGCAGCGTCTGGCCGCCAGCTACCGGCTGCTGATGGACACGCTGCTGCGGCTGTCGCCCGGCGGCGTGGGAAGCCGCGTAGTGCTGCTCACTCCTGGCCCGTACAGCGAGACGTATTTCGAGCAGGTCTATCTGGCGCGGTATCTGGGCATCACCCTGGCCGAAGGCAGCGACCTCACGGTGCGCGAGGACCGGCTGTTCCTCAAGACCCTGCGCGGTCTGGAGCCGGTGCATGTGATTCTGCGGCGGCTGGACGACAGCTTCTGCGATCCGCTGGAGCTGCGCCCCGACTCGATGCTGGGCGTGGCCGGGCTGCTACAGGCGGTGCGTGCGGGCAACGTGCTCATGGCCAATGCGCTGGGCGCGGGCTTTCTCGAATCGACCGCGGTGCAGGGCTTCTTGCCCAAGCTGTGCCAAACCCTGCTGGGCGAACCGCTCAAGCTGCCTTCGCTGCCCACCTGGTGGTGCGGCGAGCCGGGGGTATGCGACAAGCCGCTGGACGATCTGCGCAACTGGGTGGTCAAGCCGGTGCATGCCGATTGCGGCTTCGAGCCCACGGTGATGGCCAGCCTGGACTTCGGCCAGCTGCCGCCCTGGCGCGAGCGGGTGCAGTCCAACCCGGCGCTGGTCACGCTGCAGCAGTATCAACCCCTGCCGCATGTGCCGGTGTGGAGCAATGACCGCCTCGCCGCCCGTGCGGCCATGCTGCGGGTCTATGCCATTTCCGATGGCCAGGGCGGCTGGCGGGTGTTGCCCGGCGGGCTGGTGCGCACCGCGCCGCGCGGCGGCAACACGGTGTCGATGCAGCGCGGCGGCAGCAGCCAGGACGCCTGGATCATCACCGGCGACGCGGTGGACGACTCCACCCTGCTGCCCGCGCCCATGCGCCCGCAAGATCTGGTCAACCACCACCGCGTGGTCACCAGCCGCGCGGCAGAAAATCTGTACTGGCTGGGCCGCTACTGCGAGCGTGCCGAATTCAGCGCGCGGCTGGCGCGCATCACCCTGCGGGCGCTGTCGGGCGACGACGACATGGGCCCTGCCGTGCGCGACATGCTCGACCAATGGTGCCGCAGCACCGGCCTGATCGCGCAGGACGCGCCCGAACTCAGCGACAACGCGCAGGGCTTCGAGCGCTGCATCGTGCGCGGCCTGACGCCCGGGCCGCATCAGGGCGGCATCGTGCAGAACCTGCAGGCGCTGGGCAACGCCGCCGCGCAGGTGCGCGAGCGGCTGGGCGGCGATCACCGGCAGTGGATCGCCTCGGCCACCGCGCTCGAACTCCTGCCTGCGAGTGCGCGGCGCGAGGAACTGCAATCCACCCAGGCGCTGCGCGGGCTGGAGCAACTCACCGAGGTGCTCAGCGCCATCACCGGCGCGCAGACCGACCGCATGACCCGCGACGACGGCTGGCGGCTGCTGAGCATCGGCCGTCACATCGAGCGCCTGCTGCTGCTTGGCGAGGCGCTCATCGTGGCTTTCCGCAGTGGCGCGGTGCACAGCGACAGCGGCTTCAACCTGCTGCTGGCGCTGTTCGACAGCACCATCACCTACCGCGCGCTCTACCAGAAGCGGCTGGAAATTCCGCCCCTGCTCGACCTGCTGATGCTCGACCGCGAAAACCCCCGCGCCCTGGGCTGGGTGGCGCAGACCCTGCGGGCGCGCATGGCCAAGCTGCCGGCCAGTGCCGAGGACAAGGCCGCGCTGCTCGCGCTCGCCCCCGATCCGGACGACTGGCACCTGCCCGAACTGTGCACCCACACAAACGAGCTCCACTACAACTGGCTGGATCTCACCCTCACCCAGGCCATCGACGGCGCCTGGCGGCTGTCCGACGAGATCAGCCGCCGCTACTTCGCCCACGCCAACGCCCCCGACCGCACCCTGGGCGGCTATTGAGCGCCCCGCCTCTCACCCCATGAACACCCCCTCAACCGACGCCCCTGCGCCGCCTGCAGCCGACGATGTGCTCTACCGCGTGGTGCACGAAACCGCCTACGCCTACGCCACCCCGGTGGAGCTGGCGCACCACCTTGCGCACCTGTGCCCGCTCGACCATGCGGCGCAGGAACGCCTCGACTACGTGTGCGAGATTCATCCCGAGCCGGAGCATCGCCACAGCGATGTCGACGTGTTCGGCAACCAGCGCGAATTCTTCGCCTACTACAGCCCGCACGACACCCTGAGCGTGCGCGCGGTCAGCCTGGTGCGGGTTCGCGCGCCGCGCGCCGCCGACTGGTCGGCCAGCCCCGCATGGGACACTGTGCGCGAACAACTGCTCTACCGTGCGGGCAAGCCCTATGTGGCCGAGGCCCAGTACACCTTCGGCACGCATTTCTCTCCGCTGTTTGCGGCTGCAGCCACCTACGCCCAACCCAGCTTTCCCGCCGGACGGCCGCTGCTGGATGGCGCACTCGACCTGATGCACCGCATCCACGCCGACTTCACCTACAACCCCGACAGCACCGAGGTGCAGACCCGCGCCCCGCAGGCGCTGGAGCTGCGCGCCGGGGTCTGCCAGGACTACGCCCATGTGATGATTTCCGCGCTGCGCAGCCTGGGACTGGCCGCGCGCTACATCAGCGGCTATCTGCGCTCACACCCCCGGCCCGGAGAGGAACAACTCGTCGGCGCCGACGCCTCGCACGCCTGGGTGGCGGTCTGGTGTCCGGTCAACGGCTGGGTGGAATTCGACCCGACCAACAACCGCCAGCCCGCAGCCGACTATGTGCGCATCGCGATGGGGCGCGATTTCGCCGATGTGTCGCCGCTGCGCGGCGTCATCCGCGGTGGCGGCGAGCACACCCTCAAGGTCGGCGTGCATGTCAGCGCGGTGCGCGCAGACTGACCGCCGCCGCTGCGCCAGGGCTGTTCAGGTTCGCAGTCGATTGAGCGACTGCAGTTCGTAGATCAGCCGGGTGCGCACGCCGTTGATCGACAGCGTGTCTTCAATGCCCTTGACCGCACGGCCTGCGGCGGGCGCATACCAGTAATGGGTCATCACGGTTGCCTGCGCTGCGGTGTAGTGGCCCTGCAGGCGGTAGGCGTGAAACGTCCCGGCGGGCACGGTGACGGTCTGCTCGGCCTCCACGCTCACGCTCACGCCCAGCTTGGTGTGCAGCTCCCATTCGGGCTGGCTTTGCGTGACCACGTCCTTCCAGTTCTTGCCCACGCTCAGCGGAAACACGAACTGCGGAAATGCCGGGCTGTACTGGATGGCCTCGCCCGGCACGATCTCGCGCGACAGCAGGTCGAACTGGTTTGAGTAGATGTTCTTCAGCGCGGGCGAACCGGCCTTGTTGGTGCGCTGCACCTGCACATGCACTTCGCCGTTCGGCCCGATGTGCGTCACCTCGTTGGCCATGATCAGGCCCGGGTCACCGCGGTCGATTTCTTCCTGCGTGCGGGTCACATACACCCAGCGGTCGCCGAGGCGGATGTCGGGCAGATTCATCGTGGTCTCCTGGACGGGTTGAATGGTGGCAAGATTCTGCCCGCGCGCTCAGCCTGCCGCTGTGGGCGCCGAAAAATCCGCGCACCTGAAGGGGATCAGTCCGTGTCCGCGTAGAACCCGGCACGCCGGGTGCCGCGCGGCGCCTCGCCTTGCACTGCGGCGTTGATCGCGGCGATGTGCTCCGGCGTGGTGCCGCAGCAACCGCCGACGATGTTGACCAGCCCCTCGGCGGCAAACTCGTGCAGCAGCCGCGAGGTCACGTCCGGCGTTTCGTCGAAGCCAGTGTCGCTCATCGGGTTGGGCAGCCCGGCGTTGGGGTAGCAGCTGATGAAGGTGTCGGGCGCGGCCTTGGCCAGTTCCTGCAGGTACGGCCGCATCAGCGCCGCGCCCAGCGCGCAGTTCAGGCCCACGGCCAGCGGCTGCGCATGCCGCACGCTGGACCAGAACGCGGTCACGGTCTGGCCAGACAGAATGCGCCCGGAGGCGTCGGTGACCGTGCCGCTGATGATGATGGGCAGGCGCTCGCCGGTCTCCTCGAACACCTCGTCCACGGCGAACAGCGCGGCCTTGGCGTTGAGGGTGTCGAAAATGGTTTCCACCAGAATCACATCGGCACCGCCACGGATCAGTGCCCGCGTCTGCTGCCCATAGGCGACGCGCAAGGTCTCGAAATCGACATTGCGCGCGCCGGGGTCGTTCACGTCCGGGCTGATGCTCGCGGTCTTGGGCGTGGGGCCCAGCGCACCGGCGACAAAGCGCGGCTTGTCCGGGGTGCTGAACTTGTCGCAGGCGGCACGCGCCAGCCGGGCCGAGGTCTCGTTCATCTCGTCGACCAGCTCGGCCATGCCGTAATCGTCCTGCGCCACGGTGGTCGCACCGAAGGTGTTGGTCTCGATGAGGTCGGCGCCCGCGGCCAGGTAGCCCTCGTGAATGTCGCGGATGATCTGCGGCTGGGTCAGGCTGAGCAGTTCGTTGTTGCCCTTGACGTCGCGCGGCCAGTCCTTGAAGCGCTCGCCGCGGTACTGCGCCTCGCTGAGCTTGAAGCGCTGGATCATGGTGCCCATGGCACCGTCGAGGATCACGATGCGCTGTTTGAGCAGTGCGGGCAGCTGCGCGGCGCGGGTGTAGGGCCGTTGTTCGGGAGGGTGAATGGTGACCATCCCGGCATGGTAGAGGCAAACCGCCCGTGGCTGTCGCGCTGCGCGCCTGCGTTGCCGAGCGGCCGCACCTTCGCTGCCGCACCTTTTGGCTACCACAACCCGCAGGGTCACGTTTTGTTGCAACGCAATGTGCTGGCGCGCCGTTAAGATCGCGCCGTGATGCGTGCCACTTTTCGCCAGTTTGCCTCGTTGCCGTCCTCCGCCCGCCTGATCTGGCTGGTGGTCCTGGCATTGGCGCTGCAGCCCCTGGCCTGGGCGCAGCAGCCAGCGGCGCAATGGGTGACGTTGCCGTATTGCACTACCAGCGCGGCACCCGCCGCACATGCTGCGGCCAGGCCCACCGATGCCGCGCGAGACCATGCGCACCATCTGCAGGTGTTGCTCAACCCCGCAGCCGCGCTGAATGCCACAGGCTCGCAGTGGGCCCTGCCTGTTGCGCCCATTGCGACAGTGGCGCTCGCTGTGCATACGGCGCAGCCAGGCTTACCCGAGCCCGCAGCACCCCGCGCTGCCTCGCTGCGGCAACGCCCGCAACAACCCCGCGCGCCGCCGCAGATCTCCTGATCCGTTCCAACCGCAGCCGCTGCGTTCAACGCGGCGCTGCCCCCTGCCCGCATCCGCGGGCGATGTGAACCGACTGGAGCACTCTTCATGCGCCCTTTTTTGCGCCCCACCACGCGCACGCTGCTGGCCCTTGCCTGCGGCGCCAGCGCCCTCGCCCTTCCTCTTACCGCGCAGGCTTGCGCCACCTGCGGTTGCAGCCTGAGCACCGACGCGGCAATGGGTTATTCCGCCTCCCCGGGCTGGCGGGTGAATCTGCAGTATGACTTCATCAACCAGAACCAGCTGCGCAGCGGAACGCACGCGGTCTCGGCGGCCAGCGTCGCCGCGCTCAACCCGGATGCCGGCCAGGAGGTCGAGCACGACACCATCAACCGCTACCTCACGCTGGGCATCGGCTACAGCCCCAGCCCGGAGTGGAATTTCAACCTCCAAATCCCGTACATCGACCGCAGCCACACCACATACGGCGCGGCCACGCCGGATCAGCTCACCCCGGACAACCTCAGCGGCGCGACGGTCTCCAGCCTGGGCGATGTCAAGTTCATCGCCGCCTGGCAGGGGCTGCTGCCGACGCACAACCTCGGGTTTCAGCTCGGGGTGAAGCTGCCCACCGGGCGCTACGGCGGCCCGAACGCCGACGGCACCGGGGTGGTCGGCCGCGATCCGGTGGCGTTCAGCCGCGGGCCCAACGCACAGCAGCCCTCACCGGGCAATCTGCTCGACACCAGCCTGCAGCCGGGAACGGGCAGCACCGACCTGATCGTGGGCGCCTATGCCTATCAGCCGATCAGCCAGAACTTCGATGCCTTCGTCAACGGCCAATTCCAGGCCGCCGTCGCGCACCGGCTGAACGCGCCCGGCGCAGACTACCGCCCGGGCAACCTCGCCAGCCTGAGCTTTGGCTTGCGCTATGAGGCGCACCCCGACTGGGTGCCGCAGCTGCAGGTCAACCTCACGCACAAAAGCCACGACCAGGGCGCGCTGGCCGACACCGCCGATACCGCAGGCACCGTGGCCTACCTCAGCCCCGGCCTGTCGGTCACGGTGGCCAAGGGCTGGCAGGCGTATGGATTCGTGCAGTTGCCGGTCTACAGCCAGCTCGACGGCGATCAACTCTTCCCGCGCTGGACAGCCAGCCTGGGAATCAGTACGGCGTTTTAAGCTCTCATTTGTTTCCTCATTCGCTTCATTTCCACTGGAGTTCACCATGCGTTCAAGTTCCTCTCTTTCCCGCACCGCGCTGCGCGGCCTCGCTGCGGGCGTGCTCAGCCTGGGGCTGCTCGGCTCTGCCCTTGCTGCAGGCATTCAGGTGACGGATGCCTGGATCCGCTGGCTGCCGTCCAACCTGCCGGCCGGTGGCTACGCCAAGGTCACCAACGACACCGACAAGGAGGTCAAGCTGATCGGCGCGTCCAGCCCGAAATACGGCATGGTCATGCTGCACCAGACGGTGAACAAGAATGGCATGTCGAACATGGTGCATGTCGACGCCATCGCCATCGCGCCGCACAAGAGCATGGCCTTCACCCCGGGCGACTATCACATCATGCTCATGCAGCCCAAGCCGGGCATCGAGCCGGGACAGAAGGTGCCCGTCACGCTGAAATTCTCGGACGGCCAGTCGGTGACCACCGAGTTCGAGGTGCGCAAGCCCACCGCCACCGGCCCCGGCGACATGAAGGGCATGGACATGGACCACATGCACGGCATGAAGCACTGAGCTGCAAGGCCATGACCGGTTTGTCCCGACGCGCGCTGCTGCAGCGGGGTGGCCTGCTCGGCCTGAGCGCCCTCGGCTGGGGAATGCAGGCTGCGTGGGCGGATGGTTTGACCATCGGCCAGCCCGCACCGACCGCAGTGCTGCACACCCTGGACGGGCTGACCCTGTCCACGGCCGACATGCGCGGACAGGTCGTCATCCTCACCTTCTGGGCAACCTGGTGCGACCCCTGCCGGGAGGAGCTTCCCCTGCTCTCGCGCTACGCCGCCGCGCATGCGGCGCAGGGCCTGCGGGTGCTGGGCTTCTGTCTGGATGGGGCCGACCGAATGGCGCAGGTGCGCGCCGTGGCCGAGACCCTGTCCTTTCCCGTTGGTCTGCTGCCCAGCCCGTGGTTCGGTGCCTATGGGCGCATCTGGCGCATTCCGGTGAGCTTCGTGATCGACCGCGCCGGTCGCCTGGCCGACAACGGCTGGAACGATCCGCACCCGGCGTGGACGCAAGAGCGGCTGCAGCGCGTGATCGGGCCGCTGCTGGCTTGAGCCTGCGCCTCAGTGCATGAAGCCGATGCGGGACTGACGCCGCAGACGCTCGAAATCGAAGTCCTTGGCGGCCAGCTCGGTGCGACCATCGAGCTTGGCCGCGCCGAAGGCATTGAGCAGCAGGCGGCGCAGTTCGCGCGGCTTGCAATGCTGCAACGCGTCGAGCACGGCCTCGCCCGGCTCCTCGGGAAACGCCGCGCCCCAGTCGTGGCTGCTGCGGATCTCGCGATACAGGGTGCTGGCGATCTGCCGCGTGCCCTCGGCATCCGGCGGGGGGATGTCGTACACGTTGAGCCGGTTGAGGATCGGCTCGGGAATGTGGCTGGCGTCGTTGGCGGTCGCGATCCAGATCACGCTGCTGCAGTCGATCGGCACCTCGGCGAACTCGTCGGTGAAGGCGCGCGCGGTATCCGCCTCGAGCAGGCTGTAGAGCGCGCCCAGCGGGTCGTACTGCGCATGTCCCGCGGCCTTGTCGATCTCGTCGATCACCAGCACGGGGTTGGCATATTCACCGCCCACCAGCGTGTCGAACACCTTGCCCGGACGTGCGTTTTTCCACTGCGACGACGCGCCCGACAGAATCCACCCGGCGGTGAGCGCATTCATCGGCGCCACCGCGCAGGTGGTGCCCAGCAGCGCCGACACCCGCCGGGCAAAGTGTGTCTTGCCGATGCCCGGGTCGCCCAGCAGCAGCATGGGCATGATTTCCACCGGATCGCGGCTGTCGGCGCACAGCGCCACGCTGCGCTGGATGTCGCGCAGCGGCGCGCCGAAATTGGGCAGTTCGGCACAGAGCTGTTCCACCTGCGGCGCGTCCTGCGGCTTGATCGCCAGCCGCTCGCCACCTGTGGCCAGCATGCGCTGGTAAGTGCCGCGCAGCGTCTCGTTGGCATCGGGGCCCATCGCCTGGAGCTTGCGCTCCACGGCGCTGACGTCGAACACGGTTTTGTAGGCGGCAACGGCAAGCATGGGGGTTCTCCTCAAGGCAGGTCGGTCAAACACAAGCATCAACCATGCCCGTATCGTCCACAGAACCAGGCTGCTCTGCAAGAGCCTCGCGGCGCCGCAGGCACGTTTCATTCACCAAATCGTGAACAACTGCACACACCGGGTGCGGGCGACACAGCGCCATGCGTGCGCCGCACGAACAGGCCTTGCCCACCAGCGGATGTATTTCACCAAATACATTGAGTGACAAGGCAAACGCTCCTCCCCTCGGCAGCACACGTCCCGCTTGTTCCGGCGCTCGATCGCACCGTTATCAAATGATGTGATTAATCAGTGGGTTGAGTAGCGCACTATCCAGTTACAAAAAATTGATTCTTGTCATTTTTCTGTTGCACTTGTCGTGAGATCAGGGTAAACCTGAGTGACGTTGTATTTTGTGAAATATATCGTTCCATCCGTGTATGCGAATGTTCTGAAGCACTTCGGAATTTCTCAGGCTTTTTCAAGGGGATGCAGTGAAACGATCGATTGCAGCAAAGGCCCTCCTCGTCACGGGTGGCCTGGCTCTGGGACTGCTGGTCAGTCGCCCGGGCACCGCGACAGAAACAGATGACCAGAAGTTTGCCGCCTACCGCAACATGCTCGAGCAGGACAACCCGGGGCAGTTCTGGGTCGATGAAGGCAAGGCGCTGTTCTACAAAAAGGGCGGGCCGAAAAACGCCTCACTGGAACAGTGCGACTTCGGCCTGGGGCCTGGCGTGCTCAAGGGCGCGTATGCGCACATGCCGCGGTATTTCAAGGACACCGGGCAGGTGCAGACACTCGAGGGTCGCCTGCTGACCTGCATGGAAAGGCTGCAGGGCTACACCCCGAAGCAAATCCAGGAGGAGGTGCTCAAGCCGCACTACACCAATGCCGACGAGGAAAACGGCACCGCCGATAACCTCACCCGCCTGACCGCGTTTGTCGCGGCGCAATCCAACGGCATGCCGTTCGATCCGCCGCTGAATACGCCGCAGGAGAAATACGTCTATGCGCTGGGCAAGTACACCTTTTTCCGGCGCATGGGCAAGATGGATCTGTCATGCGCGGACTGCCACAACGTGCCCGGGCGCACCATCCGCGGCGTCGAGCTGCCGGTGATGACCGATCCGCAGACCGCCGGCCGGGTGATGGCCGCCTTTCCTGCCTACGTGCTCAAGGACAGCAATGTGCGCACCTTCTGGTGGCGCAACGAGCGCTGCCTGCTCGCCATGCGCCTGCCCTGGCTGATGACCGGCTCGGAAGTCGATGCCGCGCTCACCGTCTTCCAGGCCATCGAAGCCAAGAAGAGTGGCCATCCCATCAAGATACCCGGCATCAAGCCCCGCGCCTGAACCTCATTGGACCATCCAGCATGACAACCCGACCTTTCCTCCGCCTGGCCCTGGCAGCCGCGCTGCTGCCGCTGGCCCCCATCGCCTCGGCACTTGCCGACGAGGCGCAGCATGTGGACATCCCGAAGATCGAAGGCCTGCCCAAGATCACGGAAAAGGACTTTTCCAAAGCGATCCGCAAGAGCTTCTACGTCAACAACCCGCACGAGTGGGAGCGCTTCTACTCCAAGACCCTGGAAATCTGCAACGCCACCGACAGCCAGCCCAGCGCGGCGCAGGCGCAGGAGATCATCCAGCGCGAAACCAAGTCCATCGTCTATCCCAAGAGCGGCAAGCTCATGGGCGACTGGAAGCTCGGCGCCAAGTGGGCCGAGGATGTGCACGGCGGGCGCATCGGCTACCCCGGCTTCAAGGACGCCGACGACCCCAGCCATCCCAACGGCGCCAACTGCTATGCCTGCCACGCGATGGACCCCAAGTTCCCGCAGCACGGCAATATGGGCCCGTCGCTGACCGACTACGGCAAGCTGCGCGGCACGACCGACGCGGTGATCAAGTACACCTACGACAAGATATACAACTCCAAGTCGCTCAACCCCTGCTCGCTGATGCCGCGCTACGGCGGGCCCAAGCATCTGCTCACGCCCGAGCAGGTGGCCGACATCACCGCCTACCTGCTCGATCCGCAATCGCCGGTGAACAACGGCGGCAACCCTGCGGGCCAAGCCAAATGACACAGCACGCCGCGTTCGATTCCGCACGGCGCGCCTGGCTGCGCCGCGCCGCCTGGTCTGCCGCC
>JAGDVQ010000107.1 GCA_023255715.1 Thiomonas sp.
CCCTGCCCGCCGCCAGTGGGGCCGCCGCGGCGGGGCAGCATGCCCAGGGCGCACAGCCCACCCCCGGCGCGCGCGCTGCGGCCCTCAACGCCGCGATGCTGCCTCTGGCTGGCGCGGCGAACGCCACCCTGCCGCGCGAGCCCCTGAGCGCCTACCGGCAACACGCCGTGCCGGTTCTGCCCACAGTGCAATCTGTCGCGCCACCCACTGCGGTGGCAACACCGGCGCCTGCAACGCCTGCGGCAACCCCCAGCGCCGACGGCAGTGCCGCCGATCAGGCCCGGCAGTTCATCGCCAGCATCCTGCCCAGTGTGCAGGCCGCGGCCAAACAGCTGGGCGTCGCCCCGGTGGCCATTCTGGCCCAGGCCGCGCTGGAAACCGGCTGGGGGCAGCACACCCCGGGCAACAACGTGTTTGGTGTGAAGGCCGGATCCGGGTGGAGCGGCAGCACGGTGCAGACCCTCACGCAGGAATTCCGCAACGGCGTGGCCTCGGTCGGCACGGCAGCCTTCCGCGCCTACCAGAACGTGAGTGAAAGCGTGCAGAACTACGCCGCCCTGCTCGCCCGGCCGCGCTATCAGGCGGCACGCGATCAGGGCAACGACATCTCGGCCTTCGCCACTGCGCTGCAGCGCAGCGGCTACGCCACCGACCCGCACTATGCCGCCAAGCTGGTGGCCATAGCCCGCAGCCCGCGCATGCAGCAGGCACTCGACCAGCTTGGTCTGGCCTCAAGTCCCGAGGATCGGTGACGTTATTGCTTGTGTATCCTGCGTCCAGACCGCACCGCCATGTCCCAGCCCCAGACTCCTCCGGATGAACGCCAGCTCGTTGCCGCGCTGACCGAGGTGCTGCGTCAGCAGCGTCAGGCGCTGGTGAATACCGGCTCCGAGGGCGCGCTGCCCGTGGCGCCCATCTGGCAGCCATTGATCGACGCGCTCGATGGCTACACCGCGCGCCGCCGATCCGGCGACCCGGCGCTGGAGCGCACGCCCGAACTCACCGCAGAAGTCAATGCCCTGCGCGACGAAACCCTGGCGCTGCAGCACACCCTCACGGTGTGGAGCGCAGCGCTGCAGCAGGCCATCGCCCAGTCGCGCAAGCAGACACCCGAGCCCACCTACGGCCCGGCAACCGGCGCCGCCAAGGGCTATGGCGGGTCGCAGGGCCAAACACTGGCGAAAGGCTGACATGTCCGGCATCAGTGGTCTGGTCAGCAATGCCCTCACCGGCCTGCAGGCGGCGCAATCTGCGCTGCAGGTCACGGGCAACAACATCGCCAACGTCAACACGCCCGGCTACAGCCGCGAGGCGGCGGTGCAATCCACCCTCACGCCCAGCCTGTATGGCGGGCAATATCTGGGCAACGGCACGCAGATCGACGCGGTGACCCGCAGCTACAGCGCCTACCTGCAATCGCAGGTCTGGAGCACCGCGGCCACGGCCAGCGGCGCCAATACCTTCAACACGCAGCTCCAACCGGTGGTCAACCTGCTGGCCGGCACCAACGCCGGGCTGAGCACCGCGATCAACCAGTTCTTCGCCAGCGGCGTGGCGCAGGTGGCGGCCAACCCGTCGGACATGCCGTCGCGGCAGAACCTCATCAGCCAGGCGCAAGGGCTGGCGCAGACCTTTCAGAGTGCCGCACAGCAACTGCAGGCCGCCTCCACCGGCGTCAACCAGCAGATCGGCCAGAGCATCACCAGCATCAACAGCCTGACGCAGCAGATCGCCCAGCTCAATGTGCAGATCAACGCGCTGTCGGGCACCGGCAGCACGCCCAATTCCCTGCTCGACCAGCGCGACCAGCTCATCACCCAGCTCTCCAGCCAGGTGGGGGTGAGCGTGCTGCCGCAGGACGGCAATCAGGTCAATGTGTTCACCGGCAACGGCCAGGTGCTGGTCGCCGGGGCGCAGTCCTTCGATCTCCAGGCCGTGCCCAATGCCTACGACCCCGCGCAGACCGAAGTGGCCTACGCCGCCAACGGTGCGGTCATCTCGCAGGGCTTGCAGGGCGGCACGCTCGGCGGGCTGCTGCAGTTCCGCAGCCAGGTGCTGCAACCGGCGCAGAACGCGCTGGGCCGCATTGCCGACGGTCTGGCTTCGGCCATGAACAGCCAGCAGGCGCAGGGGCTCGATCTCAACGGTCAATTCGGCGCCGCGATGTTCCAGGCCGGGCCGGTGCAGGTGCTGGCCAATTCCGCCAATACCGGCAGCGCAGTGATCAGCGGCAGTGTGGTGAATGCCAGCGCGTTGACGACCGCCGACTATCGGCTGGGCTTCGACGGCAGCAACTGGACGGCCACCAATCTGTCCACTGGCCAGGCCGCCGCACTGACTTCGGCCACGTCCGGCAGCACCACCACCTTGAGTTTCGATGGGGTGCAAGTCAGTGTCAGCGGCGCGCAGGCCGGCAACAGCTTCGAGGTGCTGCCCACGCGCTACGGCGCGCTCAACTTTCAGTCGCTGCTGTCGGACCCCACAAAAATCGCCGCCGCCGCGCCGTATGTGTCGAGCGCCGGGCAGATGCAGTCCGGCAGTCTGATCAACACCAACCTCGGCAACCTCACCCTGTCCGCGGGGCAATACAGCGCCACCAGCAGCGCCGGCAGCCTGGTGGTGGCTGGCGCCAACCTCGGCGCGAACAGCCCGCCCGTCAACCTGCAGGTCACGCTGACCAGCGGCGGCACCAGCGGCGCGGTCGGCTTTCAGGTCACGTCGGGCTCGGGCGGGGTGCTCGCCACCGGCAGCGTCACCCTCGGCGGCAGCGGGCAGGTGCTCTCCATTCCCTACAACAATCCACCCGGCGGTTACTGGAACGTCACCCTGGCCGGCAGTGTTGCGGTTTCGGGCGACGCGTTCACCCTCAGCCCGGCCAGTGGCGGCAACGGCGGCAATGCGCAGGCCATGGCCGCGCTGCAGACCGCCAAGACCCTGGCCGGAGGCAGCACCTCGCTGGAAGGCGCGTATGCGCAACTCGTCAGCCAGGTCGCCTCGCAGGGCAGCCAGGCGCAAAGCGCACTCAATGCCGCAACCGCGGTGGCGGCGCAGGCCGTGTCCTCGCAGCAGTCGGTTTCGGGCGTGAACCTCGACGAAGAGGCCACCAGGCTCATCCAGTATCAGCAGGCCTACCAGGCCGCAGCCAAAGCGATTCAGGTGGGCAACAGCCTGTTCACCTCGCTGCTGCAGGCGGTTGGGTAAGGAGACACAGCATGCGCATCAGCACGTCACAGTTCTACGCCGCCAGCCTGACGGGCATTCTCAACCAGCAGAACACCCTGAACACTCTGAGCCAGCAACTCTCCACCGGCAGCAGCCTGGTCAACCCGTCCGATCAGCCGGTCGCCGCTGCGCAGAACGTCACCCTCACCGGCCAGATCAACCGGCTGGCAACCTACACCCAGAACGGCCAGAACGCGCAGAACGCGCTGCAGCTCGAGAGCGCCACACTGCAGAGCGTGGGCACCCTGGTCGATCAGGTGCGGCAGCTTGCCGTGCAGATGAACAACGGCACGGTCAGCAGCCAGGATCTGCAGAACGCCGCCGCCACCATGCAAGGCTATGTGCAGCAACTCGCGCAGTACGCCAACACCCAGGACGGCCAGGGCAACTACCTCTTTGCTGGCAGCAAGAGCGGCACACAGCCCTTCATCATCCAGGCCAACGGCAGCGTGCTCTACCAAGGCGACGGCAGCCAAAATCAGCTCGCACTCGGCCCCAGCCTGAACACCGCCATCTCGGACCCCGGCAGCGCCCTGTTCATGAACGCCCGTGCGGGCAACGGCACCTTCAGCGTCGCGGCATCCAGCGGCAACACCGGCGGCGCCACCGCAGGCCCAGGCACGGTCAACAACACCGCAGCGGCTCAACAAATCCTGCAGGTCAACGGCACGCAGTATCAGATTTCTTTCAGCGGCAGCGGCGGCTCGATGACCTATGCCGTGAGCAGCGGCACGGGCGGTGTGTTCTCGTCCGGTGCGATCAGCAGCGGCAGCTTCACCCCCGGCATGAGCATCGGCCTGCCCCCAGGCGGCAATCCAGCCATCACCGTGCCCATCGTCGGCACGCCTGCGGCAGGCGACAGTTTCACCATCGGCGCATCCGCCCCGCAGAGCCTGTTCCAGACCTTTCAATCGCTGGCGCAGGCGTTTTCCGCCTCGGCGCAGACCTCGGGATCGAACGCCCTGCGCGCCCAGTCCATCAGCAACGCCCTGGCCAGCCTCGACCAGAGCCAGACCAATCTGCTGAGTACCCAGGCCAGCATCGGCAGCCGCCTGCAGCAGGTGCAGGCGGTGCAGACGCAAAACGCCAGCCTGACCCTGCAACTGCAAACCCAGCAGACCCAGCTCAGCAGCATCAATTACCCACAAGTCATCACCGACTATCAGGCCAGCCTCACCGCCCTGCAAGCCGCGCAAAAGGCGTTTACGCAGGTGCAGGGATTGAGCTTGTTCCAGTATCTCTGAGATCACAACGAGTCGCCACAGGCGCCACCCACCACATCCGCATGACCTCACTGTCGATCGTCATTCCCGCCTACAACGCAGAAAAACATCTGGACGCTTGTTTGCGCAGCGTGGTCAATGCCATGCGCACCCTTTCCGGTGACAGCCAACTGCGCTGTGAGGCTTTGGTTGTCGATGACGCCTCGGATGACTCGACTGCAACGCTGTTGGCGGCCTGGACGCAGGCGCACGAACAGATCAGAGCATTCAGGCACACCGCCAACGGTGGAGCCGCAGCCGCGCGCAATACGGCAATTGCACAGAGTGCGTCCGAGTGGGTGCTGTTTCTCGATGCCGACAATGTCCTCTACCCCGAAGCGCTCAGGACCTTCAGCATGCAAATCGCAGCGCGCCCCGAGGTCGATGTCTGGGTGCCTGGTCAAGACCTGATCGATCCTGCTGGCAATCGCGTGGGGGACTTTTATGCGGACTGGATCAAGACGCATCCCGCCTCGCGGTACTCTAACCAGCCGGAGTCGCTGCTGTTGTCCAACTTCATCGACACCTTTACCCTGGTGCGGCGAACCCTTGTAGCTGCTGAGCCCTTCGATCCTACTCTGCGCTTTGTCTCGGATTGGGAGCTGTGGATTCGGTTGTTGTTCAAACGCCATGCAGTCTTCGGGTTCATCGACATACCGCTGGGTGGCTACCGCGTCCATGTCGACCAAATCACCTCGCAGGACAATCGCCGTAGTCCGTCTTTTTTGCGTGAGCATCTTCGGGTTCTCGCGGCAGGAGTGGGCATGGTGTGTAAAGGAGAGATCGGAGAGTTCGCTGCCTCAAATCAACTCCTGGCCGACATGACCCGCCGCATGCTGGATTTCGCCTCTGCGCTCAATCCGGTGCCCGTCAATCAGAATGCGCAGACCAGAACGCACCCCGCCGTTCCGATGCTCCCCTGGCTGCCCGAAGGCCGCTGGCTGCCGCACGAGCGCGACTGGGCCGATCAGGCAATCGCCGGCTGGCAAAAGGACGCTGCGCCGCCACCGGGAATCGCGCTCGCCTTGCTGCCGAACGCACAAATCCCGGCTCAGCCCAGCCGGGACAGCATCGCCGCGCAATGGTTCGCCCCGCAGTCGCTGATCGAGCCGTCATCACACCCTGCCACAGACGGCATGTTGACCACGGTGAACCGCGCGCTACTCTCCAGCAC
>JAGDVQ010000175.1 GCA_023255715.1 Thiomonas sp.
TGCAGTGGGTGGCGGTGAACGTGGGCGCGTGAAACCAGCTTTGAACGGTGGGGGTCTGCGTACTCATGCGGGTATCTCCTAGGCGTGATGCATTGCAGGAACACTATATAGAAGCATATATTGTTTTCTTATTAGGTTTTACCTGATTGAGGCAAGTCAATGTCGAGCGCCCAAGATTATGAAATCCCCAGTGTCGACGCCATGCGCCGGAACTCGGAGCAGGCTGGCGCCTTGCTCAAAACCCTGGGGAATCCAGATCGTTTGCTCATTCTGTGTCAGATCAACCGCGGAGAAATCTGCGTCAGCGACCTTGAAGCCACCTGCGACGTGAGCCAGCCGACCCTCTCGCAGCAACTCACCGTGCTGCGCGCCCAGGGTCTGGTGAAAACCCGTCGCGAAGGCAAGCGCGTGTATTACAGCCTGGCCAGCCCGGCGGCGAGTGCCGTGCTGATGACCCTTTACCAGATTTACTGCCACGGCGGCGGCGATCCGCCGGGCAAATGAGAGTGTGTCTGTGCCGCGGCGCTTGCATGTCGCCACGGCACGGCAAAACGGCCTGACCAGATCACTGGCATGGCGTCCATAAAACCAGAGACAACATGCAATGTCACGAAGGAGAGACAAATGTTCCATATCGATTGGGCGCATTTCACGCCCGGCACGGCCATACTCGGCGGGGCGCTGATTGGCGCAGCAGCCGGGGCCATGGCGCTGGCTGGCGGCAAGATCGCCGGGATCAGCGGCATTTTCGGCGGGGCCATCAGCGAGGCCATGCAGGGCAAGCGTCCGATGCCCTGGCGGCTGTGGTTTCTGGGCGGACTGGTTGTCGCGTCCCTGATCTGGGTGCTGTTTCGCCCGGTTCCCGGCGCACATTACGGCGAATCCTGGCCCATCATCGCCATCGGCGGGTTGATCGTCGGCTTCGGCACCCGGCTGGGATCGGGTTGCGCCAGCGGACACGGAGTGTGCGGCCTGGCCCGCTTTTCTCCCCGCTCGATGACTGCAGTGGCCACCTTCATCGGCATGGGCGTCGTCACCACATTTGTCATGCGGCATGTGGTGGGAGGAGCCTGAGTCATGAAAACACTCGCCTTTCTCTGCGGCATCCTGTTCGGCATCGGCCTGCTGGTTTCGGGCATGACCGATCCCGCCAAGGTCATCGCCTTTCTCGACATCGCCGGCCCGTGGGACCCGAGCCTCATTCTGGTGATGATCACTGCGGTGCTTGTGGCGCTTGTCCCCATGCAAATGGCACAGCGCCGGACCAAGACGGTTCTTGGCGAAAAAGTCGCTTTCCCCACCACAAGCGGCATCACCGGCAAGCTCATTCTGGGCAGCGCCATTTTTGGTGTGGGCTGGGGCATGACGGGCCTGTGCCCGGGACCGTCGCTTGCCTCGCTTGGCGCGTCAACCTGGCAGGAATGGCTGTTCTTCGGCAGCATGGTCACGGGCATGATCGCCTTCGAGGTCTGGCAGCGTGCAGGCTCCCGTGTGCACACCCCGCCCAGTGCACAGCTCGCCACACCGCGCAAGACCTGATCGATCACAAGCGAGCCACCGTTGTCCACTTGGTGGGCACGGTGGCTTTTTTGCGGCCGCCACAGCGGCAAGCGGGTTTTGACCTGACGCAGACCGACCGGAGCGTCGACAGTTAAAATTTGTTCTTTTGATCCTCCAAGCCCGTCCCATGACTTTCGTCGTTACCGAAAACTGCATTCGCTGCAAATACACCGACTGTGTCGATGTCTGTCCGGTGGACTGCTTTCGCGAAGGCCCGAACTTTCTCGTGATCGATCCAGACGAATGCATCGATTGCGCGGTCTGCGTGCCTGAATGTCCCGCCAACGCCATCTATGCCGAGGAAGACGTTCCGGGGGATCAGCAAGCCTTCATCAAGCTCAACGCCGAACTCTCGCGCCAGTGGCCCAGCATCACCAAGCGCAAACCCGCCCCGGACGATGCGGACGAATGGAAGGACAAGCCGGACAAGATGCAGTACCTTCAGCGCTGACCATCGCGCTTGCATCGTGATTCCAGCGGCACGCCGCACCGCTCTTTCCCCTTAGCCTTTTCCATCCGCATGGACATGTTCGACGCTTCCCCCGCCCCGCAGGCCAGCACGGTCGCAACAGACATCATCGAGACAGATGCCGTCATCATCGGCGCGGGCCCGGTTGGGCTGTTCCAGGTCTTCGAGCTCGGGCTGCTCGAAATCAAGGCCCACGTCATTGACACCCTCGCCCACCCCGGCGGGCAATGCGTGGAGCTTTACCCAGACAAACCGATCTACGACATTCCTGCCGTGCCCGTCTGCACGGGGCAGGAACTGACCGACAACCTGCTCAAGCAGATCGAGCCCTTTGGCGCAACATTGCATCTCGGCCAGGAGGTCACCACCCTGGAACCCCAAGCGGATGGCCGCTTCCTGGTGGAAACCACAAAGTCCACCCGACTGCTGACCAAGACCGTGTTCATCGCAGCCGGTGTGGGCTCCTTCCAGCCACGCACCCTCAAGGTGGATGGGCTGGAGAAATTCGAAGGCAGCCAGTTGTTCTACCGCGTGCGCAATCCAGAGCAGTTCGCAGACAAGAACCTGGTCATCGTCGGCGGTGGCGACTCGGCCCTCGACTGGGCGCTGCATTTCGTGCAGACCACGGAGTACCGGCCAGAAAGCGTCACCCTCATCCATCGCCGCGACGGGTTCCGTGCGGCCCCGGCCTCGGTCGCACAGATGCACGCCCTGTGCGAGCAACACGAGATGCAATTTCTCGTCGGCCAGGTCACTGGCTATGAAGAAAACGCCGAAGGTCGTCTGCACATGATCAAGGTCACCGGCAACGATGGCATCACCCGCCGTCTGCCGCTCGACATGCTGCTCGTGTTCTTTGGCCTGTCGCCCAAGCTCGGCCCGATTGCCGATTGGGGACTGGAGATCGAACGCAAGCAACTCGTCGTCGATACCGAAAAATTCCAGACCAGCATCCCCGGCATCTTTGCCGTTGGCGACATCAATACCTATCCCGGGAAAAAGAAACTCATCCTGTCGGGTTTCCACGAGGCGGCTCTGGCCGCTTTCGGTGCAGCGCCCTTCATCTTCCCGGAAAAGAAAATCCACCTCCAGTACACCACCACCAGCCCCAAGCTGCACAAGGTGCTCGGGGTGGAAACCCCGCAGTTCGACTGAAGCTCGATTGCCGGGCGCCGGTCATTGACCTGCCTTGCCCGGCCCACCGCATCAGCGGGCGTGTGTGCCGGGCATGCGGCAGGCCTGCCGACTTCACTGCCCCAATGCCGCCCCGAACACCTTGCCCAGCAGCTTGCTTCCGGTGCCCACAGGGTCGGTGCGAATGGCTTTTTCCTGTTCGCCAATGGCTTGATACAGGCGATCGAGCGCCTGCTGGGTGACGTATTGCTGGATGCTGGCCTGGTCGGCCTTGATCAGGCCGAACTGCGCGGCCTGTCCAGCGAACTGGTTGTAGGTCTGGGCGAGGCCGACCTTGTCGGTGGCCCGGGCGACGATGGGCAGGAATTTCTGCGTGAGAGGCGCTTCGGTCTTGCGCTTGAAATAGTCGGTTGCAGCCTCGTCGCCCCCGGTGAGGATGCCCTTGGCGTCCTGCACGCTCATGCTCTTGACCGCGCCGACCAGCAGCGTCTTGGCCTCGGGAACGGCGGCTTCGGCGGCGCGGTTGATCGCCAGATCGAGCTGGTCGGCCTGCGCGCCCATGCCGGCCATGCGCATCAGGCCGCTGGCCTTCTCGATTGCGGGCGGCAGGGGGATGCGCCACTTGGCATTGCCGTAAAAGCCGTTCTCGCGGCCCAGTTCCTTCACCGCGATGTCGGCGCCGCGCGACAGCGCTTCCTTGAGCCCCTGATCGACCTCGCCGGTGCTCAGCGCCGCAACCGCCGCATTCACCCCGCCGGAGGCCGCGCCGCCGCCCTGCGGCGTGGTCTGCTGTGCGGGCGCCTGCGCGGCGCCAAGCGCACCGCTGAGCTGGTTGGTGAGATTGCCGAGATCGAAGGCCAGCGCTGGAGCGGCAGCGCTCAGGGACAACAGGGTGACAAGGGCAAGTCTGCGGGGTTTCATCGGCGGCTCCTGGTGGGTGGTCAACGTTGCGGATCGGGGGTGGCGCGCAGCACTTCGTCGAGGGTGGTGATGCCTTCGGCCACCTTGATGGCCCCGGCCAGGCGCAGCGGGCGCATGCCGTCCTTGATCGCCTGCGCGCGCAACGGCGCCAGCTCCGGGCTGCGCACCAGCAGCGCGCGCAGCGCCTCGCTGCAACTGAGCAGCTCGTACAGCCCGACGCGGCCCAGATACCCGGTGTTGCGGCATTCCACGCACCCCACGGGGCGGTAAGGCCGTACTTCGGACTGCGGCTTCCACGGCGCGACCGCGGCGCGAAACGCCTCCTGGTCGAAGGTGTCGTCGGGCTGCTTGCAATGCGGGCACAAGGTGCGCACCAGGCGCTGCGCCAGCACGCCCAGCAGCGTGGCGCTCGCAAGGTAGGACGGCACGCCGAGTTCGAGCAGGCGGGTGATGCTCGACGGCGCGTCGTTGGTATGCAGGGTGGAGAGCACCAGATGCCCGGTGAGCGCGGCCTGCACCGCCATGTCGGCGGTTTCGCGGTCGCGGATTTCGCCAACCATGATGATGTCCGGGTCCTGACGCATCAGCGCGCGCAGTCCTTCGGCAAAGCCGAGGTCGATGGCGGGCTGCACCTGCATCTGGTTGAACGCGGGTTCGACCATCTCGATCGGGTCTTCCACAGTGCAGACGTTGACCTCCTCGGTGGCCAGGCGCTTGAGGGTGGAATACAGCGTCGTGGTCTTGCCGCTGCCGGTCGGACCGGTGACCAGGATGACGCCGTTAGGCTGATTGGTCAGGCGCTGCCAGTCGCGCGCCTCCTGCTGCGGAAAGCCCAGCGCGGGCATGTCGCGCACCACCACGTCGGGGTCGAAAATGCGCATCACCAGCTTTTCGCCGAACGCCGTGGGCATGGTGGCCAAACGCAGTTCCACCTCGTCGCCGCTGGGCCGGCGGGTCTTGATGCGGCCATCCTGCGGGCGGCGCTTTTCCACCACGTCCATGCGGCCGAGCAGCTTGACCCGGCTGGTCATCGCGCCCATCACCGAGCCGGGCACCTGATAGACCGTGTGCAGTACACCGTCGATGCGAAAGCGGATCACCCCCATGTCGCGCCGCGGCTCCAGGTGAATGTCGGAGGCCCGCTGCTCGAAGGCGTATTGCCACAGCCAGTCGACCACCTGCACCACCCCGGCGTCGTTGGCGTCGAGCGCCTTGCCGCTGCGGCCAAGTTCCACCAGTTGCTCGAACTGGTTGACGCCGCCGGTGCTGCCGTTTTTCTGCGCATGCTTGACCGAGCGCGCGAGGTTGAAGAACTCCACCGTGTAGCGGGCGATGTCCGCCGGGCTGGCCACCACCAGCTTGATGGGTCGGCGCAGCATGCGCTCCATCTCGGGCACCCAGCCGCGATCGAACGGCTCGCAGGTGGCAATGGTCACTTCGCTCGGCCCGGCGGCCACCGGCAGGATGCGGTGACGCTCGGCGTAACTGGTGGACATGAGGTCGCCGATCTTGCTGATCTCGACCTTGAGCGGATCGACGCGCAGATATGGCAGCC
>JAGDVQ010000089.1 GCA_023255715.1 Thiomonas sp.
ACCAGCGCGCGGTCTGCAGCGCGTCCTTGCAGCGGTAGGCGACATGATGGATCTTTTGGACCAGCATGATGCGTCTCCTGTTTTGTGATGGACAAACTCTAGTCGCAAAACAGGCGGTTTGCAGGTTCACTGCAGCATGAAGGTCTGATATTCCAGCTTGCGAAACAGCCGCTGCAGCAACAGCATGCCCAGGATCAGGGTGATGAGCAGGGCGACACCGAAGCCGTAACCGAAAAACGCCGGGCCGAGGTGGATCGAGACGGCGCTGAGCGCAAAGTTGAGCACCGTCAGCGTCGCGGTGATGAAGACCACATCGCGCCGACGGTCGAGGTAATAGAACACGTTGAGCACGGCCAGCAGCATCACCTGAAAGCTTGCCGCCACGGCCTGCACCAGAAACAGCGGGATGTACAGGCTGCTGATGCCGATCCAGGCAAACAGCGCGGGGACAAAGGTGTAGACCGCCAGCAGCGTGAGCGCCTGCACCTTGAGAATCTGGTAGAGCCCTTCGCGCACCACGCCCTGCATGCCGTCGTGATAGCGGGCGATGTCCTGCAACGCGCCGCCCTCGCGCACTGCGGTGTAGAACTTGTCGTACCACTCGACAAAATCGGTCTCGAACTTCACCAGAAAAATGCCCATGCCCGGAATCACGCACAGATAGGCGAGAAACACCGGCAGGTCGTAAATGGTCGAGGCACGCAGCGGGCCGATGACCGGGGTGGACGTGCCCGCGGTGAACCAGAAGGTGAGCTTGTCCGCCCATACGCCGAGGTTGTAGAGCACACCACCGGCGATCAGCGACAGATACATCTGGCGCGGGCGAAAGCACGCCAGGCTGATGGGACGCTCCACCGGAAAGTTGCGCAGCACCAGCCAGAGCATCAGCACCCACATCACAAACTGGCCACCGAGGAAGCCCAGCAGAAGGCCGTCCAGTCCCCAGGGGCGGGAGAAGTAGGACAGCAGCACCGACATGCCATAGCCCAGCGCGTACAGCCCGACGATGGCGCGGTACTGCTTCAGGCCGGAGAGGAATACCGTGGTGATCCACAGATTCGACAGCAGCGTCAGCCCCACCACGATGAGCACACGGTACAGATTGCTCACGCCGTCAAAGCCCAGCAGCGCCACCAGCCAGCCGAGGCTGCCGCTGACCGCCGTGGTCACCAGCACCACGCCGAAGTAGGCCGGGGCGATGTCGTCCTTGCGCTTTTCGAACAGCCGGTCGGCCACCCAGCGGGTGAAGCCCAGCTGCAGCCCGCCGGTGAGGATGAGCGAGGCCATGATGAGATAGGTGACCGTCACCTGGAACTGGGTGATGAGCGTGTCCGGCGTGACCACGCCGAGCGACAGCACCCCCACCGCGATCAGGCCGATGATGGAGAACACCCACGGCCCGGAACTGATGATGGACGCGTAGGTATAGGCGCGCAGCAGCCCGAGATAAGACTCGGTGCGCAGCAGCTTGCGCAACTCGAAACCGATGCCGGCCATCTAGCTGGCCCCCACGTTCAGGCTGCGCCCTCTCTGCCCCTCGAGGGGGCTGCCGCCGCCTTGAGGCGGCTCGGCGGCGTCGGCGGGCGCCCCCACCTTCGGGCTGCGTTCCTGTTGCGCCGCGGCGATCGTGCTGTCTCCTCCCCCACTGGGTGGGGGAGGTTGGGAGGGGGAGTCTGGTCCATCGCCGTCTGCATCGAGCGGCGGTTCGCCGCGCAGCCAAGTGGCCACGGCGCCGACATCGTCTGCAAAGCCCGCTGCGCGTGCAGCGCTGCGCTGCAGGGCGTCGTCGTAGACCGCGCGGTATTTGTCGAACATGATGGGCTGGGTGTAGTAGCGCTCCACCCGGGCGATGCCTGCCTGGCTGGCGGCCTGCCAGCGCACGGGATCTCCCAGCAGCTCGGCACAGGCTTCGCCCAGCGCCTGTGCATCGGCAATGCCGACCACGGCGCCGGAGGCACCCAGCGCCTCGTCTTCCGCGCCCAGGCCGTAGATGAGCTGGCGGCACGACCCCACGTCGGTTGTCACCGAGGGCACACCACCCGCATAACCTTCGAGCATCACCAGCGGCAGGGCTTCACTGATGGACGACAGCACGACCAGCCCGACCTTGGGCATCAGTTCGGTCAGCCGCTGGAAGCCGAGGAACTTGAGAGTGTCACCCAGTTGCAGGCTGTCGGCCAGCTCGTGACACTCGCGGGCGTACTCCGGGTGTTCGTCCTCCGGCCCGGCGATCCAGCCTTCCAGCCCGGGCAGGCGGTTGCTGGCCACGCGCACGGCGCGGATGAAGGTCTTGATGTCCTTGATCGGCACCACGCGGCCGATCAGACACATCACCAGCGGCGGCGATGGCGGCCGCTGCGCGCGCGTGGCGGCAAACGGCGGCACGTTGATGCCGTTGGCGATGCAGCAGGTGGTGACGGGGTCGGCGCCGTCGGCGATCTGCCGCAGACGGTTGGTTTCATACAGCGCAATCACCGGATCGGCCGCGTCATAGCACATGCGCCCGAGCGACTCGAACAGCCGAATCCACAGCTGGCGAAAGTAGCCCGCGTCGCCCGCAGTGCGCTCGAGCACCGGGGTGTTGTCGCTGATCCAGTTGGCCGAGAACAGGTCGATGCGCCGCTCCTTGGTGTAGATGCCGTGCTCCGACAGGATCAGCGGCTTGTCGTACAGCCGCGCAAGCACCGCGCCCAGATACCCGGCATAGCCGGTGGAGACCGTGTGATAGACCCTGGCGCGCGGCAATGTGCGGGCCAGCGTCGCCAGGGTCCAGATCGGGGTGTGCATGGTGCGCACCGTCCAGAAATAGTCGACGAAGGACGGGTCGGTGCAGCGCAGCTGGTACTGCTCGGTCAGATACGCCCAGGACTGGTGCGAATGCAGAAAATAATGCAGATCGAGCTTGTCCTGCATGGCTTCGAGACTGGCGCGCAGCACCTCGGCGCGGCTGGCGCGATCCTTGCCCTCGCGGATCAGGGCGTGCAGCTGCTCGACCAGTTCGGCCGTCCTCGCGTCGCCGCGTTCCTCGCGTGCGGCGGGCAGCACCGCCTCGCTGAACAGGTAGTGATGGGTGAGCCCGACCACATTCGCAGGCATCTGGTAGCGGGCCTTGCCGTAGTCATCCTCGCGCGAGCCGAGAAACACCAGATGAAAGCGCAGGTGCGGAAAGCCGCTGACGATCTGGTGCACCCAGCTCGACACCCCGCCGGACACATAGGGGTAAGTGCCCTCGAGCAGCAGCATGACGTCGATGTCCGCTTCGTCGTCGCGCGGCTGCGGTCGGGTGTCGGTGAAATCGGGCTGGGACATGGCGGTCATGGCGGGTGGGTTCAGCTCAGCAGCAGCCGGTCGGCATCGCCGATCTCGGGCGGTGTGGGCGTGATCACCGGTTCGGCACGCACCTCGCCAGCGCGGGGCACTGCCGGTTCGTCACCGATAGTCAGCCCGGCTGCGCTGGTGGCGAGCGTCTGCCACACGCGCACCACCGGGCGCAGGCGTGGCGCCACCTGGCGCGTGCCCAGGGGTTGCAGGACGGCGGGGATGCGGTTGAACCGCCGTTCGATCCATTCCAGCTCGGCGGCATAGGGCCGCCACAGCGTCGGGCTGGCGCCTTCCGAGGTCAGGCGCTCGAGCACCGTGCGGGCGTCGGCGGTCTTTCCGGCGGCGAGCGACAGGCGCAGAAACATGAGTTGCAGGCTGGTGTCTTGCGGCAGCGCCTCACGCGCGACGGCGCAGTAGTGCAGCGCCTGCTTCAGCGCGAAGTCGCGCAGGTCCCCCTGCGCCAGTCCCTGGTAGATGAACTCCATCTGCAGTTCGGCCACGCGCTGCGCGGCGCGGGCCAGCGCCGGGCCGCTGCCCGCGCCTTGGCGCACCACGTCGACTTCGCGCAGGGCGTCCTGCAAGGTGTCGGTGAGGCGCTGCTCCCAGGTGTTGCTGATGCCGTAGGCGAGCAGGCGGATTTCCTCGTCGGGGTCGGACAGCAGTCGGCGCAGCACCGGCAGGGTCATGCGCGGCGTCATTTCGCGCAGCGCCAGCACGGCGCGGATGCGTTGCGCCGGTGGCTGACTCTGATCCATGGCGATGCGCGCGGTCTGGCCAGCAGGCAGGTCGCGCCGCTGGTCCTCGTCGACATGCGACACCGCGAACACCTGCAGCTGCGGCGCTTCGCGCAGATGGTCGGTGGCCTTGAGGCGCGCGGGCAGCCACTGCGCCAGTCGCGCGGCGATCAACAGCCCGAACACGCCGATGATCGGGAAGAACAAGGCAAGCAGGGTCAGCAGGCTCAGCGACAGGCGGCGCGGCCGGCGCAGCGCCTCGGGCAACAGCGTCCACAGCAGAAGGCCCACCAGCACGGCCGCCGCGCCATGCACCAGCCAGAACAGCAGCAGATGCACGTCATTGCGACTGACGAGCAGCCATGCCGCCACCGATTCGAGGACGACGATGAGCGAGCCGAGCTTGTAGAACAGCGGGTTCATGGGCGTTCGCCCACCTGTGGGGTTGCGCCGCGCTCGGGCGGTGCTGCGGCGAGCAAGCGGCGCAGTTCACGAAAGGCCGGGGCACCCGAGACCTCGAGAAAGTCCAGGTCGAAGGCCTGATCCGGGCGCTGGTTGCTGCGGCCGAGGATCTGTCCAAGCTGGGTCACCATGTCACGCCGGTAATTGGCCAGACCGGCGGAGCTGAGCAGCGGCAGCAGCACCACCAGAGCGGGTTTGCCGCCGCGGCCCTTGAGCGTCCAGGTCGAGCTTTCCACCGGCTGCAGTCCGGCGAATTCGGCCAGGGCGTCGTCGCTGACCCGGCCCTGTCCGCTCCACACCGCGCAGTAGCTGCGCAGCTTGAAGTTGCGCCCGAGTTCGCTGAGCTGTGCCCATTCCTGCTGCAGACCGATGGGAGCCTGCACCCAGGCCGAGCGCACGTCCTCGACCGCGAGTTCGAGCTGGCTGAAGTCGAGATACGAGGCGCACAGCACCTGCAGACGCTGCAGATTGTTTTCCTCGAACGACATGAAGGGCATGGTGTGCACGGCGAGCAGGGCGTCCACCTCGTCATATTCGTCCAGCCGCAGCGGTGCGGCGAAGACCCAGGGATTGTTCTCCTGCGATTCATTCAGCGCGGCCTGGGCGATGTGGACCGACTGGTGTGTTTCCAGGCTGCGGCCGATCAGCACATCATCCTGATCGAGCGGGGGCAGACTCTGCCCCAGAGACGCTGCCAGTCGCCACTGCAGGCCATCGGGGCTGATCTCGCGCACAAAAATCCCTGCCTCGACCAGTCGGCACGACTGGCTGAGCAACTGCAGAAAGGCGCGCGGATCGGGCAGCGGGCGCGGCGCAGGCAGCCCGGCGATCGCTTCGGGCGCGGCCAGCGCAGGCCGGTTGCCCTGGAAGGTGAAGGTGCGCCGCAAGTCGAGCAGCGCGTCGCGCAGGGTCATCGGCCGGTCGGTGAGTTCCTGCTCCAGCGTGGACAGCGCCTCCTTGATGACGAACAGCCGCCGCTTGGTGCGCTCCAGCCGCGCGGTGAGGTCTTTGGTCACTTCGCGGTGCAGCACCTGTCGGTTGCGGAAGGCCGCGCCGAATTCGCCCAGGATCAGGGTCATCAGCATGCCGCCGAGAAAGAACTCGGCAGGAAAGGGCACTGCCGGAATGGCCTTGAGCAGAAGAAGAGGGCCAAACTTCCAGAACGCGGCGTAGAACGCCACGCCGAACAGTCCGTAGCCCGCGCCATAGCGCACTGCGATCAGCCAGGGGCCGAACCAGGCCCACGGAAACCCGGCATGCGCGCCCAGCGGATCGTCAGGGCGCAGTTTCCAGCCCAGCCACAGCACCAGCACAGGCAGCAGCACGCTCTCGACCATCGCCACCAGCCGCCCGGACTGGGTGTTGGGCCGCCAGTAGCGCAGCCACTGCCAGCGCACGCGCGCGCCTTGCCCGCGCATGCGGCGGGTGACGCGGGTGGAGAGCTTGTCGAGTTTCATGCCGTGATGTGCAACGCGAGGTCAGGGTTTGGCGGCGGACTTGGTGGTGGCCGCGGTGACGCGGATGCCGCGCAACAGCGCCTCGATCTGCGATTGCCCCACGGCGGCCAGCGCCTGATAGCCCCAGCCCGAACGACCGCCGCTGGCGCTCCAGACCACCTGGCCGGTGGTCACATCGGTCACTTGCAGCGTGACGCCCACGGCGGGCTCGCTGTCCACTCCGGTCTTGTAGCGCCACTCGGTGACCGTGCCCGACAGCGCGTAGCGTGCGCCCTGCTGCCTGGCCCACGCCAGTGCCTGCGCGCTGCTGGCTGCGGGCTCGGCGTCGAGCGGGTTGTCATTCGCCTTCTGCGGGTAGACCACCACATCGCTCAGGCCCTTTTGCTGCAGCAGCGACACGGTGATGGCCTGTGCCCGGCGCTCGACCAGCGGCGTGTCGGTGGCATTGGCGAGCGGCAGCACGGCGAACTTTCCATCCGCCGGAATCGAGAGCGTCTGGCCGGGCAGGGCGGTCACGGCACAGCCTGCGAGCAGCACGGCCGCGGCACCGGCCAGACCGAGCGCTGCGCGGCGTGTGGGGGAGGATAGGGTCATGGAATTCTCCTGCATCATCATCAAAGAAAAGAACGCGGTCAGCGGCCGAACCACAGCCGGTATTGCACACTCCACTGGCGGTTCAGGCCCGAGGTGTTCTGCTGGCGCTGGTAGGTCAGCGACAGTTCGTCCGGGCCGAACAGCGGGCCGTGAATGCCCAGGTTGAGGTTGTTGGTCAGTCCCAATCTGCGCGATTGCAGCACATCGACCTCGGCATACGGCATCCAGCGGCGGGTGTAGGTATCGCTGTGTGCCATGTTGAACCCCATCCCCAGGCCGAGGACATCGTCGCCCGCGGGGATGAAAAACGCCGCGTTCGGCGCAGTGCCGCCCGGCACCAGCGGAGCGTAGGGCGGCAGCGGCGGATCGGCATTGGCGCTGAAGCGGTTGGAATAGCCCAGCAGCTTGACACTGAGGTCGGGCTGCTCGCGGCGGAACCAGAAGCCCAGCTCGAACTGGGTGCTGGCGCCATGCCCCAGCGGGTCACCACGGCGGGTGTCGTAGGACATCACCGCCGTGCTCAGATTGGCCCAAACCCGGCCGAAGTCGCGCGACAGTCGCAACTGCAGCCGGTCGCGGCTGCCTGCAATCTGCAGCGGGCCGGATTCGTCGGCCACGGCGTTGTGCTCGGCCTGCAGTTGCGCGCGCACATTGCCGGGCAGCTGCGCGGCGGCGTCGATGCGCCAGCCGTTGAGCGTGCCGACTGCGGTGTTGTGCGTCAAGGTGCCGCCGAATTGCGTGCGCTCGCCTTGCCACTGCGCGCCGATCTGCGCATCGCTCCAGGTGGAGGGCACGCCGACCAGCGCGGCGGTGTTGTTGCTGCGCATCGTCTGGCGACTGGCCTGCGCCTGCAGCCGCCACTGCCCGCCCAACTGCAGCGACAGACCCAGCACCGGCCCCTGCCGCACCACATTGTCGATCTGGCGATGCTCCAGCGTGAGCGTGGCGCGGTGCGCCAGCGCGAGCTGCTGTTCGGCGGTCTGCCGCGCCAGCGCCTGCAGTGCCGGGCTGTCCTGCCCGCGCTCGGCAGCGTCCTCGAGCACCTGTTCGGCTGCGGCCAGCGCCTGCTGCGGGTGCCCGGCGATGCGCTCGGCCTCCGGCTTGTCCTGGGGCAGCAAGTGGCGCGCCGCGCCTTGCTGCATTAGGTGGTTGACGGCCTCGCGGTCGTTGTCGCGCAGCGCCATCTGCAGTTCGATCGATTGCCGCGCTGCCGGGGTGAGCACCCGTCGGGCCAGCCACCAGCGCGCGGCGGAATTGGTGTCCAGCCGCAGCAGCCAGTCGGCAATTGCGGCGTTGGCCTGCAGGGCTTGCTGGCTGGTGAGTGTGCCGCTGCGCAGTTTGCTGCGCAACTGATCCAGCAGCGCCTGCTGGCCAGCGCCATCGAGACGGCCGTGGCTCAGGCGCAGTCGAGCGAGCAGGTCGTCGAGGTCTTTGTCGGTGGTCTTCCCAGGCAAGGCGGGCTTGCGCGGCTGTTGCAGCAGCGCCCAGGCCTGGTTGTAGGCGGCTTGGGCGCGGCGATCGTCCCCTGCCTGCGCCAGCAGATCGCCGTAGTTCAGCAGCCAGAGCGCATCGGCTTTTTTGCGGGGGTACATCTGCTTGCTGTAGCGCAGCGCGGCGGCGCTGTCGCCCAGGGTCTGCGCCGCGGCCGAAAGCACGTCCAGGCCATCGGGCTGGCCCTGCAGGTTGCGCGCGTACCGCGCCATGTCCTGCCGCAGGGCGTCGAGGGCATTGGTGTCGATTTCCATCCAGAGCAGCGCGATCTGGTTGTCGGCGTCGTTGGGAGACAGGCGCAGCGCGGTGCGCAGGTCGGCCAGTGCCAGATCGGTGCGGCCCAGCGCACGCCAGACCTGGGCGCGGGCGGCATACATCTGCGGCTGCGCGCGCAGCGCGGCGCCTGTTTCGCTGCCCAGCACCACGCGCTGCCATTCCTCGATCCCCTGCTGGCTGGGCTGACGCAGCAAAGCCTGCAGCCACAGCAGCCCCAGCGCTTCGGACGGCGCCCGCGCCCAGGCCTGTGGCAGCAGACGCAGCGCGGCGGCATCGCCCTGCGATTTTTGCGTGAGGATGACCAGGCGCTGCAGTTGATAGGGCTTGATGCGGTCGCGCAGATCGGGGGTGTCCCAGATGCTGCGATAGGCGGCTTCGGCGTTGCGCTGCTCGCCCATGTCCCAGGAAATGTCGCCGAGCAGGCCCTGATGCGCGGCGAGCAGGCCAGTGTCGCTGCAAGGCAGGGCCGCTGCACCCGCAGCCGCTTCGCCTTCGATGCGCGCCGAGCTGGATGGACCGGAGCCGCAGTTCAGGCTGGACGGCAGGTGCTGGGTTGCTTCCAGGACCTGCCGTGCCTGCTCGAACTGCCCGCTTTGCAGCAGTGCAATCGCATAGTCGATGCTGCCGCGCAGGTCGAGGGTGCCGCGGCGCAGCGCCTCGGCATAGGCGGACAGCGACGCGTCCACTTCGCCCAGATTGCCCAGCAGCCAGGCCAGCGCGGGCAGGACCGACGGCTCCTTGACCGCAGCCTGACGCAGAATGCGCACCGCCTGCTCCGGGTGGCCGCGCACTTCCAGCGCCTGCGCATATTGCAGCCATTCGGCGGCGGTGAGCGTGCCGTGCGCGGCGCGCTGCTCCCAGTACACATCCATGCCGCGGCTGGAATACAGCGCCAGCGCCAGCCGGTGCAGTTCGTCGAGCGCGTGACGGCTGAACTGGGCGCGCAGCAGCGCGATCCACTGCTGCATCGCCGCGTCGGGCTGGCCGCTCCACTCCAGCACCTGCGCGCGGCGCTCGGCCCAGGCGCGGTTGCCCGGCTGCCTGGCCAGCGCCGCATCGGCCAGATGGACCGCGCCGCGCAGATCGCCCCCGGCCAGCAGCACCTGCCAGGCCAGATCGAGTTGTTGCGCAGTCAGCGTCTGCCCGAGCTGGCCTGCAGGCGCATCGAGCGGAACTGCTTGCCGCAGCCAGCGCGCGGCATCAATCGGCAGATTGGCCCCCAGCGCCAGCCGCACCATGAACCAGGCCATCTCTGTCGGCACGGTCTGCGCGCCCAGCGCTGCGGCGGCTCGGGTGTAGGCCAGCGTGGGTTGACTGGAGGCGAGCAGGGCGTTTGCCCCCGCCTGAATCAGACCCAGCCGTTCGGCGGGCGTGACACGGGTCTTTGCTGTGTCGAACAGCACCTGCGCAGCCAGGGTGTAGGCCTGCAGGCCGACGAGCAGTTGCGCGGCCTGCTGTGCGGCAGCGGGCGACAGCGGCAGGAACCGGGTCACCATGCCGGTCAGGCGTTGCACCGCCTGCGGCTCGTCCAGCCCCTGCAGCAGGATGAGGGTGTCGCGCCAGGCAGTCAAGCTGTTCGGCGCGGTACGTTGCAGCAGCGCGGACAGCGCCTGGCGTGCCTGTGCTTCCTTGGCGGCCTGGCCCAGCGCGCGGGCGTCGAACCAGCGCTGTTTCCAGATCTGCAGCCGCAAGGCGTCTGCCGCGGGGCTTTGCACCGAGTCGAGCGCATCGAGCGCCTTTTGCTGCTGGCCGATGCGCAGGTAGCGCTGTGCCAGCATCAGCCGCAGGTCGATGTCGCCGCCGCGCAGGTGCACCAGGTGCCGCAGGTAATCGATGGCCAGCGCGTTGTCGGTGCTGGTGGCCAGCAGGCGCATCAGGTTCTGCCCGGGATAGACCAGCGCCAGCGTACCGGCGCACAGCAGCCCCAGCCCGAGCAGGGTGCCGCGCGGAAACAGCCGACTGCGCTGCGGATCATCGGGAGAGATGTGCAGCGGGTCGCGTTGGGCGGGGCGAGGTGCTTCCTGCATCAGCGCCAATTGTCGGTCAGGCCCGCTTCAGGGTGAGATCGACTGTGGTGCCGCTGCCACTCACGCGCACACCGACCGATGTGCTCTCGACCGTGGTGCCTTTGCTGCCCTGAGCGGCCCAACCGGCAGGCAGTTGAAAAACCGCTTCGACCGGCAGATGGCCCTGCAGACGGATTTGCACGCTGCTGTCGGCTTGCACGGCCCAGCGGGTGATGTCCGCATTGGCCTCGATCAGCCGCGGCGCGGCCTTGCCCGCAGCCCCGCTCTGCAACACCACCTGTCCAGCGGTGGCATGCAGATAGCGCCGCTTGGCATGTTCGTTCCAGCCGGCGAGGTTCTGGCACTGTGCGAGCTGCGGCGTGGCGGCCGAGGTTGGCTGGGCCCACTGCCGCAACTCGGCACCGCTGCGCAGCCGCCAGCCACCGGAGAGCCGCCGCGCGACCGTGGCCTGTCGCCAGTCGTTGACGCTGCGGAAGTATTGGTGGCCGTAGATCGCGTGCGTCGGCTGTTTGAGGACCCACTGATACACCGTGTGCAGGCTTTTTGCTCCGGCCGCCTTGGTGACGATGTAGGGGTGGTAATAGACGTCGATCGGCTTGAAGCGGCGCGGAGTATCGGTCATCTGATAGCTCTCGATCACGCGCTCGAAGCCGAAATAGGAGCCGGTCCAGTTGTGCGTGTAGCTCTCCTCGTTCGAGCACGGTGCATAGACCTGGAAATATTTGCCCTTCGGGATCCCCATCGGCCAGATCTCAGACAGCGTGGGCCGGGTCTTGTTGATCGGCGCACCGCCTCCGTTGATATTGCCCAGGCCGTATTCGTAGGCCATCGCCACGGCCTCATTCGGCGGGTTGCAGTCTCCGGGCCAGAGAATCATGTTGCATTTCTTGCCCGGTGGGCAGAGCTTGTCGTCGATGTACTGCGCGGCCCCGATGACATTGCTCTTGGTGCTGAAGGTGTAGTTGGGCAGCGGCAGGTAGTAGCCATACGGATAGGCCTTGCTCGGGGTGCCCAGGCTGTGCGTCTTGCTGGCCTGCACCCAGTTGAATGGATGCGACCAGGTATGGCTGCCCACCTCGACCCAGGGCAGGGCGTACATGCGCCTCGCCCATTTTTGCGAGGTATCGGCCAGCTTGGGGTAGAGGCCCTCGTGGCTGATCTCGCCGATGATCACCGAGGCCAGCGTGGGGACCTTGTATTTTTCGAGGAATTCGCTGACCAGCACCTCGCAGGCCAGCGGCGAGCCGGGCTGATCGCAGGCGTTGGGCCAGCCGTCGCCGTCGAAGTGCACAAAAAACACGCGCCGCCCGGTGCGGGTGGTGATGTCGGGCATCGGATCGTCGCCCACCCGCAGCGCCGCGCGGAAGAACTCGACCGGGTCGATCGCCCAGCGCGTGCCGGTGTTGCCCGGCAGGTTGAACAGCCCGAACGCACCCAGCGCATAACCGCCCCAGGGGGTGATGGCCGCGCCGTCCATGGTCTTGCCGTCTGCGCCGGTGGCCTGCAGCCAGACCTGCGCGCCGGGGCCTGCCGCCAGCGGGGACGTGTCCTGGGCGCTGATCAGCGGGATCACCTCGCCATTGGGCGTGCCCGGAAGTCGCTGTACCTTGATCGGCGCGGCAAGCGCATCGTTGCCGACCTGTGCGCCCAGCTCGGCGAGCACGTCCAGATCGGCGTATCCCAGCACGGCCACCGGCACACCCTCTGCCTTGGCGCGCCGGAGCAGCGCGCGAATGTCTGCGGGCACCTTGCCGTCATCGGGGTAGAGCACGATCGCCGCATATCGCCCGGCCAGCGGCTCGGTGATGGCGGGCGCGCCGACATAACGATATTCGGGCACCAGACCCAGATATTCCAGCGGCATCGCGCCATAGAGATGCGCGCTTTGCGCCTGCAGCTCGGGGCTGTCGCCCTGCTCGCACGAGTGCAGCAGCAGCACGCGGCGCGGCACCAGTTCCACCGACCCCACACCCAGGCTTTCCAGCGCAGGATCGGCCACCCAGGGGATCAGGCCATGCGCGGCGATTTTCTGCGCAGTCTGCCGCGCCAGCGCGCGATCGGCCGGCGCGCAGTAGTCGATGGCGACGCACGGCAGCTTGAACCGGGTGCGCATGTCGTCAAACCGCGCGAGCAGCCAGTCGCGATCGGCGGCGCCGACCTCGACATACTGCGTCTCGCGCTGGTTCCAGCCGCTGTAAAGCGACTCCGCTGCGACCGCGAGGATGTTCGGCGCCAGTGTGGCATCCACCAGCTCGAAGCCGCGATTGAGCATCAGGCGGATGCCGGGGAACGCCGCGACCAGACCGCGCAGGGTTTCCGTCAGTGCCTTGGCCTGCTGCGCCTGCGCCGCAGGGGTCTTGGCCAGCAGTTGATACGAATCCAGCGTATCGAGGAAAAAGGCGCGAAACCCCGCGTCCCACAGCGGCTTGACGATGCGCTCGCGCAGAAACTGCGGCCAGCCCGCGGCGGTTTGATCGACCACGCGCGATCCCCAGGCCGCGTTCGACGCCGGCAGCCAGGCCTTGGGCATGTCCGCGACATACGGACGCTCAGGCGTGACCTCGCCGACCGAGACATACGCCAGCGCCAGCGTGTCTGGGCTCAGAGCGGAAACGATGCGCGGGTCTTGCGCCAGCGCATGCTGCGGCTCCAGCACCACCCAATCGAATGCGCGCAGGTCGTCCACCGGAATGCGCGCGCCGTAGTAAAAAGCGACAGCGGGCGTGGTTTCGGGGCTTGCGGAGCCTTGCATGCAGTCGGGGCATTGTCCGCATGCACAGGCGGCAGCCTGCGCGGCGTTTTTTGCGGCACCCGCCCCGAGCAGTCCCAGCCCAAGCAGACTCTTGCGCCCCAGGGGGTTGGCGAACAGGCGACTCTGGGCGAGGGATTGCAGAAAATGACGGCGTTGCATGGGCGGCTTGATTGTTTGGATTCAACTTCAGAGCCTCTCCTGACCGGAGCGGGTCCGTGAATCAATACGTGTAAGCCCCAGATTTTCCAGGTTTTTCACGCTGTTTGCCCAAGCGATTCCCTCGTTTTTCCCAGAATTGTGATTTTTTACATTGATTGCAAGATGTGGACTCCCCAAGAAGGCTGACTGCATGCGTACCCACCCGATCTGGCTCGACACCCACGCCCATCTGGATGCGGCCGAATTTGGCGGCCAGGCACTGGAGGTGGCTGCGCGCGCGCGCCTGGCCGGGGTGGCGAGCGGCGTGATTCCAGCGGTGGAGCGCAGCCATTTCGCCACGGTGCAGACCCTGGCCCGGCAGTGCGGCTGGGCCTATGCGCTGGGCATTCATCCGCTCTACGTCGAACGGGCGCGCGACTCCGATCTGGACGCGCTGCGGCGGGAGGCAGAACTGGCGCTGGCAGACCCCTTGTTCGTCGGCATCGGCGAGATCGGACTGGACTTCTTTGTTCCCGGACTGGACCGGGATCGGCAACAGCATTTCTACGCCGCGCAGTTGCGCATCGCCCGCGACTTCGACCTGCCGGTGATCCTGCATGTGCGCAAATCGCAGGACGCTCTGCTTGCCGGATTGCGCCGCACCGGGTTTGCTGCCGGACGACCTGCGGGCATCGCCCATGCGTTCAACGGCAGCATGCAGCAGGCGCATGGCTTCATCGATCTGGGCTTTGCGCTGGGCTTTGGCGGCGCGATGACCTTTGAGCGCGCGCTCAACATCCGCCGCTTGCTGGCGGAGGTGCCAGACACCGTGCCCGTGCTCGAAACCGACGCTCCCGATATTCCGCCGCTCTGGCTCTACCGCCCGCGCAACGCGCCGCCGCAGGCGCCGCCCGCGCCCAATTCGCCGGAGCAGTTGCCTCGCATTGCGCAAACCATGGCGGCGCTGCGCGGCTGGTCGCTGGAGCAGACCGCGGCGCAGACCACATCGAATGCCCTGCGCGCCTTGCCGCGTCTGGCGGGCATGCCTTCCCTGGCGGCAGGTCTTCCGCCCGTTGCGACGGCGGCGTCTTGATTTTTGCGTGTTTGACCGCATGTGCCAGCGCAGGTTTTTTTCTCTTCGTTTCCCTCACACACCATGAGCACAGAACAAACCACCGAAACGTCTGCCCCCGCGCATACCCATGCTTTCCAGGCCGAGGTGCGCCAGCTATTGCATCTCGTGACCCACTCGCTGTATTCGAATCGCGACATCTTTCTGCGCGAACTCATCTCCAACGCCTCGGATGCCTGCGACAAGCTGCGTTTCCAGGCCATTGATGATGCCGCGCTGATGGAGGGCGATGCCGATCTGCGCATCCGCATTGCGGTCGACGCGGACGCCCGCACGCTGACCATCAGCGACAACGGCATCGGCCTGAGTCTGGACGATGCGGTGGAACATCTGGGCACCATCGCCAAGTCCGGCACGCGCGAATTCATGCAGAAGCTTGGCGACAAGCAAAAGCCCGATGCCGCGCTGATCGGCCAGTTTGGCGTGGGCTTCTACTCGGGGTTCATGGTGGCCGATCGCATCACCGTGGAGTCGCGCAAGGCTGGCATGGCCGAGAGCGAAGGCGTGCGCTGGGTGTCCGACGGCACGGGTGAGTTCACCGTGGAAACCATCCACCGCGCCAAACGCGGCACCGACGTCATCCTGCACCTGCGGCTCGACGCCGAAGACACGCCGCATGAGGACAAGATCGACAAATACCTGCGGGTCTGGACCCTCAAAGACCTGATCGGCAAATACTCCGACCACATCTCCCTGCCCATCGAGATGCGCAAGGAGCGCTGGGACGCCGAGCAGAGCAAATACGTCGCCACGGACGAGTGGGAGCAGATCAACAGCGCGGCCGCACTGTGGACGCGCAGCAAATCCGACATCACCGAAGCGCAGTATCTGGAGTTCTACAAGCAGCTCAGCGGCGACAGCAACCCGCCGCTTCGCTGGACGCACAACCGCGTCGAGGGCCGCAGCGAATACACCCAACTGCTCTACATCCCGTCCAAGGCGCCGATGGACCTGTGGGACCGGCAGCAGAAGGCCGGGGTCAAGCTGTATGTCAAGCGCGTGTTCATCACCGACGATGCCGAAAGCCTGATGCCGACCTACCTGCGCTTCGTGCGTGGGGTGATCGACAGCGCCGATCTGCCGCTCAACGTCTCGCGTGAAATGCTGCAGGAAAGCCGCGATGTGCGCGCCATCCGCGAAGGTTCGGTCAAGCGCGTGCTGGCCATGCTCGAAGACCTGGCGGGCAGCGAAGACCAGGCCGAGCGCGACAAGTACGCCGCGTTCTGGAAGGAATTCGGCGCGGTCCTCAAGGAAGGCTTCGGCGAGGACTTCGCCAATCGCGAGCGCTTGGCCAAGCTGCTGCGCGCCGCCTCCACCCACAACGAGGATGATGCGCAAAGCGTGTCGCTGGCCGACTATGTCGCGCGGATGAAGGAGGGCCAGAAGGCCATCTACTACATCACTGCCGAGACGCCGAAAATCGCCCGCTCCAGCCCGCAGCTCGAAATCTTCCGCAAGAAGGGCATCGAGGTGCTGCTGCTCACCGATCGGGTGGACGAATGGATGCTGGGCTTTCTCAACGATTTCGAGGGCAAGCCCTTGCAGTCGGTGGCGCGCGGTGCGGTCGATCTCAGCGCGGTGAAGGGCGAGCAGGACAAGCCAGAGGAGGCCAAGGACGACTCGAAGCAGTCCGCCGATCACCAGGCGCTGATCGCGCGCTTCAAGGAGGCGCTGGGCGAGCGGGTGCAGGATGTGCGCGTGTCCGAGCGTCTGGTGGACTCTCCCGCCTGTCTGGTGGCAACCGAAGACGGCATGAGCGCCCATCTGGCGCGCCTGCTCAAGCAGGCCGGGCGCAATGAAATGCCCACCAAGCCCGTGCTGGAGATCAACCCCGGCCATGCGCTGGTCCAGCGCGTGGCACAGGACGAAACCCATGCCGGCGATCTGGCGCAGGTGGTGTTCGATCAGGCGCTGCTGGCCGAAGGCGGTCAGCTCGACGATCCGGCGGCCTATGTGCGCCGGGTCAATGCATTGCTCGTCGGTTGATCCAGGGCGTGCAGCGCGACTGCACCGAGCGGCAATCGCTGGGTGCGGTGCGCTGGAGGTGGTCAGTTCACCCAGCTCACCACGCTGAGCATGGCCAGCAGCAGCATCCACAGCAACACCGAGCGCCACACCAGCCCCACCACATTGCGCAAGTGGGCGGGCTGGGGAATGGCGCCGGGCATCTCAGCGGTGCTGCCTGCCAGATCGTTTTCGCTCTCCTGCGTCCAGCCCGGCTCCGTGGGGGGGGCGGGGGGCAAACCTGCGGTGGCGCCCAGCCGAATGCCGACCGCACCAGCGGCTGAGGCCAGCATCACGCCTGTGTTGCGGTTGGGCCAGAGCTGCGCATAGCCGCGCCAGACGTCCACCGCATCCTCGAAGTTGCCCACGATGGCATAGCCGCTGGCAGTCAGGCGGGCCGGAATCCAGTCGAGCAGGTCGAAGGCCTTTTGCGCAAAGCTGCGCAGGGCCGGGCTGGCCTCGCTGTCGGCCTGGTTCCATTTGCCCGCAACATAGTCGCTGAGGCGATACAGCACGGCACCCGCCGGACCGATCGGCAGGATGAACCAGAAAAACACCCCCAGCACATAGCGCTGCACCGACACCAGTGCATGCTCGATGGTCTGCTGGGTGATGTCGCTGGTGCTCATGTCCACCGTGTCCAGCGCCTTCCACTGCTTGAGCAGGCTGCGTGCAGCCGAGGCATCGTTGTGATTGAGCGCATCCTGGATGTCGGTGAAGTAGTGGCTGAACTGACGAAAACCGAGGGTGAAATACAGCACCGCAATATTCCATGCCAGGGCCAGCAGCAGGCTGTAGTGCAAGGCGAGAAGGTAGATGGCCAGCGTGATGAGGCTGGGCAGCAGGACGGCGATGAACCAGGCGGCGACGCCGTGCCGCGATTGTCCCGCATCGAAATTGCGCGAGGCCAGATCCGCCAGATGCTGCCGAAGCCGATAGACGGCGCTGCCACGACCCAGGGGCTTGAGCTGCTCGATCAGCAGGGCGATCAGGACGGAGAGAAAAGCCATGCGTCTATCCTACGCAATCAGCAGCCGATACAAGTTGCGCAGCATCGCCGCCGTGGCGCCCCAGATGACATAGCGCCGGTCGCCCTCGACATACGGCATCACCAGAAACCGGCGGCGCAGCGCCGCAGACTGCAGGGTGGCTTCGCCTGCGGGCGTCCACTCCCGGTGCTCGTGGTGGCGCGGGTCCATGAGAAAGCGCAGGGGCACTTCGAACACTTCACTGACCTCGTCCGGTTGGGCCTGCATGCCCTCGGTGTGCTCCAGCAAGGCAACGACTGGCGTCACCGCATAGCGCGAAGCGGTGCAATACAGGGGCAGGGTGCCCAGCACTTCCGTTCCTGCCGGATGCAGGCCGATTTCCTCGTGCGCTTCGCGCAGGGCCGTGACGGCAGGGTGGAGATCCTGGCGATCGCAACGACCACCGGGAAAGCTGATCTGACCGGCATGCTCGTGCAGCGCAAGGGTGCGACGGGTGAGCAGCACCTGCACGCCGTGCGGGCGTGACACCAGCGCAACCAGCACCGCTGCGCCGCGCAGAGGCAGGCTGTTCAGGCGCAGCGAATCTTCAAACAGTTCGGGTTGCCAGGCGGGCGGGCGGGCAAAGCGTTGCCGCAGTCGCTCCGGGGTGAGATCGACGTCCGGCACGGCGGGCAAGGTGTCGTCGCATCCGAGGAAGCGTGCGTCCTCGGGGTCGATGGTCTTGGCGCGGGATTCAGACAAGGTGAGTGGGGCGGGACAACAAAAAAGCCGACATGCGGCGCAAGTCGGCTTTTTTGGCAAGCCACGCTGGAACGTGGCGCTGCTTCAAAAGATCAGGCTTCTGCCGTCGCGGTCTGTTGGGTTGCAGCAGAGCGAAGCACCAGCTTTTCCTTGATGCGGGCCGACTTGCCCGAACGGTCGCGCAGGTAATACAGCTTGGCACGGCGCACATCGCCACGGCGCTTGACTTCGATCGAGGCGATCTGCGGGGAGTAGAGCTGGAAGGTGCGTTCCACGCCTTCGCCAGCGGAAATCTTGCGCACGATGAAGCTGGAGTTCAGGCCACGGTTGCGCTTGGCAATCACCACGCCTTCATACGCCTGGTTCCGTTTGCGGTTGCCTTCAACCACCTTGACCGACACGACCACGGTGTCGCCGGGATTGAATTGGGGAAAGTTCTTGCCAGCGCTGACGCGGGCGATTTCTTCCTGTTCGAGGGTTGCGATCAGATTCATGTTGGGGCTCCAATGATCTTGCTGTCTGGATTTATCAAAGGTGTTGGCCGTTGCTCGCAAGCGCGTCATACGCAAGAGATGTCGTGCAACGAAAACAGCAGAGGATCAAACCTGCAGAGTATAGCCCAGAGCGCTCAGGAGCTTGAGGTCGCTTTTGGTGAGGGACTGAGTCTTGGTCAATTGTGCGATCAGGTCCGGGCGGCGTTGGAGGGTCAGCCGCAGGGATTGCTCGCGTCGCCACTGCGCGATGCGCGCATGGTCGCCGCTGAGCAATGCCTCGGGAACTGCCTGGCCGTCATAGACCTCCGGGCGGGTGTAATGCGGGCAGTCGAGCAGGCCGTCGGAGAAACTGTCCTGTTGTGCAGATTGCGCGCTGCCCAGCACGCCAGGCAGCAGGCGGCTGACGGCATCGAGCAGCGCCAGTGCCGGGATTTCCCCGCCCGACAGCACAAAGTCCCCGAGACTGATTTCGGCGTCCACCCGCCGATCGATCAGGCGCTGATCGACGCCCTCATAGCGGGCACAGAGCAGCGTCACTCCGTCCGATTGCGCCAGGTCGTCCACCAGCTTCTGGTCGATGCGCCGTCCTGTGGGAGAGAACAGCCAGACCGGCGCAGCGGGCTGAGCCGCTCGCTGCCTCGCCGTGGCAATGGCGTCGAGCGTGCGTTCCAGCGGTTCGGCCAGCATCACCATGCCGGGGCCGCCACCATAGGGGCGGTCGTCGATGGTGCGGTGGGCGTCGGTGGTGAAATCGCGCGGATTCCAGCATTCCAGTTGCATCTGCCCCGAGTCGAATGCCCGGCGCGAGACGCCATGGTGCTTCAGCGGCTCGAAGTAGGCGGGAAACAGGCTGATGACATCGAAACGCGGCATGGCGTCAGTCGTAACTGGCGTCCCACTGCGCGACGATGGTTCTGGAGGGCAGATCAACCGAGTCGATGTAGGCATCGACAAAGGGAATGAGCCGCTCGCGCGTCTTGGCATCTGGGCTCACGCCCGGGATCTGCAGGCGCAGGACTGCGTGGGCAGCGCTGTCGAGCAAGCCGATGACCGTGCCCAGATCGTCGCCTTGCGGGCTTTGCACCTTGCAGCCGATCAGGTCGGCCCAGTAGAACTCGCCCGCCTCTGCCGGAGGGAAATCGGCGCGCCGGACGGCGATCTGATGGCCGCGCAGGGCTTCGGCCGCGCTGCGGTCTTCCGAGCCATCGAGAAGGGCGACGATCGCGCTGCCGTGACGACGCGCCAGACGCACCTGATAGGGCTTTTCCGCTCCGTCGAATCCCGGTCGGCTCAGCCACCAGGTCTTGGCCTTGAGCAGCGCAGCAGCCTGCGGATCGTCGGGTGCGACTTTCACCCAGCCACGCACGCCCCAGGCATCGAGCACATGGCCGACTTGGTAGAGATCGTCCGGCGCAGTCACGGCGGCTAGTTTGTCAGAGAAGCAGAAAGCAAAAAGCGGCGTGAAGACACACTGTCTGCCCGCCGCTCTCAGGCAAGAATCTTGCAATTCAGGCTGCAGCCGGAGCCGACTTTTTCGCGGTTTTCACCAGACGCTGCACAGTGGGCGAGACTTGCGCACCAACACTGGTCCAGTGGTTCAGGCGGTCTGCAGCGATGTGCAGGGGCACTTCGGCACCACGCGCAACCGGGTTGTAATAGCCCAGACGCTCGATGTAGCGGCCGTCGCGGCGGCTGCGGGAATCGGTGGCCACGATGTGGTAGAAGGGGTGCGACTTGGCGCCAGCACGGGTCAAACGGATCACAACCATTTTGCTTCCTTGTCAAAAAAACGGGGCCTGCGGGGTTGACCGTGGCCGGTGATGAGGGCGTCTGTTCTGCCCGCCGTCAACCGCCAATGTGCGGGCCTTGGGCGCCACCACACGGCGATGCTTCGCGGTGTGGTGCGCTTGGGACAAGCTTTGGACGGTCTGTTGGTGCGGGCATTTCAGCCGCTTCAGTGTCGATTCAGCGCTTCCCCTTTTTCTCGGCATCGCTTCAGGGCAAGGCGCGTGCGGATGAGGAAAAGCAACACTCGGATAAACTCGCCATTATAAACACGACCAATGCGCGCACAGCACCCCATGCCGGAATTTTCGATACGCCCCGCCACTGCAGCCGATCTCGCATCCATCACGGCAATCTACCGTCACCACGTCCTGCATGGCACGGGCACTTTCGAGACGCAGCCTCCAGACGAACCGGAGATGCAGCGCCGCATGCAGGAGGTCGCGTCCCGCGGTCTGCCCTGGCTGGTCGCCACACGCGCTGAGGGCGGTCTGGTGATGGGCTTTGCCTACGCCAACTGGTTTCGTCCAAGGGAGGCGTTCCGGTTCACTGTGGAGGATTCCATCTACATCGCACCGCAAGCGCAGCGCCAGGGACTGGGCGGGCGCCTGCTCGATGCGCTGATCGACGCCTGCACGGCATGCGGCGCGCGGCAGATGCTTGCGGTCATCGGAGACGCGGCCAATGCCGGTTCCATCGGCGTGCATGGTGCCAAGGGATTCACCGAAATGGGGCGCTTGCCCGCAGTGGGGTGGAAATTCGAGCGCTGGCTCGATGTGGTGCTGATGCAACGTGCGCTTGGCGCGGGCGCCGAGACAACCCCTGCCTGAGTGCCGACCATGACCAACCAAACGGGTTTCAGGAACAAATTCATGGCCTCTTTGCTGGCCCTGCTGACCGGCGTCTTCGGCGGGCATCGCTTCTACCTGCATGGCTGGCGCGATTCCTGGGCCTGGGTGCATGGCCCTTTGTTCCTCGTCGGGCTGTATGGCCTGTACCGCTTCGTGCAGAAGGGTCAGGATGACATGCTGACCTGGGTGCTGCTCGGGGTGTTTGTCGCCGTGGTGATTGCGGTCGTGGTGCAGACCCTGGTCATCGGCCTGACCTCGGATGAGAAATGGGATGCGCGCTGGAACGCCGCCCAGAGCCGCCGCAGCGCGAACGGCTGGGGGCCGGTGCTGGTGGTGATCTTCGCGCTGTTCATGGGCGTGGGCTCGCTGACCGGCGGGCTCGCCTATGTCCTGCAGCGGTTTTTTGGCGGCAATTGATCACAGCGGGCCGAGCCGCTCGATGCGCTGGCCCTCGGCAATGCGTCGGGCAGCCAGTTCGGCAGCAGCAACGCCTTCCAGTGTGCCCTCCGGCCAGACCTCGGCCAGCGGGGCCAGCACAAAGGCACGCTGCACCATGCGAGGATGCGGCAATGTCAGCACCGGGGTCTGGCGGCGCAGGGTGCCGTACATCAGCAAGTCCAGGTCGAGAGTGCGTGGGGCATTGATGGCGCCGCTGGGGCGCTCGCGACCCATGCTGGATTCGATGCGCAGCAGGGCGTCGAGCAGCGCGTCCGGCGACTGCGCGGTCTGCAGCTTGATGACCGCATTCCAGTAGTCCGGCCCGCTGGATTGTTGCGGCGCGGTGCGATAGAGGCTGGAGCGGGCCACAACCCGCACCAGCGGCAAGGCATCGATGGCCTGCACTGCAGCCCGCAGCGCGGCAGCGCCGTCGCCCAGATTGGCGCCCAAGGCGACGAAGGTCACGACATCATCGGCGCAGGACATCGGGATTCAGTTGTTCTGTGGTGCGTCGGAGCCGTTGCCGGACTCGGGGGCAGCAGCCGGTTTTTTGCGCCGCCGCCGCCGTTTGGCCTTGGTCGCTGCGCTGGGTTGCGGGGCGGAGGCCAGCATCTCGGCGCGAACGTCGGCGTCGGCGAATTGAAAGTCGTCCCACCATTGCACCAGTTCCTGCTCGGCCTGGCCGCTGCGGGCGCGCAGGCTGAGAAAGTCGAAGGCGGCGCGAAACCTGGGATGCTCGACCAGGCTGTTGGCGTAACGCGGCGTGCGGCGCTCGAAGCGCGATTGCAGCGACCAGATTTCCCGCATGTCGGTGGCAATGCGCCGCTGAATGGCCAGCCGCTCGGCCTGTGCCGCAAGCACTTCGTCCGCGGCCTGGTCGAGGGCCATCAGGGGGGTGATGCCCTCTGCCAGCAGGGTGTTCCAGCGTTGCTCCACGTCGTGCCAGAGCAGACAGGCAAACAGGAAGCTCGGGCTGGCGGTCTTGCCCTGGGCGATGCGCGCGTCGGTGTCTTCCAGCGCCGAGGTGATGAAGCGCTCTCCTTCGGGCTTTTCGAGCACCGGATCGAGCAGCGGCAGCAGGCCGTGGTGCAGCCCCAGGCGGCGCAGTTGCTGCAGCGAGGCGACGGCGTGACCGGTCTGCAGCAGCTTGATGGTTTCGTCGAACAGGCGCGCGGCGGGGACGTTGGCCAGCAGGTCGGCGCTGGTGGCGATCGGCGCGAGCGTGGCGGGGTCGATGTCGAAGCCCAGCTTGGCGGCGAAGCGGGCGATGCGCAGCATGCGCACCGGGTCTTCGCGGTAGCGCGCAGCGGGGTCGCCGATCATGCGCAGGCGGCGCTTTTTCAGGTCGTCCATGCCTTGGTGGTAGTCGACCACCACGTCGCGGATCGGGTCGTAATACAGGGCGTTGATGGTGAAGTCGCGGCGCTCTGCATCGTCATCGAGCGTGCCCCAGACGTTGTCGCGCAGCACGCGGCCGCTGCTGTCCACGGCCAGGGTCTTGTCGGCCAGCGCCTTGCGCGAGGTGCGCTCGTTGCCGCTGACCGACTCGGCCGCCTGCGCGTCGTGCAGTGCGCGGTAGGTGGAGACCTCGATGATGTCGCGCCCGTACATGACATGCACGATGCGAAAGCGTCGGCCGATGATGAAGGCGCGCTTGAACAACGGCTTGACCTGCTCGGGCGTGGCGTTGGTGGCGACGTCGAAATCTTTCGGCTTGTGGCCCAGCAGCAGGTCGCGCACGGCGCCACCCACGATATAGGCCTCATAGCCGGCTTGCTGCAGGGTCTGCACCGTGTTGCGGGCGTTGGCTGGAATGCGGCTGGCGTCGATCTGGTGCTCGCTGCGCGGCAGCTCGCGGCGGCGACCACGGCGCTGTGTCGAGCCCTGCGCCTTGTCGGGGTTGAACAGGCGGGAGATGAATTTTCTGATCATGGATGGTGCAACTGCAATGTGGGCCAGCCCTTTTCGCGGGCAAGCTGGGCCAGCAGCGGGTCGGGGTGGACAACCACGGGATGGGTGGCGTGTTCGAGGAGGGGGCGGTCGTTGATCGAGTCGCTGTAGAACCAGATCTGGTCGAAGTCGCCCCAGCCCAGCCCCAGCGAGGCCAGCCACTGTTCGGTACGGACGATCTTGCCTTCGCGGAACGACGGGGTGCCCACCCAGTTGCCGGTGTAGCGGCCCTGGGCGTCATGTTCGAGTTCCACACCGATGAGGTGTTCCACGCCGAATGCATCGGCAATTGGGCGGGTCACGAAGGTGTTGGTGGCGGTGACGATGCAGCACAGATCGCCCGCCTCCTTGTGACGGTTGACCAGTTGCTGCGCGGCGGGCTGCATTTGCGGCAGCACCACGTCGCGCATGAACGCCGCGTGGGCCGCGCGCAGTTCGGCAAGGTCGCGCCCCGCAATGGGTTGCAGGGCGAAGCGCAGGTAGGCGGCGAGATCGAGCGTGCCGGCCTTGTACTGGCGATAGAACGCTTCATTCTGCTGGCGGTGCTGTTCGGCGTCGACCCAGCCCAGCTCGGCAACGAATTGCCCGAAGGCGTGGTCGGAGTCGAAGGGGATGAGGGTGTTGTCGAGGTCGAACAGAGCGAGCTTGCGCATGGAGTGTGATGACATGGTGTGGAATGCTCAGTCGCCAGAGGTCTCGTGCGGGGCGGTTTGCAGCAATTGCGGCTGCTCCGCCAGGAGGGCCTTGAGCAGAGGCACGGTGGCTGGGCGCTGCGTGGCCAGAGCATAGCGGTCGAACGCGGCCATCAGGACGGACAGGCGGGACAGGTCGCGGCTGAGGTGGGTTTGCATGTAGTGCAGCAGTTCGGGGCTGAGGGCATAGCCGCGGTCATGTGCCAGGCGTTGCAGCACACTGGCGCGCACGGCGTCGTCCGGTGGGCTCAGGCGCAGCGCCAGACCCCAGCTCAGACGGGTGCGCAGATCGGCACGCAGCGGCAGGGCCGCCGGGGCCGTGGTGCCGCTGGCGAGAAAGGCAAGTCTGGCGGTGCGCGCGGCGTTGTACAGGCCGAACAGCCAGTCCTGCTGCCAGTCGGCGAGGTGCTGCGCGTCATCCACCGCCAGCAGCCCGCCGGCGCTCTGCGTCAGCAGATCATGGACATCCGGCCAGGAGGAGGCAGGCGTGCGCGGTGTGAGCAGCAGCGCCCAGCGGCCCTGCTGCTGCAGCGCATGGCACGCGGCCCACAGCAGATGACTTTTGCCGCTGCCGGTTTCGCCCCAGAGGTAGAGGGCGGTGTGGTCGCGCTGTTGCAACAGATCGTGCAGGGCCTGCAGCGCCAGGGCGTTGTCGCGGTGCGTGCCGACCTCGAAATTGTCCAGTGTCTGGCTTGGCTCCCAGTCCAGTGGCAGGATGTGCTGGCGCGCGGCCAGACTGGCGTTCGGTGCAGGGCGTTGCGGTGCAGTCGAGGTCATGCGTCAGACGAACAGCGCGCTCTGGCGATACCAGGCCAGCAGGCGGCGCGCCACAACCAGCAGCACCGCGCCCGCAGGCAGCGCCAGCAAGATGCCCCAGAAGCCAAACAGCGTGCCAAAGGCCAGCAGGATGAAGATGACCAGCAGCGGGTGCAGGCCGATGCTCTGGCCGACGAATTTGGGCGTGACGTAGAGCGATTCGATCAACTGGCCGATGCCGTACACCACGGCCACCGCGATCACGCCATACCAGCTCAGGAACTGCAGCGCGCCAGTGAGCAGCGCCAGCAGCAGGCCGAGGCCGAAGCCCACATACGGCACGAACACCGCCAGCCCGGTGAAAATGCCTACTGGCAGCGCCAGGCTGAACCCGGCGATCGTCAGCCCTGCCGAGTAATAGAACGCCAGAATGAGCATCACCAGCAACTGCCCGCGCAGGTACTGGCCGAGGATGACGTCGCAGTCGTGAAAGAAGCGCAGTACGGCGTCGCGGTGCCTGGGAGGAATGAGCGCGCTCAGCCGCTCCAGCGTCTGGCCCCAGTCGAGCAGCAGGTAAAAGGCCACGACGGGAATCAGGGTGAGATTGCCCAGCAGCACCAGCAGGCCGATGCCGCCCGTGCTCGCAGAACGCAGCAACAGCGCGGCCCAGTCCTCGCCATGCGAGCTGAGATATTTGGACAGGGTCTGCCGCACGCTGGCTGGGTCGAAGTTGATGTGGACATCGAACCGGGCCATCAGCGGCGTGCCCCAGTCGACGATGGTCTGCAGCAGCAGCGGAAATTTTTCGCGGATCAGCGGCACGATCTGGCTGACCACCGGCACCAGCAGCAGGAACAAGCCGACGAACAGTCCGATGGCCACGGTGATCGCCAGGGCCGCACCCAGCGCTCGCGGGATGCGGCGGCGCTTGAGCCGTTCCACCAGAGGGTGCAGCACATAGGCCAGGGTGATGCCAACGAGAAACGGCATCAGGATGCTGCCCAGCAGCCAGACCAGCCACAGCGCCACCATGCCGATCGCAAGCCAGATGAGTGCGTTTTTCAGGGCGGGTGTCAGGAGCATGAGACGCGGGGCTTGTATTTGCGGCAGAGTGCCTGCGAGAAAGGTTGGCAGGCAAGGGTGGGCGGGCGCCAGAACGACGCACTCTAAAATCGGAACATGTCATTTTATGCGGTGCAGGGCGCCAGACGCGCCCGATGTCGCCCGCCGCCTGCTTGCAGGTGGATGGGCCCAACGCCCGCCAGCCCTGCTTTTTCAAACCCTGCCCATCATGCAAAAAACCCCCTTGACCTATCGCGACGCCGGCGTGGACATCGACGCCGGAGACGCGCTGGTGGATGCCATCAAGCCCCTGGCCCGGCGCACGCTGCGCGACGGTGTGCTCGCCGGAATCGGCGGCTTCGGCGCGCTGTTCGAGGTGCCCAAACGCTACCGCGAGCCGGTGCTGGTGTCGGGCACCGACGGCGTGGGCACCAAGCTCAAGCTGGCGTTCGAGTGGGACCGCCACGACACCGTGGGCATCGATCTGGTGGCGATGAGTGTCAACGACGTGCTGGTGCAGGGCGCCGAGCCGCTGTTCTTTCTGGACTATTTCGCCTGCGGCAAGCTCGCTGTGGAAACCGCCACGCAGGTGATCGGCGGTGTGGCGCAGGGCTGCGAGCAGGCCGGCTGCGCGCTGATCGGCGGCGAGACTGCGGAAATGCCAGGCATGTATCCGGCGGGCGAGTATGACCTGGCCGGTTTCGCCGTCGGCGCGGTGGAAAAAAGCGGCATCATCGATGGCCGCAGCATCGTGCCGGGCGACCGTGTGATCGGTCTGGCCTCCAGCGGGGCGCATTCCAACGGCTATTCACTGGTGCGCAAGATCATCTCCCGCACCCAGCCCGTCGACTTGCCGCAGACCCTGGACGGGCAGGACTTCCGCAGCGCCGTGATGGCGCCCACCCGCATCTATTGCAAACCCGTGCTGCAGGCGCTGGCGCAGCACCCGATCAAAGGCATGGCGCACATCACCGGCGGCGGCCTCAGCGAGAACATTCCACGCGTGCTGCCCGAGCGCGTGCAATGCGTGCTCGATCCGTCCACCTGGGGGCAGACCGAGCTGTTTGCCTGGCTGCAGCGCGAAGGCGGCATCGACGACGCCGAAATGCGCCGCACCTTCAATTGCGGCGTGGGCTTCGTGCTGGTGGTCGATGCGGCCGACGCCGACGCCGTGCTCGCCACGCTGCGCGCGCAGGGCGAGACCGGCTGGATCATCGGCGAGATCGTCGCGCGGCCGTCTGCCGACGCGCACCAGGTGCGCTACACCGCCTGACGCCGCGCCTGGCTCACTGGAACGCCACTTACTGGAACGCCACTTCGTCGAAGCTGCGCAGCTTGCGGCTGTGCAGCCGTCCCATGCTCTGCTGGCGCAGCCGGGCAATGGCGCGCAGACCGATGCGCAGGTGCTGTTCGACCTGCTGGCGGTAGAACTGGTCGGCCATGCCTGGCAGCTTGAGTTCGCCGTGCAGTGGCTTGTCGCTCACGCACAGCAGGGTGCCGTACGGCACACGGAAACGAAAGCCGTTGGCCGCGACCGTGGCGCTTTCCATGTCGAGTGCAATCGCGCGGCTCTGGCTGAAACGCCGCTGCGGGCCGGGGTAGGGCAGCAGTTCCCAGTTGCGGTTGTCGGTACTGGCCACGGTGCCGGTGCGCAGCACGCGCTTGAGCTCGTAGCCGTGCAGCTGGGTGATGTCGGCCACGGCGCCCTCGAGCGCTTGCTGCACCTCGGCCAGCGGCGGAATCGGCACCCACAGCGGCAGCTCCTCGTCGAGCACATGGTCTTCGCGCACATAGCCATGTGCCAGCACATAGTCTCCGAGGCGCTGCGAGTTGCGCAGCCCGGCGCAATGTCCGAGCATGATCCAGGCGTGCGGCCGCAGCACCGCGATGTGATCGGTGATGGTCTTGGCGTTGGCCGGGCCGACGCCGATGTTCACCAGGGTGATGCCGCTGTGGTCGGGCATGACCAGGTGATAGGCCGGCATCTGCGGCAGCCGCGCCGGGGGCTGGCCCGCGGTCTGCGCCGGTGCCGCTGCGCTGGCGCGGGTGGTGACCACATTGCCGGGTTCGACGAATGCGGTATAGGGCGGCTGATCATCGCCAGCGCTGCCTGCGGGACGGGCCATCAGCGCATGCGCCAGCCGCACGAATTCGTCCACATAGAACTGATAGTTGGTGAACAGCACGAAGTTCTGGAAATGGGCGGGGGCGGTGCCGGTGTAGTGCTGCAGCCGGTGCAGGGAATAGTCGATGCGCGGTGCGGTGAACAGCGCCAGCGGGAAGGGCTGGCCCGCTGGCGTGTCGTGCGTGCCGTTGGCAATGCCGTCGTCCATCGCGGCCAGGTCGGGCAGGTCGAAGATGTCGCGCAGCTGCTGGCGCTGCTCGGGGCTGAGCTGGCCTTCGACATGCGCCTGCCCGGCAAAGCTGAAATGCAGCGGAATCGGCTGCTCGCCCACAGCGACTTCCAGCGCCACGCCATGGTTGGCCAGCAGCAGCTGGAACTGCGTGCGCAGATAGTCGGCGAACAGGTCGGGGCGAGTGAGGGAGGTTTCATACAGCCCGGGTGCGGCGACGAAGCCGTAGGCCAGGCGCGAATCCGGCCGCGCCACGGTGTCGATGCGCACCCGCACGACCGGATAGCAGGCGCGCACCCGCCCTGGCGGCAGCGTGCCTGCGATGAACGCGGCGAATCTGTCGCGCAGGTGGGTCACTGCGGCCTCGTAAAGCGCCTGCACCTGCTCCAGCGCGGCTTGCGCGTCGTTGAACACGGCGCTGGGAACAGGGGCAGGGCAATGCAGGGCGTGTTGGCTGTGCGGCATGATGCGGGGAAGGCGTGAGGATGTGCGCTATTGTCCACCGGGATGTTTTCATCCGCGTGGCAGCATGACGCTGGCGGGGAATCGAATATGCTTACCCGCTTGCCTGTACCGAATCCTTTTCCATGCGCATCCTGAGCTGGTTTTTGCGGCTGGTGGTGTTTCTGCTGCTGTTTGGCCTTGCGCTGAACAACCTGGAACCCGTCACCCTGCACCTGCTGTTTGGCACCCAGTGGCACACCCCGATGATCGTGCTGCTGCTGACCGTGTTCGCCCTGGGCGCAGTGCTGGGCGTGCTGGCGCTGCTGCCTTCCTGGATGCGGCACAGGCGGCGCGCAAGCAGGCGAACCGACAGGGAACCGGCAGCCGCCGTGACGTCGAGGGCGCCTGCCGCGCCGACCGAATTTCCGCAGCAACCGATCGACAGGCCGATCGATGGAGTTTGACCTGTGGTGGCTGCTGGTCCTGCCCCTGATGTTCGCGCTGGGGTGGCTGGCTTCGCGCGTCGATCTGCGGCAGGTGCGCACCGAACACGCCCTGCGCCGCGACGCGCCGCAGGCGTATTACCGCGGCCTCAACCATCTGCTCAATGAGCAGCAGGACAAGGCGATCGACGCCTTCATCGAAGCCATGACCGCCGATCCCGACACGGTCGATCTGCACTTCGCCCTGGGCAATCTGTTTCGCCGCCGGGGCGAATACGAGCGCGCGGTGCGGGTGCATCAAAACCTGCTCGCCCGCGCCGACCTGCCACGCGAGGCCCGCGAGCGCGCGCAGCTCGCGCTGGCACAGGACTTTTTCAAGGCCGGGCTGCTCGACCGCGCCGAATCCGCCTACCAGGACTTGCAGCGCAGCGCCTATGCCTCGCAGGCGCTGACCGCATTGCTGCAGATCAGCGAGCGCACGCAGGACTGGAACAGTGCCATCGCCCGCGCCGGCCAGCTGGAGCTGCGCGCCACCGGCACCTATCAGCGGCAGATCGCGCAATACTGGTGCGAGCTGGCCGCGCAGCAACATGCCGCAGGGCGTGAGGCC
>JAGDVQ010000082.1:0-9415 GCA_023255715.1 Thiomonas sp.
CGTGGCAGGCGATGCAGCCGCCCTTGTTCACCAGGTCTTCACCCTTCTTGATGTCTGCGGCATGCGCCGCAGTGGTCAGCGCCAGCAGCGCGGTGGCGCCGAGAACTGCAATCCGTCGTTTCATCGGTGTGTTCCTCATTGGATGTTCTGGTCTTTGGCGACGGCGTAATACGCCGACAGATCGGCGATCTGCTTGGCCGTGAGCATGTCGGCCACAGCCTTCATCGTGGGATTGCGGCGCGCGCCGCTGCGGTAGTCCTGCAGGCTCTGGGTGATGTATGCAGCGGTCTGGCCGTTGAGCTTGGGCGCGCGGTATTCCGCAGGAAAGTCCGTCTTGAATCCGCCGTGGGCGGCGTTATGGCAGCCTTCGCACAGGGTGCTGTCGTACTTGCCGGCAGCGGCATTGCCGGTTGCGGTCTGCGCCTGCGCGGCAGCGCTCATCAGCAGCGACAGCGCGATCATGCCGAGAAATCGATGGTTCATGGGTCATCCTTGGGAGTGTGGTCAAAGTGTGAATGGGGCCACGCCCGCCGGGCGATGCGGGGCGGCCGACTGGTTCAGGGGCTGGGCGCGGCAGAAGTGGAGCCCTCGGGCATGATCAGCAGCCAGGCCGCGCGCAACTGCAAGGGCAGGCCTGCCGCGAACATCACCAGACCGGCGTAGTGCTGATCGTCGAGCGGGCTGAGGTTCCACAGGCACAGCACGTCCAGATAGGGGGTATAGAGCACCTGCGCGCTCCACACCCACACTGCGGCGATGATCATCATCGGCAGGCTGCCCAGCCAGCCATACACGCCTGCGATCCAGCGCGCCGGCAGGCTTGTGCTGCCCGCCAGCAGTTGCGCCCAGAACATCAGCCCCGAGATCAACAGCAGCAGGCCGATCGGCCCGGAGAACAGCGCATTGGCCAGCGCGGTGTTGAACACGCCGGGCAGGTTGATGCCCAGGGTCACGATCACGAACACCGCGGCTGCGACCCAGGCATCGAGCAGCCAGAGACTCCACCAGGCATGGGGCGGCGCATGCCAGCGCGCCCGAACCGCCGGTGGAATGCCCAGCAGCAGCAACGGTGAAACGATCTGGCCCATGCTCATCAACGCGATGGTGTAGCTGGTCATCGACGCCAAGGGGTTGTGCAAGCCCCAGGCCGACACCAGCGTGAGCAGGCAGCCGAGGCCGAACACAGCCGCTCGCCACTTGGGCCAGCGTCCGCGCCATGCGGCCAGTCCATAGGCCAGCAGAAGCGCCGCGATCAGCGCGGCCCACCCGCCCCAGGCCGCCAGCGGCCAGCTGTGTTGCGTCATCAGGGCTCCAGGATATGGCGCAGGTCGTCGGCCAGCAAAGCTGGGTTGGTGAGCTGACCGTAGCCATAGCGCAGCAGCAGCCGTCCGTCCGGGCTGACCAGCGTGACCGCCGCGGTGTGGTCGATCCAGTACGCACCGGCTCCGGTGTCGACCCGGCGCCAGCTGATGTCCCACTGCCGCGCGGAGGCGGCAACCGCCGCGGGCGAACCGCGCAGGCCGATCGCATCGGGCAGAAAGTCATCAAGGTAGGCGCGCAGCACCGGCAGGCTGTCACGCTGCGGGTCGAGGGTGACGAACACCACCCGCACGCGCTGCCGCAGCGCCCCGAGGCGCTGCAGGCTCTGCGCCAGGGCTGCGAGGGTGAGCGGGCAGACGTCCGGGCAGTGGGTGTAGCCGAAGAACACCAGCACCACATGGCCGCGCTGCTGTCGCCAGCTGAACACCCGACCCTGCGTGTCTGTGAAGCCGGTGAATGCCGGTGCCGGCAAGGGCTGGAGAACAGATCCGTGCAGCGCCGCGCCGTGCGGCTGCAGTCGCGACCAGGCATAGAGCGCAGCCAGCAGCGCGAGCGACACGATGGCCGCGCGCAGCGCAGAGGCTTTCCAGCCGCCGCGCCTTGACTGCCGGACGGCTCCGGCTTCGTTTGCAGACGCTGCATCGCGCATCCCATCACCAGAGCACGAAGCCCGGGGCGTGAATCGGATGGGTGAGCATTGGCCAGAACACCGGGATATACACCGCCAGCGTGATGACGAAGGTGATCAGCGTCCACAGCCCCAGTGGTTCGGCAATGCGTGCCATCACAGACCCCTCGGAACTGGTGATGTACTGCGTGAACGGAATCTCGACCATCGCCTTGGCGTCCTTCTGGCCAAACAGCGTGCCGAAGAACACGATGTAATAGAGCACCGCGCCCACCGCAGCAATCACGCCGCCAATGCCCACGATGATCAGCGCCGGATGCACAGCACCATAGAGTTGCAAATACTGGTCATGCGGCAGGGCCGAAACCCAGGCACGACGGGGCACGCCGTCCATGCCGGCCCAGTGCCCGGCAAAGCCCCAGGTCATCAGACCGAGGAACCACAGCCACACGCTCCACAGCGCCAGTTTCGGGCTGTACAGCCTGCGACCGGTGAGGTGCGGCAGCAGCCAGAAGCTCACCCCCATGAACACCAGCGTGGTCATGGTGCCCACGGTCAGGTGAAAGTGCGCGGGAATCCAGAGGGTGTTGTGCACCACATTGTCGAGCTGCCAACTGGCGTTGACGATGCCGCCTGCGCCACCGAAGATGAAGCTCACCAGCGCCAGCACCTGCGCCGCCACCGAGGCATCCTTCCACGGCAGTGCCGTCCACCACCCCATCAAGCCCTTGCCACCGCGCCGACGCCCGCCGTATTCCAGGCTGAGCGCGATGGTGAAGGCCGTAATCAGACTGGGGATCGCCACCGAGAGGGTCAGCGCCGTGACGATGCCCTTCATCACCGGGGAGATGCCCGGGTCGGTGTACTGATGGTGCGTGCCCACCGGCAGCGAAAACACGAACAGCAGCAGGAATGCCAGGCGGGCCAGCGGATCGGAAATCAACTTGCCACCGGCCTGACGCGGCAACAGGGCGTAGATCGACACATACCCCGGCATCAGCCAGTAGTAAACGATCGGGTGCCCGGTCCACCAGAACAGGGTGCGCGCCAGCAGCGGGTCGATGGTGTGCACGATGCCGAGCGACCACGGATCGAGCAGGAACACGGCTTCGGTGCCCGCGCCCAGCGCGGCGAGCAGCCACATCAGCAGCGTGGTCGCGCTCATGTAGGTCACCAACGGGGTCAGCTGCCCGGGATTGGCCTTTTTCCAGCGTGCACGCATCTCCAGCACGACGAACAGCGGCAGAATGCTCGCCACCACGACCAGCGTGATGCCGAGATAGAACCAGGCGCTGCCCTTGAGGGGGGCATACATGGTGTAGAGCACGCTCGACGAGTTGTCGAACATGCCGTAAGCGGCCATCAGTGTGCCCAGCAGCATCAGCGCATAGGTGAACCAGGCCAGCCCCATGTTCGGCTTGAGCTTGAGCTCGCGCGCAGGCAGATACATCAGCCAGCCAGAGATGGTGAAAAAGGTGAACACATAGGCGTTGAGCACGCCGTGCATGGTCAAGCCCTGGTAGTAGGACTTGAGAAACGGCTGCAGGTACGGGTAGAGATTGATGCCGGCGTAATTGGTGCTCTGCAGCACGCCGATGGAAATGCCGACGGCCAGCGCCAGAAAGCCCGTGACCCAGAAGGCCAGAAGCATCTTTTTCTCACCGGCCAGTTCACCGGCAGTGGGCACCGCCAAAATGCGCGAGGCGTTGTTGCTGAGGGCTGCGCTCATGATTGTTTCGCTCCGGTGATGACGATCTTGCCGATCATGGCCTGGTGGCCGGCGCCACAGTACTCATTGCAGATGATGTAGAACGTGCCGGGCTTGTCGAAGGTGTAGCTCACATGCCCGACCACACCGGGGATGGCGGTGAGGTTGATGCTCGTGCCCTGCACCTCGAAACCATGGATCACATCGCCGCTGGTGACATAGAACGTGACATGCGCGCCAGCGGGCAGGGTCAGCGGCGTGGCGGTGCCCGGCGTCCAGCTCCAGGCACGGCCGATTTCATACACGTCATAGCTGTTGGGCCCGGTCTGTTTCACCCCCGAGCCCTGGAACGCGGCCATCTGCGCCGGACTGTTGGGGTTGGAATAGAACTCGGTGGTCTTGGCCACCAGGCCATAGTCGTGCACCACGAACCACACGGCCACGATGAACAGCACCGCGATCATCGCCAGGGAGATGAAGATCCAGATGCGCTCATGCCGCAGTGCGACATGATGGAATCGGTCCTCGAAAGCGTCAGGAATGGGAGTGGACATGGCGGATCTCAGGCATGGAGGGAGAAATAAGTGGCAACCATCGCCCACAAGCCAACGACGACCACGAACAGTGCAGCCACGATCACCCACGCCCCCATGGGCCGGGCGTAATGCATGTCGGGCAGGGGCATGTTGGATTGCGGATGCGTTCGACCATCAGGGTTGACGACCGGCATGGGCAGATAAGGCGTCTCGTCAGGCATTGTTTTTTCTCCTCAGGGCAGTGCGACAAAATGTCGCGTGTGTGGTGGACAGAATAAGAACTGACTTATGTAGCAAGTTGTGATGGATCAACCTGGACGGACAGGCGATGTATCGTTTGTGTCTATCTGTAAAAAATGTTCGGGTATACCCTGTACGCAGCATCATCGCGTGCACAGACGGCTGCTCAGCGTGGCTGCGATGCGCTGCGCAATGCTCATCAGATGCTGATGTGCCTGGGGCGAAACTTCCTCTTGCAGGGTCTGGTCGAACAGCGCGAGCCAGCGTTCAAAGTGCATGGGGCGCAGCGCCAGTGGGCGATGTGCCTGCAAGGCGTTGCGGTGATAGCGACCGGCGAGCAGAGCCACGGACGCCCAGAAATCCACCATCCGGGCGTAGTGCGTCTCCCAGTCGGCGACATGCGCGCTGAACATCGGGCCAAGATCTGGATCAATTCGGGCGTGGGCATAGAAGCGCCGCACCACACGTTCCAGCGCGGCCTCGTCAAGCCCGCTGCGTTCGCGCAGTTGTCTGGCCAGTTCGCCGCGACGGTCGAGAGGCGCCACCGAGTCACCCGCGTCATCCATCACCTTGCGAAACAGACTGCGCCCACCCTCTGGCTCTGGGTTTTGAATCGCAGTAGGATGCGTCATCGCAGCTCCTTATGTGGACTATTTAATTCCACTATAGGGAAGTGCATCAACGCAGGCAAGTAATAATTTGAAACTCACCCAATTCACAGATTACGGACTTCGGGCCTTGATGGTGCTGGCCTCCGATCCGAACAAGTCGTTTAACAGCAAGCAATTGTCCGCGATACTTGATGTGTCTCGCGAACATTTGATCAAGATCCTGCAACGACTGGCACTGGGGGGCTATGTGGTCAACCAGCGCGGCATTGGCGGAGGAGTTCGCCTGAAAAAACAGGCAAATGAAATTCTTGTCGGCAATCTCGTTCGCTGGCTGGAAGACGGCCAGGGACTGGTGGAATGCCTGCGTCAGGACGGTGGGCACTGCAACCTGACTCCCCTGTGCCTGCTGCGTCCCCTGCTCAGCGATGCGGCAGAAGCGTTTTACGCACGGCTCAACACGTCGACTCTGGCGGATTGCCTGCACCCACCGCTACAGCACTTCATCGCCCTGCAGACAACAAAGACCGAGTTGATGCAACACAAACCAGGCTGACACGCCATGCTGACCGACGCCCTGCTGCTTTACCTCCACCTGTCGGCCATGCTCGGGCTGGTCGTCTTTCTCACCGCAAAAACCAGCCTGACCCGGGTGGATGCAGTGGACGTTGTGGTTCTAACCCGTCTGCGACGCCTCGACGTCTGGGTCTGGGGCAGTTTCGCAGCCATGCTGGTCAGCGGGCTGGCGTTGATGTTCTGGGGCATCAAAGGTCCGCAATGGCTTTCGCACAACCCCCTGCTCTGGGCCAAGGTGGCGTTGCTGGCGCTGATGGCGGTCATGTCCTGGCCTTCCACCCGCAGGCTTGCGCAGTGGAGCCTGCAAGGTAGGCGTAGCGCATCCTGGGTGCCGCCCGCCGCGGAAATCCGGCAGGAGCGGCGCTGGTTGATGGCGCAATCGCATGTGATGGTCATCATCCCTCTGCTGGCCACGCTGATGAGTCACGGTTTCGGTTGAACGGTGTTCGATCTAGGGCCGAGATCAGGCCTTGAACAATCGCCTGGTCAGTCGTCCCCGATGTCCTGTCCCGGAAAGAGCTGCTCGGTGAAGCCGAAACGGGTGAAGTCGCGGATGCGCATGGGGTAGAGTTTTCCGATCAGGTGGTCGCATTCATGCTGCACCACTCGGGCGTGAAAACCTTCGGCCTCGCGGTCGATGGGCTGGCCGTCGGCGTCCACGCCGCGATAACGGATGCGACGGAACCGCGGCACCCAGCCCCGCAGGCCCGGCACCGACAGGCAACCTTCCCAGTCGTCCTCCTCGGCATCGTCGAGGATGGAAATCTCCGGATTGATCAGCACAGTCAGCGGCACTGCGGGCGCCTCGGGATATCGCACGCTGTGGTTGAAACCGAAGATCACCAGGGCAAGGTCCACCCCGATCTGCGGAGCGGCCAACCCCACGCCGCCTGCGGCCTGCATGGTCTCGAACATGTCCGTAATCAGCACGCGCAGCGCCGGGTCGGTCGGGTTGCTTACGGGACGGGCAACGCGCAACAGCCGCGGATCGCCCATGCGCAGGATGGTGTGGATGGTCATGGGATCAGTGAGTGAAAATGTCCGTGAAGCCCGCAGAAATCAGTGCATGCCTGCGCCGTGCGCCAGCCATTGCAGTGCATCACGCATCTGCAGGTAGGCGATGATGAATTCAAACATCATGCGCCACATGAGTTCCATGCACAAAAAACACAGGACGAACAACACGATGCCTGTCAGACGCCAACGCGGCGGAACCACGCGCCGCGCGGCAGTCGCGGCGGTACCGCGCATCCAGTTCCAAAGCGGAAAACGCGCCAGCCAGAGCCAGACGCCCCAGGCCATCAGCGGCATGCCGATTGCGCCCAGCGCGTAGACCACCCGCAGGACATCCAGGCTGACAAAGGTGCGGAACGCGAAAAAATCGGCAACGGCCTGCATCACACGATCACCGGTTCCGGTTCGAGGCGCAGACCGAATTTCTCTTCCACACTGGCCTGCACCGCCTGCGCCAGCGCGAGAATCTCCGCCCCGGTCGCGCCGCCGCGATTGACCAGAACCAGCGGCTGTTTTTCGTGCACTGCGGCCCCGCCGCGTGACTGGCCCTTCCAGCCGCAGGCGGCAATCATCCAGGCGGCAGCCAGTTTGTAGGTGCCGTCCTCCAGCGGGTAGCTCACGATGTCAGGATATTCCTCAAGAATTTCGTTGCGTATGGTGCGGTTGACCACCGGGTTCTTGAAAAAGCTGCCGGCATTTCCCAACTGAGACGGATCGGGCAGCTTGCTGCGGCGGATGGCGCAGACCGCGTCGAACACCGCGCGGGGAGTCGGTTCGGTGCAGTGCTGGCGCTGCAGCCAGCGTGCCACATCGGCATAGCCCGTGACGGGCACCCAGGGCTTGGGCAGACGCAGGCGGATGGCGGTGATGAGCGATTTGCCCGCCAGCTCGCGCTTGAACACGCTGTCGCGGTAACCGAGGCGGCAGTGCGCTGCAGGCAGTGTGGCGCTGCGTCCGGTGACAAAGTCGACCACATCCACCGACTCCAGCCGGTCCGAGAGTTCCAGCCCGTAAGCGCCAATGTTCTGCACTGGCGCGGCACCGGCGGTACCGGGGATGAGGGCCAGATTTTCCAGCCCGGCATAACCCTGATCCAGCGCCCATTCGACCACGCCATGCCAGGACTCCCCGGCCCCGACCTCGATCAGCGTGGAGCGGGCGTCGTCTTCGAGCACACGCAGACCGGCAATATCCACCTTGACCACCACCGCCTCGACATCGCGGGTGAGCAGCAGATTGCTGCCGCCACCAAGAATGAATTTCGGCGCGCGTCCCAGTTCGGGATGATCGACAACCAGCCGCACATCGCGCGCGCTGCGCACACGCACGAAGCGATGCGCAGTGGCGTCCACGCCAAAGGTGTTGAATGCACGCAGGGGCACATCGGTTTCAATCTGCAGGCTCATAGAATCCCGTCACGCAAATCCCTGCATTATCCCTTTCAGGTTGCCTTCATGCCGTCTTTCGATACCGTTCTTGAACCCGATCTCGTCGAGGTGCGCAACGCCTGCGACCAGGCCTCCAAGGAAATTGCCACGCGCTTTGATTTCAAGGGCAGTTCAGCGCAGGTGGAACTGGCCGACAAGACACTCACGCTGACCGCCGACAGCGACTTCCAGCTCGCTCAGGTGCGCGACGTGCTGATGGCCAAGGCTGCGAAACGCAAGATCGACCCGCGATTCTTCGACCTGGGGAAAATCGAAAAAATCTCCGGGGACAAGGTCAAGCAGGTCATCACCGTCAAGGCCGGCATTCCGCAGGATCTGGCGAAAAAGATCACCGCAGCCATCAAGGGCTCCAAGCTCAAGCTGACCTCGGCCATTCAGGGCGATGTGGTGCGCATCACCGGCGCCAAGCGCGATGATCTGCAGGCGGCCATGGCCATCCTGCGCAAGGACATTGACGAAGCGCCGCTGTCGTTCAATAACTTCCGAGACTAGGCCACGCGCGGGCGCGTTTGATGCGCCCTATTTTTTTCGCCCGATGCGGCTTTCTTCGCCACGCATCAGCTTGCCGATGTTGGCGCGGTGACGCCAGATCAGCATGGCGCTGATGAGCACCAGCGCAAGCAGCAGGGCCGGATCGGTAGCCCAGGCCAATCCACCGCCGAACCAGTAATAGAACGGGGCAAACACCGCCGCCACCAGCGCGGCGAGTGAGGAATAGCGAAAGAACACCGCCACGATCAGCCAGGTGGCCAGCGTGGCCAGGCCCAGCCAGGGCTGAATGGCGAACAGCACGCCGGCAGCCGTGGCCACGCCCTTGCCGCCCTTGAAGTGGAAGAACACCGGGTAGAGATGCCCGAGAAACACGGCGACGGACACCAGCGCCACGCCCGGGCTACCCAGCCCGATGGCCGGACCCACGACGAAGGCGAGCCACACGGCGAGCCACCCCTTGAATGCATCGAGAACCAGGGTCAGGATGGCCGCCAGTTTGTTGCCACTGCGCAGCACATTGGTCGCACCGGGGTTGCCCGAGCCGTAGCTGCGCGGATCGGCCATGCCCATCGCACGGCTCACCAGCACGGCAAAGGACAGCGAACCCAGCAGGTAAGCCAGGCTCGCGAAAATCAGCGCCACGAGGGTTGATGTATTCATGGTTCGTGATTCTATTGAGCGGCACCAGGGTCGGCTCGCCGACCCGCCTCCCGTGGAGGTCAAGGAATCTTGGGGCGGCCCTGCGTTTCTTTGAAAGCCGTGCGCTCCCTGAAGTCGCCCGGCGTGTCGGGCGTGTCAGACTTGGGTGCCAGAGCGCAATGCACCGATTGTGCCCGCAGCGCCGA
>JAGDVQ010000082.1:9425-29989 GCA_023255715.1 Thiomonas sp.
CTCCAGCGGGGGTCAAGGAAACTTGGGGCGGCCCTGCGTTTCCTCGCGTGGAGCGCAGCTGAAGTTGCCCGGCGTGTCGGTTGCGTCAGACTTGGGTGCCAGAGCGCAATGCACCGGTTGTGCCTGCAGCGCCGATGTCAGCACCTGCGGGGACAAGCCGAGCAGATAGCCTCTGCGCCCGCCGTTGATGTAGAGGCGATCGAGCGTCAGAACAGAGCGCTCGACATAAAGCGGCATGACCTTGCGCAAGCCAAACGGCGAGGTTCCGCCGACAAGATATCCGCTGTGTCTTTGTGCCACCTCGGGTTTGCAGGGCGCCACATGCCGGGCGCCGATGTCGCGCGCGAGCTGCTTGGTCGACACTTCGCAATCACCGTGCATCAGCATCACCAGCGGCCGCGCCGCCTCGTCCTGCAGGATCAGCGTCTTGATCACCGCATGCAGCGGCAGGCCAAGCGCCTGCGCGCCCCAGGCGGCGCCGCCGTGATCGACGTAGTCGTACACATGCTCGGTGAAATCGATACCCTGGGCACGCAGCCACTGCGTGGCCGGGGTCTGGCTGACATGACGGGAAGGACGCATTGTGTCGAGTGTATTTGCGCTCCCTACAATGCTCCCATGTCTCGTCCATCGCCTCTCAACGCCGATCTGCACTGCCATTCCATCGTGTCGGATGGCACGCTCGCCCCGGCGGAACTTGCCGAGCGCGCGCACGCGCAAGGCGTGGATCTCTGGGCTCTGACCGATCACGACGAGCTCAGCGGCCTGACCGAAGCCGGGCTTGCGGCCCATGCACTGGGCATGCGGTTTGTCCCTGGAGTCGAAATTTCCGTGTCGTTCGCCTCACAGACCGTGCACATCGTTGCCCTGGGGGTTGAACCCGACAACACCGAGTTGCTGCAGGGCCTGCAGCACATCCGCTCGGGCCGCGACCAGCGCGCCAGGGACATGGCCCACGACCTGGAACGGCATCTGGGCCTGCCCGATGTCTATGCCGGCGCACTGCGCTATGCCGGCAACCCCGCCCTGCTCTCGCGCACCCACTTTGCACGCTATCTGGTGGAACAGGGCGTCTGCCGCCAGACCCACGAGGTGTTCACGCGTTTTCTCACACCGGGCAAGCCAGGCTATGTCGATCACGCGTGGGCCCGGATGGAAGAAGCGCTCGGCTGGATCGCAGCCGCCAAAGGCGTCGCCGTCATCGCGCACCCTGGTCGCTACCGCTTCAGCGCCACCGAAGAGTGGGCGCTGCTCGAACAGTTCAAGTCCCTGGGGGGACAGGCCATCGAAGTGGTCACCGGCAGCCACACCAATTCCCAGTACCGCAAGTACGCCAACCTCGCACTGGAGTTTGGTTTCTACGCCTCGCGCGGGTCCGACTTTCACAGCCCTGGAGAGAGTGTCTGCGACCTCGGACGCCTGCCCCCCCTGCCTGCGGACCTCGCGCCCGTGTGGGACCTGCTGCATTGACCCCGACCATCATGGCGCAATACTTTCAACTCCACCCAGACAATCCGCAGCCTCGGCTGATCAAGCAGGCCGCCACCGTGCTGCACGGCGGCGGCATTGCGGCCATTCCCACCGATTCGTCCTACGCCCTGGTCTGTCACCTCGACGACAAGGCCGCTGTGCAGCGCCTGCGGCAAATCCGCCAGGTCGATGAGCGTCATCACCTCACCCTGCTGTGCAGCGACCTGTCCGAACTCGGCAACTACGCCCGAGTGGACAATCGCCAATATCGACTGATCCGCGGCTGCACCCCCGGGCCCTACACCTTCATTCTTGAAGCCACCAAGGAAGTGCCGCGCCGCGTGTCACACCCCTCGCGCAAGACCATCGGTGTGCGGGTGCCAAGCAACGCCGTAGCCCACGCCCTGCTGATGGAAATGGCGCAGCCCTTGCTGGCCACCACGTTGATCCTCCCCGGCGATGAGCACGCGCTCAACGACGCTCAAGCCATCCGCGACCGTCTGGAACATCAGGTCGATCTGGTGCTCGACGCCGGCGCATGCCCGAGCGAACCCACCACCGTGGTCGATCTGTGCGGCGCAGAACCTGTCGTGGTGCGCATCGGGCGTGGTCCGGTCGATGTGCTCGGCATCCCGGCGCTGCAGTAAACCGGCAACCGCCGATACATTCCTGTAGCGAAGCGGGTCCATTCGCCCGCCGCGTTCAGCCTTCCGCCCTTTCTACAATCGTCGCATGGACCAACTCATACAGGCTGTCACCGTCTACGCCCTGCCGGTGCTCTTTGCCATCACCCTGCACGAGGCGGCCCACGGCTATGCGGCACGCTACTTCGGCGACAACACGGCCTACATGATGGGCCGCGTCTCGCTCAATCCGGCGCGGCACATCGACCCCATCGGCACCATTCTCGTGCCGCTCATCCTGTATTTCGCCACATCCGGCGCCTTTCTGTTCGGCTACGCCAAGCCGGTGCCGGTCAATTTCGGACGACTGCGCAACCCCAAGCGCGACATGATCTGGGTGGCGCTCGCCGGCCCCGCATCCAATTTCTTCCAGGCATTTCTGTGGGGATTGCTGCTGGTCGGCCTGCATGCCTTTGCCGTCAACGAGGTGTATTTCTACGACGTCGCCCAGGCCGGCATTCTGGTCAACCTGGTGATGTTCGTGTTCAACCTGTTTCCCCTGCCGCCGCTGGACGGCGGGCGCATCCTGGTCGGCCTGCTGCCCGCGCGTCAGGCCATCGCCGTCTCGCACGTCGAACCCTACGGATTTTTCATCGTGATGGCGCTGGTGCTCACCGGCATCGTCACGACCTTCTGGCTCAGTCCACTGATGGCGGTGTCCATGCAACTGCTCAAGGTGCTGCTCAGCCCATTTCAAATGCTGCTCTGAACCAGACCCCATCACGCTCTCGCACCTGCCAGCTCGACATGAACCCGACTGAACCCACCCCTGACGCACAGCACACAGAAGACCGGGTGCTCTCCGGCATGCGTCCCACTGGCGCCCTGCATCTGGGCCATTACCACGGAGCACTGAAAAACTGGGCGCAACTGCAGAACACCTACGCCTGTTATTTTTTTGTCGCCGACTGGCATGCCCTGACCACGCACTACGAAACCCCCGAAACCATCTCGGCGCACACCACCGAAATGGTCATCGACTGGCTGGCCGCAGGCGTCGATCCCACCAAGGCCACGCTGTTCGTGCAGAGCCGCGTGATCGAGCATGCCGAGCTGTTTCTGCTGCTCGGCATGGGGACCCCGCTGTCCTGGCTGGAGCGCGTGCCGACATACAAGGACCAGATCGCCAACCTCAAGGACAAGGATCTGACGACCTACGGCTTTCTCGGCTATCCGCTTCTGCAGGCTGCGGACATTCTCATCTACCTCGCACGCTACGTGCCGGTTGGTGCAGACCAGATACCGCATATTGAAATGAGCCGCGAAATCGCGCGTCGCTTCAATCACCTCTACGGCAAGGACCCGCAGATCGAGGCCCAGGCGCGCGCCGCCTCAGCGAAATTGCCGGATGCCGTGCGCAGCCAACTTGTCGCCCTGCGCCGCGCCGCCGATCAGGACGGACTCGCCGAAGCACGCGATCAGGCGCGCGAGGTGATTTCCGCCAGCAAACTCTCACGCGCCGAAAAGGACGTGTTGCGCGCCCAGCTCAGCGGAGGACGGCGGCAGATTCTGCGTGAACCCGAAGCGCTGCTCACTCCCGAATCCAAGCTTCCCGGGCTCGATGGGCGCAAGATGTCCAAGAGCTACGGTAACTCGATCGCCATTCGAGAAGACCGCGCCAGCGTGGAGCAGAAGGTCAAACGCATGCCCACCGATCCGGCACGAGTGAAACGCACCGATCCGGGCGACCCGCTGCGCTGCCCCGTCTGGCAGTTCCATCTGGCCTACACCGATGAAGCGACCCGCGACTGGGTGCAGCGCGGCTGTACCTCGGCCGGCATCGGCTGCCTGGAATGCAAACAACCTGTCATCGACGCCATCCTGCGAGAGCAGCAGCCCATGCTCGAGCGCGCGCAACCCTTTCTCGACAACCCCGCTCTGGTTCGCGACATCCTGACCGACGGCTGCGACAAGGCCCGCGCCACGGCGCGCAGCACCATGCAGTCAGTCCGTGACGCCATGGGGTTGAAAATCTAACGCCGCCGCAGACGCCGCACCATCCAAACCCCGAACCCTGCGGCCACGACAACCGCGAGCACGATCTCTTCACCCATCTGCAGCCGGGCCGCCACCTCGGCGATGCTCGCGCCAAAAAACCAGCCCATGCCGGTGATCAGTGGCGCCCACAACGCCGCGCCAATGGCGTTGAACAGGACAAAGCGCCACGGTGCAACGCCTGCCATCCCGATCAACACCGGCCCTGCGATGCGCATGCCATACAAAAATCGCACACTGACGATCGCCCAGGACGCATTGCGCTCCAGCATCGATTGCACGCGTGGCATGTGGGCCTGCAGGCGGGGAAATCGGGCCAGAATTTGCGGGCCGAAGGAGTGCCCGAGAAAGAAAAAGAGTTGATCCCCCAGAGTCGCCGCAACAGCGGCGACCGCCACCACCAGAGGCCATTGCAACCAGCCACGTTGCGCGCCATAACCCGCAAACAGCAGAACCGTCTCTCCTTCGGCAAAGGCACCCGCTGCAACAGCGGCGTAACCGTATTGCCTGATGAGGTCTTCAATCATGATGGGAAGCCGCAGCGCGCGGCAGATGGACAGACGTAAAAAAACCGGCCAGAGGCCGGTTGATTTTGCAGCGACTCAGCCAGGGGCCGAGAGCTGCGAGCGCGCCATTACAGCGGGCGGATGGCGGAAGCCTGAGGACCCTTGGGGCCAGCCTTCACGGTGAATTCAACGCGCTGGTTTTCCTGCAGGGTGCGGAAACCTTTGGATTGAATTTCAGAAAAATGCGCGAACAGATCTTCGCCGCCTTCATCGGGTTTGATGAAGCCGAAGCCCTTGGACTCGTTAAACCATTTCACAGTACCGGTAGCCATGAATCAACCTTTAAGGAAAATATAGAAAAGTGCAAATCTTCAACAAGCCCGGGAAATCACAACTGTGAAACCGTCACAAGCCCGCCAATGCTTCGAAAGGACAGGCTCTTGTTTCGACTGCGCTTCAACTATACACGCAAAAAACCAGCGTGCGCGACAAATCAACGCACTCGGAAAACGCTGCGCGTTCTGACCAGCGAAGTGGTGTGCAATTCCAGAGACAATGAGCGGTCGCATCTAGTGCGCCACCAGAGTCGGACTGGATGCAACAGAACCAGACCGTGCACGTTCACCGCGAGCACGCACAACAATTGATGCCGAAAAGTTCTGTCAAACTGCATCAAATTTCAAATTCATCTCATTGTTTTTATGCGAGTTTTTCGGGGCCTTCACCATGATGCGCTGGCATCGCAATCTGCACTGACCATCGGCAATTTCGATGGAATGCATCGCGGGCATCAAGCCCTGATGCGCCATCTTGTGCAGACGGCCAAGGAGCGCGGGCTTGTGCCGACCGTCCTCACTTTTGAACCGCATCCGCGTGATTTTTTTGCAACACTCAAGGGACAGACGGACCAGGCGCCCGCACACATTTCCACGTTGCGAGACAAGTTGTGCGCCCTGCGCGACGTCGGCATCGAACAGGCTGTGGTGCTGCGCTTTGACCAACATGTTGCCGCGCTTTCACCGACAGAGTTCGTGGACCGTGTTGTGCGCAAAGGCCTCAAGGCGCAATTCGTTCTGGTTGGAGACGACTTTCGTTTCGGCGCAGGACGAGCCGGCGACTTTGCGTTGTTCCAGGCCTTGATGCAGGCATCAGGTGGCGAAGCCCGGCAGATGCCATCCGTCACTGAAACCGCCCTGCGCATTTCCAGTTCGGCCGTACGGCAGGCACTTCAAGCCGGAGACATGGCCACGACGCAGACCTTGCTGGGACGGCCCTACGTGATTTCCGGCCATGTCCTGCACGGGGCCAAGCTCGGGCGGCAACTCGGCTTTCCCACGCTGAATCTGCGATTCGACCGCGCACGGCCTGCACTTTCCGGGGTCTTCGTTTCCCGCGTGTGCGGATTGGGAGACACGCCGCTTCCAGCGGTATCCAGCCTGGGCACCCGTCCTGCCGTGGAGGCCAACGGACGCATCTTGCTGGAGACTCATGTGTTCGATTGGAGTGGGGATGCCTACGGTAAACTTGTTCAGGTGGAACTCTTGCACAAACTGCGCGATGAAGCGCACTACCCCGACCTCGCTCAACTGACCGCAGCCATCGAGAACGACACCGTTCAGGCACGCGCCTGGTTCGGGCAACTTGCACGGCAAACAACCCGCGACCGAATTTGACGGCGCAATCTTCACTTGAGCCGTTTCGTGAGTCCGTTCCACGCGGCTCTCCCTCTGGTTTCCGCACTCCTCTGTCCTGCTGGTGCACTGTGTTCGATGCATCCGCCCTGCCCTGAATCCCATGGATCACTCCGCCTCCTCTGCCGCTGATCAACCCGATTACCGCGCAACGCTGAACCTGCCCGACACGCCGTTTCCCATGCGCGGCGATTTGCCCAAACGCGAACCGCAGTGGATTGCGCAGTGGAACGACAACGGCGTCTACCAGCGCCTGCGCGTTGCCCGCGCCGGCGCACCGAAGTTCGTGCTGCACGATGGTCCTCCCTATGCCAACGGCCAGATCCACATGGGCCATGCGGTCAACAAGATTCTCAAGGACATGATCGTCAAGGCGCGGCAGCTCGCCGGGTTCGACGCGGCCTACATCCCCGGCTGGGACTGCCACGGCCTGCCGATCGAAAATGCCATCGAAAAGCAGTACGGCCGCTGCCTCCCGCGTGACGAGATGCAGGCCAAGAGCCGCGCCTATGCCACCGAGCAAATCGCGCAGCAGATGCGCGATTTCCAGCGTCTGGGCGTGCTCGGAGACTGGGCCCATCCGTATCGCACCATGGATTTCGTCAACGAGGCGGCGGAAATCCGCGCATTCAAGCGGGTGATCGAGCGCGGCTTTGTCTATCGCGGCTTGAAGCCGGTGTACTGGTGCTTCGACTGCGGCTCGTCGTTGGCCGAGTTCGAGATCGAGTATGCCGACAAGAAGTCGCAGACCCTGGACGTGGCATTCGAGGCCAATGACCGCGCCGCGCTTGCCGCCGCATTCGGCCTGAGCGCGCTGCCCGATGTGTCCAGGCCCGTCTTCGCGGTGATCTGGACGACGACGGCGTGGACCATTCCCGCCAACCAGGCGCTCAACCTCAACCCGGAACTCGAGTACGCGCTGGTGGACACGCCGCGCGGCTATCTGGTGCTCGCAGCGTCTCTGGTGGAACACTGCCTGCAGCGCTACCAGCTCGAAGGCACGGTGGTCGCCACTGCCCGCGGCAAGGCGCTGGGCGGGCTGGAGTTCCGCCATCCGCTCTACGAGGTCGATGCAGGCTACCGGCGCCTGTCCCCGGTGTACCTGGCCGACTACGCCACCGCAGACGACGGCACCGGCATCGTGCACTCCTCGCCGGCGTATGGCGTGGACGACTTCAACTCCTGCGTCGCGCATGGCATGGCGTATGCCGACATCCTCAACCCGGTGCAGGGCGACGGCAGCTACGCGCCGGACTTCCCGCTGTTTGGCGGACAGAACATCTGGAAGGCGGTGCCGCACATCATCGACGCCCTGCGCGATGCCGGGCGGCTGATGGCCACGCACACCATCACCCACAGCTACCCGCATTGCTGGCGGCACAAGGTGCCGGTGATCTACCGCGCCGCGGCGCAGTGGTTCATCCGCATGGACGAAGGCGAAGGCGTGTTCACCAAGGACAAGGCGCCCAAGACCCTGCGGCAGATGGCGCTCGAGGCGATCGAGCACACCAGTTTCTACCCGGAAAACGGCAAGGCGCGGCTGCACGACATGATCGCCAACCGGCCCGACTGGTGCATCAGCCGCCAGCGCAGCTGGGGTGTGCCGATCCCGTTTTTTCTGCACAAGGACAGCGGCGAACTGCACCCGCGCACCATGGAGATTCTCGACATCGCCGCCGAGATGGTCGAGCGCGGGGGCATCGAAGCCTGGAGCAAGGCGAGCGCCGCCGACATCCTCTCCCGCGTGGGCTGCGCGGAGGACGCCGCGCATTACACCAAGAGCACCGACATCCTCGAAGTCTGGTTCGACTCGGGCACCACGCACACCACGGTACTCAAGGGCAGCCATGCCGGAGCCGGGCACGCCGAGGGTCCCGAGGCCGATCTTTACCTCGAAGGCCACGACCAGCACCGCGGCTGGTTCCATTCCTCGCTGCTGACCGCCTGCGCGATGTACGGCCGCGCGCCGTACAAGGGGCTGCTGACGCACGGGTTCACCGTCGACAGCCAGGGTCGCAAGATGAGCAAATCGCTCGGCAACGGCGTCGATCCGCAAAAGACCAGCGAAAAGCTCGGCGCGGAAATCCTCCGCCTGTGGGTTGCCGCGTCCGACTATTCCGGCGACATTGCCGGGGACGACAAGATTCTTGCCCGCGTCGTCGACAGTTATCGCCGCATCCGCAACACCCTGCGCTTCCTGCTGGCCAACACCAGCGACTTCGATCCCGCGCAGCACGCCGTGCCTTTGTCGCAACTATTTGAACTCGATCGCTGGGCGCTGGCGCACGCGCAGGATCTGCAGACCGTCATCCTGGCGCATTACGACAAGTACGAATTCCATCCCGTCGTCGCCAAGCTGCAGGTCTATTGCTCGGAGGACCTGGGCGCGTTCTACCTCGACGTGCTCAAGGACCGCCTCTACACCACCGCGCCCGACAGCCTGGCGCGGCGCAGCGCGCAGACCGCGCTGTGGCACATCACCCAGGGCATGCTGCGCTGGATGGCGCCCTTCCTCAGCTTTACCGCGGAGGAAGTCTGGTCACTCATCGGCAAGGGTGAGAGCATTTTTGTCGAGACCTACTGGCAATGGCCGCAGCAGGACGACAGCGCCGTGCTGCTGGAGCAATGGGCGCGCATCCGCGCCGTGCGCGATGCGACCAACAAGCAAATCGAGACACTGCGGGCGCAGGGCAGCATCGGCGCCTCGCTGCAGGCCGAGGTCGATCTGTATGCTCCGCCTGCGGAGCACGCGCTGCTCGAGCGGCTGGGGGATGACCTGCGCTTCGTGCTCATCACCTCGCGCGCCACGCTCCACCCTGCAGAAGGCGAATTGCGCATCGAAGTTCATCCCACTGCGCACGCCAAGTGCGAGCGTTGCTGGCACTGGCGCGAAGATGTCAATGCCGATCCGGCCCATCCCGGACTGTGCGGCCGCTGCGTGAGCAATCTGTATGGTGCGGGCGAGCCGCGTCATCTCGCCTGAGCAGCGCCCATGCCTTCCGCCCTGTCCAACTCCAGCAACCCGCGCCGCAGCCACGTCTGGCCTTGGTTATTGGTGACATTGCTCGTCATCCTGGCCGACCAGCTCACCAAATGGCTGGTGCGGCACGATCTGCCGCTGAACAGCAGCCTGCCCGTTACCTCGTTTTTCAATCTGGTCTACATCCACAATCCCGGTGCGGCGTTTTCCTTTCTCGCCGGACAGCCGGGGTGGCAGCGCTGGTTTTTCACCGGGCTCAGCCTCGCAGCCTCGGCGTTCATTCTCTGGCTGCTGGTTCGCAACCGGGGGAAGGCGCTGTTCAGCCTCGCGCTGGCGTTCATACTCGGCGGAGCGCTGGGCAATGTGATCGACCGGGTGCTCTGGGGCAAGGTGACCGACTTTCTCGACTTCTACATCACCCTGCACGGTCAGCAATGGCACTGGCCCGCGTTCAACCTGGCCGATTCGGCCATCTTCATCGGCGCCGTGCTGCTCATCCTGGATGAGCTTCGCCGTTCGCGCGCACGACAGCACTGAAACAGCGACATTGCTTTATTGAGATATCACGATAGAGTCCCCGTGGTATCCCGGGTTGTGCGGCGCTTTGTCGCACCTTAGCCTTCACAGTCGATGGGTCACCCGATGCAGGCGACCCACTTCATGGAGGAGAACCCGGATATGTCGCCCGAAGAAGCGCAGCATCACCCCTTGGCTGCCGAAACCCGCTCGCGGGTGAGCGTGTGCAGCCTGACCTGGTCGACCCCGTTTCGCTGGCTGGCTGCTGGCTGGCGCGATTTTTCCCGCTGCCCGGTCGTCGGCCTGACCTATGGCGTGATCTTCACTGCGCTGGGCTGGCTGCTGGCCTGGACGCTGGCGAGCACGCCCGAATACACCCTGATGCTGGCCGCCGGTCTGCTGCTCATCGGCCCGGCGCTGGCCATGGGCCTGATGGAAGCAAGCCGCCGCTGCGAAATCAACCTCAAGGCAAGGCTGAATTTCTGTATTCGCTGCTGGTGGCCGCACCGTGGCAGTGTGGCGATCTTCGCTGGGTTGCTCCTGGTCATCGAACTGCTGTGGGGACGCACCGCACTGGTGGTGTTTGCGCTGTTCTTCGACGCGGGCATGCCCGAGACCGGTGGCGTGCTGCGCCTCTTGCTCGATCCTGCCAATCTGACCTTCGTGCTGGCGTATCTGGGGGTCGCCGTGTTGTTTGGCGGCCTGGTATTCGCGATCAGCGTGGTGTCGATTCCGATGATGCTCGACCGCCCGGTGGACGCCATCACTGCGGCGCTGACCAGCCTGCGCGTCTGCATGGAACACCCGGTGGCCATGGCATGCTGGGCCGCGTTGATCGGGGTGATCAGCCTGCTGGCCATGCTGCCCTTTGGCGTGGGCTGGATCATCGTGCTTCCCGTGATCGGGCATGCCAGTTGGCATGCCTACCGTGGCGTGGTCTGCCCGAGTCTGCAACAACCTGCTGCGGCTTGAGACAACGCGGAACAAGGCCCTTGCGTGCCGCGCGCCCTGTCTGCGGGCGCCATCGCAGGAACCCATTCAGCGTTGCCCTGAAGACCCTCAGGCCTGCATCTCGGCCTTGAACACCTGTCCAGCGTGTTCACGCAGGGTGTGGAACTGGATCTTCGGGGCGAGTTCCTGCATCACCCGCAGTTCGCTGGCATGCGTGAGCAGTACGGCAGGAGCATCCACCACGTCGTAGGCAATGCGGTGCGCATTGGTCTCGATGAAGCGCTTGAGCGCCTGCGCATCGTCGCAGGTGAACCAGCGCGCCATGCGGTACTTGCTGCCTTCCATGCGCGCATCGACGCCGTATTCCGACTGCAGCCTGTGCTGAACCACATCGAACTGGAGTGTTCCCACCGCACCCAGCAGCAGGCTGCCGCCGGTGAGCGGTCGAAACACTTGAATCGCGCCCTCTTCTCCCAACTGCTGCAGCCCGGTGCGCAGTTGCTTGGTGCGCATGGGGTCCTTGATTTCCACCGAGCGAAACATCTCTGGCGCAAAGAACGGCAGGCCGGTGAACTGCAATTCCTCGCCCTCGCTCAGACTGTCGCCCAGGTGCAGCGTGCCGTGGTTGGGAATGCCGACGATGTCGCCTGCAAAGGCTTCGTCGAGCAGCTCGCGGCGCTGCGACATGAAGGTGACCACACTGCCCGGGCGAATGTCCTTGCCGGTGCGGCCGACCCGAATTTTCATCCCCCGCTCGAAATGCCCCGAGACGATGCGCACAAAGGCGATGCGGTCGCGGTGCGCCGGGTCCATGTTGGCCTGGATCTTGAACACCACGCCGGTGAAATTCGGCTCGTCGGGCTGCACCACCCGCGTCGTGGCGGCACGCGGCAACGGCGACGGCGCCAGTTCCACCAGGGCATCGAGCACTTCCTGCACACCGAAGTTGTTGATCGCCGAGCCGAAGAACAGCGGTGACTGGCGTCCAGCGAGAAATTCCGCCGCGTCGAACACCGGTGCGGCCTCGCGCAACAAGCCGATCTCGCCCTGCGCCTGCACATAGGGCTGGCCGAAGCGCTGCATCGATTCCGGGTTGTCCAGCCCGGTGAGCATCTGATCGTCGTCGCGCACACGCTCCTCGCCCGGGCGGAACACGCGCATGCGATCGAGCCGCAGGTCGTATACACCGTGAAACTCGCGCCCCATGCCCACGGGCCAGGTGAACGGCACCACGGCCATGCCGAGATGGCGCTCGATTTCGTCCATCAGTTCCAGCGGCTGCTTGACCTCGCGGTCCATCTTGTTGACGAAAGTGAGGATGGGGGTGTTGCGCGCGCGACAGACTTCGAGCAAGCGCAGCGTCTGCTCTTCCACGCCATTGGCCGCGTCGATCACCATCAGCGCCGCATCCACTGCGGTGAGCACGCGGTAAGTGTCTTCGCTGAAATCCTGGTGACCCGGGGTGTCGAGCAGATTGATCACGCAGTCGCGCCACTCCATCTGCATCACCGACGACGCAACGGAAATGCCCCGCTGTTTCTCGATCTCCATCCAGTCTGAGGTGGCATGGCGGCTGGCCTTGCGTGCTTTCACGCTGCCCGCGATCTGGATCGCGCCGGAAAACAGCAACAGCTTTTCGGTCAAGGTGGTCTTGCCCGCATCGGGGTGCGAGATGATGGCGAAGGTGCGCCGTCTGCGGATCTGCTCGGAATCGTTCGTGCTCATGGTCTGCGCCGCCTGCATCGATTCAGGCCGCATTCATCTGGGGTAGGCTTTCGGCTGCGGAGGGGGTGCGATAGAAAACCGTTGACCGGGCATTGCTGCCCACCCGCCCGCGCTTTCGTGTGGCTTGCGACAAGCCTGACCGGCGTCGCAATAGACCCGCTATTTTGCCTGAGACACCCGCCATGACACGCCAGATCGTGCTTGACACCGAGACAACCGGACTCAATCCTGGAAGCGGTGACCGCATCATTGAAATTGCCGGCGTCGAACTGTTCAACCGCCGCCTCACCGGCAAACATTTTCACGCCTATCTCAATCCTGGGCGCGCCAGCCATCCCGACGCGCTCAAGGTCCATGGTCTTACCGAAGAATTCCTCGCGGACAAGCCGCGGTTCGAACAGATTGCCGCAGACATGCTGGAATTCGTGCGCGACGCAGAAGTCATCATCCACAATGCCCCATTCGATTGCGCCTTTCTTGACGCCGAACTCGACCGCATGAACCAACCCGCTTTCCGGCAACACGTTGCGCAGATCACCGATACGCTGGTGATGGCCAAGATGCAGTTCCCGGGCAAGTTCAACAACCTCGACGCACTGTGCCGACGATTTGGCATCGACAACGCGCACCGCACCCTGCACGGCGCCCTGCTTGACGCGGAACTTCTTGCCGAGGTGTACCTCAGCCTCACACGCGGACAGGACAGTCTTGTGATCGATCTTGAAGCGCCGCAGCATCAAGCCGTCACCGCCACAAAACCACTGAACGCCTTCTCGCTGCCCTTTGCACGCCTGAGCGAAGCCGACCGCCTGGCCCACGAGGCCTTTCTTCAGCTTCTCGACAAGAAAACCAAGGGCCAGAGCATCTGGCGCCCGCAGCCTGCGCAGCCCGCAAATGAGTGACTCGAAAAATGTGCAATAATCACCGACTTTCTTGATTGCACCGCACCTGAGCGCGGCGCAACTCGGGCGGTTAACTCAGCGGTAGAGTGCCACCTTCACACGGTGGAAGCCACTGGTTCGATCCCAGTACCGCCCACCACGCAGAACCCATTTCCAGAACTGAAAAGCAGCCAACAGGCTGCTTTTTTGCTTTTTGCCTGACCCCGACTTGCGCCGCTTCAGGCGTAATCAATGGTCAGCGGGGCATGATCGGAAAAACGCTGCTCGGTGTAGATCCAGGCGCTGCCGGGCTTGGCGCGCGCGGCCACGCCGGGCGTGGCGAGGTGATAGTCGATCCGCCAGCCGACGTTTTTTGCCCGGGCCTGCCCGCGGTTGCTCCACCAGGTGTATCGATCGGGGTTCGGATCAATCTGGCGAAACACATCGACATAGCCTGCCTCGTCCAGCAAGCGTGTCATCCAGGCGCGTTCTTCAGGCAAAAAACCGCTGTTCTTGAGGTTGCCTTTCCAGTTCTTCAGATCGATTTCTTTGTGGGCAATGTTGACGTCGCCACACAGCAGCACTTCTCCTGCGGATTTCAGGGCACGAAGATGCTCATAAAAATCCGTCAGAAAGCGGAATTTCGCCTGCTGGCGCTCATCCGAGCTGGAACCGGAAGGAAAGTAGGCGGACACGATGGTCAGGCGCTTGCCGCCAGCGCGTGTGTATGTGGCCTCGACATAGCGCCCTTCCGCATCGAACTCGGCATGACCGAAGCCGATGCGCACATCGTCGGGCGTGTGCTTCCAATATAGGCCGACCCCGCTGTATCCGGGTTTGACCGCGTGGTGAAACGCGGCGCCGGTCAGTCCTCCCAGTTCCCGCAATGCTGGGGTCATGTCCGCATCGAGTGCCTTGAGTTCCTGCACGCACAGCACGTCCGGGCGTGCCTGTTCCCGCAGCCAGGCATCCACACCCTTGTCCGCTGCCGAGCGCACACCGTTGAGATTGAGGGAAGTCACACGCAGTGGGAAAGGCATCATGGGTGTTCAGAAAGTCTGGATGATCGATGCCACTCGGGGGAACGGATTCTTTGCAGTCGGTCGAAGAAACGATGCAGAACTCGCCTGTGGCGGGAAAAAGCAAGGCACAATAAATAAGCGATCCGTCAACGCTGCGGCCGCTTTCGACATTGTTGCAGGACACCGACTTGAGCCGTCCATGAAATTGACCCCGCCTCGCTTTCGCGCACTTTCTTTCTGTCTTTTGCTCAGCGCTGCGCAGGGGGCGCATGCGGACATCTATCTCTGTCGGGACGCAAATGGCACGCTCGTCTCGAGTGACCGCCTGACCAATGATTGCCTGACCTACGGGGGCAGAGTCATCGGCTCGGATGGCACGGTGCGCCGCCGCATTCTGACCGCCAAGGAGCAGGCGCAGGCGGCACAAGAGACTGAAGCGGCGCAAAGCCTTGCCAGGCAGCAGCGTGAACGGCAGCGGGAAGATCGCGCCCTGCTGTTGCGCTACCCGAACGAGGCAGCGCTGGAACAGGCACGGCTCAATGATCTGGACCGTCCCAATGCTCTGATTCGAGATGCAAAAAAGCAGCTCGCCGCCCTGGAGCGCCAACTCAAGCAGTTGAACATCGATGCACAGTTTTATCCGCAGGGCCCGCTGCCCCTGGAATTGCGCACCAAATTCGACGAGAACAAGGTGCTGACCCAGCAGGAAAACACTCTGATTTCCGGGCAGAACGCAGAAATCGCGCGCATCAACCGGGAGTATGACGCACTGCGCGCGCGGCTGAAGCCGCTCTGGGCCCGAGCGGCATCGGCGCGATGAGGCGCTCGGCGTTCAGGGGGCGAGGCCGTTGGGGTCGAAATCCATGGGCATGAGAGACGGTACATAGGCCACGCCCTCGGCGCCCCAAGGCTGACGAACACTGCGCACGACCACTTGCATGCCATGGGCGGTGTGCGGTTCGCCGATGTGAACTTGTGGGAAAAAGCGTGTGACGACTGTCTCCGCACTGACCGGCTGCGGACCAGCCCAGGTGATGGCAAACAGGCGTCCATCTGCGCCGATGTATTCCTGCACGGGAATGCCATATGGACCAGCGCTTGAGTGGATCTGCACGTCATTCGGCACCGAGCGGGCCACGACTCTTGCCGTGGTCGTCGGGGCCTGCAGCCCCACGACAGCAGACGTGGTGGGAGAGGGTTTCTTGCCGAGACTGGCCCAGGCAAGGGGCGCGGCCAAAGACACGACCGCGCCGAGAACGATCCAGCGATTTTTCATGATGTGAACAGGCTCTTGTGTTCAAGTGCCCGGTCTGCCCTGACGGACAGCCGCATCTGATGACAGCGTCATGCCGGAAGGAATTCCCGGCATGACGCGGCACTCGTCTCTCAATGCTGCAGTGCAAAACTGACGTTTTGCTGAATCAGTTCATGCTGATTCTGTTCTCGAATGCGGCGCTGCATCATCTGGTTCGGATCACATCATGTGCCCAGAACAGCATGCTCAGACCGGCAATACGGCGCGGCCCCAAGCCTCATTGATGATCTCGGCAGCGGCCAGATAGAACGCAAGTGCCGCAGTGAGCAACCCGAGATAGCCGCCAAACACTGTCAAGCCGCCATTGCCCGTCATGGCGCCTGCGGCGAGCAGGAAAAATGTCGGTGTCAGCGCGGTGAAAACCAGCATCAGCCCACGTCCCTTTTTCCAGGTTGCAATCCACAGATAGGTCGTAAAAACGCCCCAGAGCAGGAGGTACCAGCCAACAAACGGCCCCTGTACACCCTTGGAAAAAAAGTCGACGAACAGCGCAAAGCTCCACCAGAACGCGCCATATCCGCAGAACGCCACAAACCCGAACCCATTGCCAACCCCGGCTTCCATGATGCCGGCAACAAACTGCGCCGTGCCGCCAAATGCAAATGCTGCTGCCAAGACCATGGGGACATCCGCCCCAGGAAACCAGCCTGCGTTCACCATGCTGAGCAGCCAGGTCGTCAGGGCAAATCCAGACAATCCCAGCGGGGCCGGGTTGATCGCTTTTTTTCCGTCCATTTCATTCTCCTCGTTGTTTTCAGGGAGCATGACAATCGTGTCATGCAGATCAGCCCTGCGGGCGATCCGCGCGCAGCATCGACAATCTGGCTGACGGCTGGCCTACATGTCACAGACAGGCTGAACGAATTACACCCTGTTGCCTTGGTATCCCCTTGCCCAAACAAAATCTTGCCTCGCCACAGTTCCGCACAAATCCTCACAGCCCCTATAAGGATGTTCTTATATGCTGCACCGGAAATGACCAGAACGCGTCTTTTGAATATTGACCCGCATCTTCTCTCACCATGCTTGCAGACCTGACACTGACCCAACACATCCTGTCCGTCGTTTCCGGCGTGGCAGTCGGATTCACTCTCGGCCTGATCGGCGGCGGCGGCTCCATTCTTGCGGTACCGCTTCTGCTGTATCTGGTGGGTTATCCCAACCCCCACGTCGTGATCGGCACGACGGCGCTGGCGGTGTCTGTCAATGCCTACATCAACCTCATCCCGCATGCGCGCGCCGGCAATGTGCGCTGGAAAGAGGCCGTCATTTTCGCGATCATGGGTGCAATTGCCGCCTTCGTCGGATCGACGCTCGGCAAGGCAGTCGATGGCAAAAAGCTGCTGTTCCTCTTTGCCATTTTGATGTTGGTGATTGCTGTTCTGATGGCCCGGCCGAAAAAGGTCAAAGAAGGCGATTTCGCAGGGCATCCGGGGCAGTTCTCGATGTGGAAGCTGCTCCTGTCGGCGGGAATCGTGGGCATGCTCTCCGGCTTTTTCGGCATTGGCGGCGGCTTTCTCATCGTCCCCGGCCTGGTGTTTGCCACCGGCATGCCCATGCTGGCGGCCATCGGCTCTTCCCTGTTTTCGGTCGGCACCTTCGGTCTGACCACAGCAGTGAACTACGCCAGTTCCGGCCTGCTGGACTGGACGGTGGCCGGCCTCTACATCGCGGGGGGAATCGCCGGTGGCGTGCTCGGTGCGCGCTTGGCGACCCATCTGGGCAAGGGCAGCAAAGGCACGCTGAACATCATTTTCGCGGCATTGGTCGCCGTGGTTGCGGTCTACATGATCTACAGGAACATGTCGGCCTTCGGCATTCATTTGTAAGCGCAGAGCCATCGCGCCTTGCACGGACACGATGGAATCTGGCGGGGGGCTGCAGGCTGCCTACGAGTCAGTGAGGAAAAGTCGCCTTCTCGCCAAGAAGGCCTTTGTAGCCGTAAAGCAGCGAGAGAACAGCCCCTAACTTGCCGTGGAGGCCAATGGGTCGAGCGACCGGATTCTGCTCTGGATATCCTGAGGCCAGCTCTGATTCCAGAGTTCAGGGGGACAGAGTTGGAAAAACCTGTCGACCTCGGCGTTGATGAACCCCCTGCCAGAGCGCAGGACTGCCAATCTGTAGCGATCGGCCTCGGGGTTGGTGCGACACACTGCGTAAATCACGCGACAGATCGTGCTGTCGTCACAAAGGCGCAGGTTTTGATAGACGGCCAGCGAACGGTACAACACATAGGCTGCCCCCAACAGCAGCACGATGAGCAGGAGCGTCTTGACTACCCCCAGCGGGCTCGCGCTGCCCAGCGTCGAGGCTGTGCTGCCCATGTGGGCCTGCCCCAGCGCAATCAGCTCTTTCGCAATGAAATACCCCAGCACCGCATAAGACACCGCAGTACACAGCCGCATGTTGCGGCAGGCTCGGCGAACCGAGACAAGCGTTGGCGGTTGGCCTGATGCAATATCGATCGTCGGAATGCCGAGCATGCACACGTCCCCAAAAAGTGGTGATCGCAGAATAGAAAAGTCGATCGTCCATGCAGATCCGGATTTGCCCGAATGCGACTGCGGGGGATGGCGCAAGGCCTGTGGGTTTCGCTCCGATCGGCTACAGTCGAGAGAGCTCCCACCTTTATTGCGCTGCGATGGAATCCGTCTCTGCACCATCTGCACCCATGCGTCCCATTCCTTCTGTGCTGATTGTCGGCGTCGGCAGCGGCCTTGGTACGTCGCTGGCGCGTGTGTTCAAGGCGGCGGGTTACCGGCTCGCATTGGCTGCACGCCACCCGCAGCGGCTGGCATCGCTGGCGCAGGAGCTGGATGCGTCCGCATGGGCCTGCGATGCAAGCGATCCGCAACAGGTTGACGCGCTGTTCGAACAGTTTGATCGCACTTTCGGCGCAGCTCCCGATGTGGTCATCTACAACCCCAGCGCACGGGTACGGGGGGCGATTACTGAGGTGGATCCACACGCAGTGGCGCAGGCGCTGGACGTCTGTGCATTCGGGGGCTTTCTGGTTGCACAACAGGCCGCACGGCGCATGCTTGCTCGCCGCAAGGGGGCGCTGCTGTTCACGGGTGCCTCGGCCAGCGTGAAGGGTTACGCGCAATCCGCCGCATTTGCGATGGGAAAATTCGCGCTGCGGGGGTTGGCGCAGAGCCTGGCACGCGAGTTGGCACCGCAAGGCATACACGTTGCCCATGTCGTTATCGATGGCGCCATTCGATCAGCCGACCGGCCTGCCACACCGGACGCACCCGATGCATTGCTCGACCCGGAAGCCATCGCCCGCAGTTATCTGCAGCTGGTCGAGCAGCCGCGCAATGCCTGGACCTGGGAGCTCGAGCTTCGGCCCTGGGTGGAGCGTTTTTGAGCAAGGTCTGACCCCGCTCGACCCACGCCGCGATGCGGTTCCCCAGCGACGCCATCTGCTGTCCTTGAGCGCAAGTCGATGAACCAACGCCCCTTCGCTGCAGCGCTCGGCTCGACGATTCACGCCCGTCTGCGCGGCCCCTTCCGCTCGCTGCACGCCTACAACTACCGCATCTGGGCCGTTGGGACGACGGTCTCCAATATCGGCACATGGATGCAGCGCATCGCCCAGGACTGGTTGGTGCTCACCCAGTTGACTCACCACAGCGGATTCGCAGTGGGCGTGATCATGTCGCTGCAGTTCGGCCCGCCGATCCTGCTGATGTCGCTGGCTGGCGCGGCGGCGGATCGGCTGGATCGACGCCGGCTCTTGATGGTGACGCAGGCTGCTTTGGGCGCGACAGCCATGCTGCTCGGCATCTTGGTCCTGAGCGGCGTGGTCACGCTCTGGCAGGTCGACGTGCTGGCCGGGATCACAGGATGTGTCAGCGCGTTCGACGCGCCAGCGCGCCAGACCTTCATCGCAGAGCTCGTGGGCGATGCGGATCTGCCCAACGCAGTGGCGCTGAACTCGACCTTGTTCAATGGCGCGCAGCTGATCGGCCCTGCGCTTGCCGGCCTGATGATTGCTGCCATCGGCACCGGCTGGGTGTTCGTGCTCAACGGCCTGTCGTTCGGTGCGGTACTGGTGTCGCTGCTTCGCATGCGCACTGCCGAGTTCAAGCCTGTACTGCGGGCAAGCGGGCCGGATAGGGGGCTGGGCTTCACGCTGCGCTATGTCTGGCACCGGCGCGAGCTGGTCATCGCCCTGGCGATGCTGTTCCTCGTGGGCACGTATGGGCTGAATTTCCCGATTTTCATCTCGACCATGTCGGTCACAACATTCCACGGCGGTGCGAATGTTTATGGTGCCCTGTCCTCGGCAATGGCCGTGGGTTCGGTGCTTGGTGCGCTGGCCACGGCCGGACGCAGGCTGCCCAGTCTGCGTGTGCTTGCGTTCAGCGCCCTGGCATTCGGCGTGATCGGGTTGATGGCCGCGGCAATGCACAGCGTGTGGTGGTTTGGGCTGATGCTGGCGGTGTTGGGCGCTGCGGCGCAAACCTTCACCACGTCGACCAACAGCCTGGTGCAACTGTCCACCGACCCTGCAATGCGCGGACGGGTGATGGCGATTTACATGGGGATTTTTCTGGGGTGCACCCCGCTGGGCGCGCCATTGATGGGCTGGATCGCCGACGTCCTTGGCCCGCGCTGGGCGCTGGCGACGGGCGCGGCCTCGGGTCTGGCCGCGGCGTTGCTTGCAGCAATCTACTTTCGCAGGAGCCAAACGGTCCGGCAAGCGGTGGAGCCCAGCCAATTGCAGTGAGCGTGATCCGTCGCCTATCGTCGATGCGGGCTGTCTGGCCGAGTCAGCGCCTCGCCACCACCACAGCCTCGTTGCCCTGCGCGAACAGATGCAC
>JAGDVQ010000075.1 GCA_023255715.1 Thiomonas sp.
CACATTGGGGTCAGGTGCACTCGGTGCGGGCGTTGGTTGCAGCGGCGTTTGGTCGGGCTCGGTGCCAGCCTGCGCTGGTTCGGCCGATCTGGACATGGGCGCTCCACACTGTCTGCAGAATTTCGCCTCGTCCTTGTTTTCTGCTCCGCATTGCGTACAAAACCGTGACATTTTGCCCCCCAGTTGCAAATGAGGGCGATATTAGCAAGGCTTGTAGTCGGCGCGGTGACGGCTTCGGCCCACACAAAAAGGCCTGCCACCCTTGCGGATGGCAGGCCTTGTGAAGACCCGATCTGCCAGAGCAGACGGGCCCATGAAGCGACAGACGTCGGGTCTGGACTTACATGTCCATGCCCATGCCGCCCATGCCACCGCCGCCGGGCATGGCGGGTGCGGCTTCTTCCTTCGGCGCCTCGGCCACCATGCACTCGGTGGTGAGCATCAGGCCGGCAACCGATGCAGCGTTCTGCAGCGCGGTGCGGGTGACCTTGGTCGGGTCGAGAATGCCCATCTCCAGCATGTCGCCGTAGGTGTCGTTGGCGGCATTGAAACCGAAGTTGCCCTTGCCTTCGAGCACCTTGTTGATCACCACACTGGGTTCGCCACCGGCGTTGGCCACGATTTCACGCAGCGGTTGCTCGATGGCGCGCAGCACGATCTTGATACCGGCGTCCTGATCGTGGTTGTCGCCCTTGATCTCACCAACGGCCTGACGCGCACGCAGCAGCGCCACGCCACCACCGGCCACGATGCCTTCTTCCACCGCAGCACGGGTGGCGTGCAGGGCGTCTTCGACGCGGGCCTTCTTCTCCTTCATCTCGACTTCGGTAGCGGCACCGACCTTGATGACGGCCACACCGCCAGCCAACTTGGCCACGCGCTCCTGCAGCTTTTCGCGGTCGTAGTCGGAGGTGGCTTCCTCGATCTGGATGCGGATCTGCTTGACGCGCGCCTCGATGTCGGCAGCCACACCCGCGCCGTCGATGACGATGGTGTTTTCCTTGCCCACTTCGATGCGCTTGGCCTGGCCCAGATCGGCCAGCGTGACCTTCTCCAGAGACAGACCAACTTCTTCGGCGATGACCTTGCCGCCGGTCAGGATGGCGATGTCTTCCAGCATGGCCTTGCGACGGTCACCGAAGCCCGGCGCCTTGACGGCCACGGTCTTGAGGATGCCGCGAATGCTGTTGACCACCAGGGTGGCCAGCGCTTCGCCGTCCACGTCCTCGGCGATGATCAGCAGCGGACGGCTGGACTTGGCCACTTGCTCCAGCGCGGGCAGCAGGTCGCGGATGTTGGAGATCTTCTTGTCGTGCAGCAGCACGAACGGGTTCTCCAGCACGGCAACCTGCTTGTCCTGGTTGTTGATGAAATAGGGCGACAGGTAGCCACGGTCGAACTGCATGCCTTCGACGATGTCGAGTTCGTTTTCCAGGCTCTTGCCGTCTTCAACGGTGATCACGCCTTCCTTGCCCACCTTGTCCATCGCCTCGGCGATGATCTGGCCGACATTCGCGTCGCTGTTGGCCGAGATGGAACCGACCTGCGCAATTTCCTTGGAGCTGGAGCAGGGCTTGGAGGCCTTTTTCAGCTCTTCGACCAAGGCGGCGACCGACTTGTCGATGCCGCGCTTGAGATCCATCGGGTTCATGCCGGCGGCCACGTACTTCATGCCTTCGCGCACGATGGCCTGGGCCAGCACGGTGGCGGTGGTGGTGCCGTCACCGGCGTTGTCGGAGGTCTTGGAAGCCACTTCCTTGACCATCTGCGCGCCCATGTTCTGCAGCTTGTCCTTGAGCTCGATTTCCTTGGCCACGGACACACCGTCCTTGGTCACGGTGGGGGCGCCGAACGAGCGCTCGAGCACCACATTGCGGCCCTTGGGGCCCAGGGTGGTCTTGACGGCATTGGCGAGAATGTTCACGCCTTCCACCATGCGAACGCGCGCGTCCGCACCAAAAATTACGTCTTTTGCAGCCATTGAAATTCTCCGTAAATAGCAGTTGAAGCAGAGTTCAGCGCGGATGCCCGGTGCCGACCGGCAACGTCATCCGCCCGCTGGATCATTATTTTTCGATGACGGCCATCAGATCGTCTTCGCGCATCACCATCAGCTCGTCGCCGTCCACCTTGACGGTCTGGCCGGCGTACTTGCCGAACAGCACACGGTCGCCCACCTTCACCGCCATGGCAACCAGCTTGCCCTGATCGTCATGCTTGCCCGGACCCACAGCCAGCACTTCGCCCTGATCCGGCTTTTCCGCCGCGCTGCCCGGAATCACGATGCCCGAAGCAGTGGTGGTTTCTTGTTCGATGCGCTTGACCACGACACGGTCATGCAGAGGACGCAATTTCATGCAAATCTCCTGAAGTTTGTAAAAACCGGGCACCCGCTCGGTGCCAATTGACAAGCCGCCCGTTGGACGCAGCCCAAACCAGACAGCCAGAAACCCCTTTTGAAGCTGCTTGCATGACAGCGCTGTGACGCCACTGTTAGCACTCACCTTCAACGAGTGCTAATTATAGAGACGGACTTCCGGGTTTCAAGGGCGACGAACAAACCTCACACAACGGTCAGACAGGGCGCATGCGCTGCGCGGCAGCAACGCTTTCATTCGCACAAATGCAACCAATCGAAACAGTTTGCCGTTCATCGGCGAAATTCGACCGTTCGTCGGCAAACCCATCCACCGCCCGCCGTGCATCCAACACAATGCGCCCAAGGAGAGTCTGCCCATGTCAAGCCTGCTTCATTCCGACCGCAAAACCCACCGGGGGTTCACCCTGATCGAGTTGATGATCGTGGTGGCGATCATCGCCATTCTGTCGGCGATTGCGATTCCGGCCTATACCGCTTACGTGGCCCGCAGCAAGCTGACCGAGGCGTTCTCCGGGCTGTCGAGCATGAGCGTGGCGGCGCAGCAGTACTACCAGGACAACCGCACCTATCGGGCCAATGGGGGGACTGGCGATACCATGACCTGCCCGGTGCCTGCCCCGGCGAACGGACAGAACTACGGCTTCAGTTGCTCGAACGTCAGCGCCACGACGTTCCTCATCACGGCCGCACCGATCAACGGCTTCAATGGCCCGTCGTACACCATCGATCAGGATGGCGCGAAGACCACCTCGAACGCCCCAGCCGGCTGGACCACGCCCAGCCCCAACACCTGCTGGGCGCGCGACCAGTCCGGGGACTGCTGAGATGCGTACCGCAAGCCCCCGCCAGCGCGGTTTCACCCTCGTCGAAATGCTGGTGACCATCGCCATTGCCGCCCTGCTCGGCGTGATGGTCGTGCCCAACCTGATCGACATGGTCGATTCCGGCAAGACCTCGGTGCTGATCAACAAATTTCCCCAGGACGTGGCCTGGGCACGCAACCAGGCAGTGACGACGCAGCAGACGGTTTCCATGACCCTGTCCAACAGCGGCTGTGACTGGCAGACGACAGTCAACGGCAATGTCATCGCGGAGCACTCGATGACGAGCGCATCGACTCTCTACCCCGGCGTGCAGTGTCAGATCACCAACCCACCAAGTGGCGGGGCACTGACCTTCGATAGCCAGGGCTTCATCAACGCCGCGCCCACCATCACCGTCACAGCCAAGCAAGGCCAGACCTGGACGCTGCAAGTGCTGGCCTCGGGCAGCGTGATCCTCAACGCCAATACTGCATCATGACGCGCCCACTCATTTCCCCTGCTCGGGCTGCGATGCATCAGGCCGGGATGTCGCTCATCAGCGTGCTGGTCGCCATCGTCGTATTCGGCCTGGGCATGCTATCCATCGCCTCGCTCTACGGGCTGGCCGTGCCAGCGCAGACTGCCAACCAGGAAACCCTGGACACCGCAGCCTTCGGCAATCAGTTCTGGGCCATCCTGCAGGCCAGCCCGCAAGTGGTGTCGCAAATCGGGGCAGACACGACCCAAACCTACACAAACGCTTCAACCAGTGCGCCTGCGGCCTTGCAACCTTGGTTGACCAATGTTTTCAACTCTCCGTCCATGATGTTGCCAGGCGCCAAGGTCAGCATCACCACCGGCCCGGGCGCGGACGGCAACCCCTGCGACATCAGCAACGTCTCCGCCCCGCTTTGTGGTGTGACCCTGACCATCACCTGGGCCGCGAGCAAAGGCGGCGGTGGTGCGCGCCGCCAGACTTTCCAATATCAAGTGGGGTTCTGACATGACGACCTCTATTTGCCGGTCGTACGGCATCCAGCGTCAGCGCGGCTTGAGTTTGATCGAGCTGATGGTGGCCCTGGTCATCGGACTGATCTTCGCCATCGCCGTGTTGCTGGTGCAATCGTCACTGACCAAGCAGAACGTCCAGATGAGCGACGTGATGCAACGCGACACCCAGACCCGCGCTGCTCTCGATCTGATCAGTCGTGATCTCTCGAATGCGGGCTACATGCTCGACGGCGTTCAGCCCCCATGCGCGGCGCGTCTTGCGTTCGACAGCGCAGTTCAAAGCACGCCCTTTTTCCAGTATCCGGTTTCCGCAGTCAAGCAGGCCTCGAGCACCGCATTGCCTACCGCCACGACCCCCGCACCCACGCCCGGACCGACCTACGTGCCACCCGGCGGTGGCGAAACCGAGATGATTTCCATCACCGGCGCAAACAGCGCCCGCATCACACCCACTGGCGGCAACCCGACCACCTTCGTGGTGCAGAACACGGTCGCCACCAGCCAGACGGCAAATGCTGTGCAGGACTCCACCCTGCCGCTCAACAGTGTGAGCGGCATTGCTGTGGGCGATACGGCGCAGCTGCGCATGCCTCTGAATCAGAACATCGTCTGCTTTCGCGTTCCAGTTGCCGCCGTGGATACGACCACCACGCCGCCAAGCATCACCAGCATGAACAGCCTGTTCCCGAGCAATGCTTACTCCGGCTTCAACAACAGTCTGCAGAGCGCCAACCTGTTTCCAACAGGCGTGACCCAGTTGCAGAACGCAAACCTCGCCCAGGCTCGGTTCGCAGACGGCGGGCCTGCCGCCACCAGCCCGCTGAAAACCGTGGTGTATTACGTGGCCAATGCGGCCAACGCAGCCAGCGGAGGCACCATCCCCATGCTGATGCGCGCCACGCTCAACGCATCCAATGACCAGATGATCGGTACCCCACTTCCGCTTGCTGCGGGCGTGGTCAGTCTGCAGGTCCGGTTTGGGGTGGACGAGACGAATTCCGGCCAGGTGACCAATTACCTCAGGTGGAGCAATGTGGTGACCGGCCATTACACCAACGCCGTGCGCAGCGTGCTGTTTGCGGTCGTCAGCCGCACCCTGCATGCCGATCCGAGCAACCCTCAAGTGACCAGCGTTGCCGTACCGAGCCCAATGACCGGCGCCGGAAATGACATGTTTGTCGCCTACACCCCGACAGCCGCCGAGCAGAGGAATCGCTTCTCGGTGATCGAATCAGAATTCGCCTTGCGCAACACACTATGGCCGCATTGATCCCAACCCATGCGCGCCCATTGCGCGCACAGCAGGCGCAGCAGGGCTATGTCCTGCTGCTGACCCTGATCACCCTCGTCGTGCTTCTGTTCGGCGTGCTGTTCACCATGCGTGGCAATCTGCTGCAGAACGTCATGACAGGCAATACCGCGCAACGCCAGAAAGACGTTCAGGCAGGTGACCTGGCACTGCGTCAGGTTCAGCAAGCACTGATCGCCACAGTGCAAGGTGCGGGCAACCAAGTGCTTGACGTTGCCGCAAGTGGCCAGCCGTGGTTTTACGCCCCTGTCGTGTCCCCGTCAGCACCCGCGAGCGCCGTCCCCGGATCGAATGCACCTTACGCCAACTTCTGGACTACCTGTATCGCCAGCAAGCAATGCGCACCGTTGTCCAGCGTGGTCTCGGTGCTCAATCCTGCCCCGCCCGCAATCAACGACGCCAGCGGCAATCCCTACCAAGTCCTCGTGAGCGTCTGGCCAACAAACCGACCGACCAATGCCTACGCCTGCGGTACCACCGGGTTTACCGCCAGCTACTACACCATCTTCCTGCGGGTCGCCGAGGCGAATGGCAGTACCGCCATCAACACCCAGTCCGTCATCAAACTGTGCACATCATGAACACTCAAGCCACCCGTCGATTCATCGCGCTTCTTACCAGCAGCGCGCTGGTGATTTCGCCCTGGGCCGGTGTGCCAGCGCACGCCGGTCTGGCCACCACCATCTCGCAGACGCAACCCCGCCCCCAGGTCGTCATCGCCATCGGCAACTCACAATCGATGGACGGTGACCTCAGCGGCGCCATCATGACCGGCTCTGGCAAGCTCTCCAGCGGGCTCACCAGCCTGTACAACAGCAGTTCGCCGCAGCAATACGCAGTGCCCGCAAGTTTCACACCGCCGATGACCCCGAGCCAGACGGCCTCCGCGCCGTACACCTTCCAAAACAGCGGTGGCACGCTGATTGATAACAGCGCCAGCCGCCTGAATGTCGCCAAAGCGGGGATTTCGACGGTACTGAGCCAGTATCTCCCCAGCATGGATTTCGCGCTGGAGGACTATGCGACATCCGGAACGAGTCTTTACACCACATGGGTGTATTACATGTCGCCAAGTAACGGCTTTCGGTTTGCCAACACCCTGCCGACCAATGGGTATACCAGCTACGCGACGTACCAAAGCTTCATCGCCGCAAATCCGAACGCCTCGCCCGCTGCCACACGTTGGGTCAAAAACCCGTGCTACCAATACGGCAGCGCGTCGTCGTCAGTGAACAACTACTGTGGGTCGATCGCCAGCCTGTATGGCGCAAGCAATCTGAAAAACAATCAATACATGCAGATCGGCGCGTCGAGCGACGATCCGAATGTGAACGACGTGCTTTACGCAGGCAATCTGTCTGGCTTGTTCGTCTCCTACAACGGCCCTAACCCGGCGTCGCCGTACCCGCCCTATTTCAGTCTGAGCAATTACGAGAGCGGCTCGATCTTCGTCTCTTACAGCAACACCTCGCCGAACAACGGCAACTTCGGCACCAGCCCGACCAATGCGGGTTACGTGCCCTACTCGCCGCAGGTCATGTATGCCCAACGCGGCTTTGGCTATTACGTGCAGAGTCTCAGCGCCTCCTCGGGCATACCAGTGGTTTCGATGACCAATCTGGGCTCCAACCCGAGCACCACGGCGGTCAACACCGCGATGGCCCCGTTCTACAAAGCGCTTCAGCCCGAAACCAACAACTCCTCCTCCAGTGAAATCAAAGCACTGGCATACCAATCGCCGACAGCCGGATTGGTGCAGGGCGCTGGCAACCTCCTGAGCAAGCTCACCGCCTCTTGCGCGGGGCAATATGTGATTCTGGTGACCGATGGCTTGCCGACCATGGATCTGAACAAGAACAACTGGCCGCCGCTGGGCAGCGCCGCCGGTCAGGGCTATGGCGTGAACGCGGCTTTCTACGGCGTTGCTGGCAACAGCAATTTCGGCATCAACGACGACAGCGGCAATCTGCCCAGCGGGCAAACGCAGGGCGCGCTTGACATCAGCAACACCAACGACCAGGCGCTGATCGACACCATCAACGCGATCAAGGCGCTGAACCAGAAGGGCATCAAGACCTATGTGGTCGGCCTGGGCGCCGGGGTCGATTCGACCGCCAACCCCGCTGCTTACGACGCCCTCAACGCCATGGCAATTGCAGGTGGCACCGGGCAGGAATACCCGGCGAACAATGTGACGGCATTCAACGCGGCGCTGGGCAGTATTGCGGCGCAGATTTTCCAGAGCATTGCGGTCAGCGCACCGATTGCGCCGAGCAGCGTGCAGGGTGGAACACTGGTTTACAGCGCCACCAGCACAAACGTCCCTGGAGCAATCGCCGGGCATCTAAAGGCCTACAACACCGTGACGTCTGCACAGTCCACAGTGGCAACGCCGGTCGGAACTGCCAGCGGGCCGGCGAAATGGGATGCAGGCGACAGCACACTCATGTCGGCGACAACGCGCAAGGCAGTGCTCTATTCCACAGCCGTGCCTACGTCCAACACGGCACCGCCCGGTTCGGGCCCCGTGCAGAATTTTGCGGCCATGGGCACCAGCACCAACGCTGCGTACGACCCGAGCGCGTTCAACCTGAGCGCAACCACCTGTGTGCCAAACGTTGCCACCGAAGTGGCCTACACCCTCGACCCCTCATTCAACAACACAGGCGACAACGTGCAGCCGCAATACGGCAGTCTGGGATTTCCCAGCGGCGTGAGTGGTTGCAGCTATCTAGCGGGGCGACAGCTCAACTGGATGCTGGGCAGCATGAGCCCAAACGATCAGACAAGCTTTCTCGGCGCACCTGGGTCAGCAGAGTTCACCACACTGAGCGGCTATGTGCCTTTCGCCGTGAACAACAAGGGGCGCGAGAAGCTGGTGCTCTTCACCAGCAACGATGGCTTTCTTTACGCCGCTGATGCGACGACAGGCAACCTAGTGTGGGGCTGGATGCCGCGCCCGTTCCTGTCCCAATTGCAGAACTACACCCAGTTCCAGACTGCACAGGTCTTCGACGGCGGCTTTGCTTTGACCGATGCTGTCGACACCTCAACGAATGCGCAGCCCAGTGACTGGGCAAGCTATGTGGTCGGCACCGCACAGGGTGGCGCCTACCACTACGCACTCAAGCTCAGCAGCAACACGAACAGCACGGACCCTACAGCGCCCAGCCCGCAATCCGTCGCCTGGGCGGTCAGCATCCCCGGCGGCAGTTCGCCTCAGCAGCAGGCGCCACTGATCATCACTGTCAACGGATCGCAATACGCCGTGTTCGTGGTCAACACGACCAGCGGCAGTGGCAGCACCGCAGTCACTACCAGCAATCTGTACGAAATCAACGTTGCCACCGGCAAGCCCGCCAGCGGCAATGCCCTGTCGGCTGCGTTGCCCTTCGTTCCCTACAGCTCGATGTCCTACGACTCCGGCAGCGGCACACTGTGGATGGGAGACAAGAACGGCGGAGTCTGGAGTGTCAATATCTCCGGAACTGCTGCCAACGACGCGGCGAGCGCGTTGAAGTTTGCCACCACCAGCCCCCAAGCAGCACTGAACTATGTGGGCTACTACGAAATCAATGGCCTGCCGTACGTCTGGGCCGCCTCGCAGACTGAAATCACCGTTTTTGCCCTGTCGGGTGCAACCTCGCAAATCACATGGGCCAGTGATGGAAACAGCGGCTATCAGCCCAGTGGGGGTACGTTGCAGCCCGTTGGCAGCAACGTGGTGGCTCCACTGCAGGCGGGCGGACAGATTTCCGCATCGCCTACGGTCGCCAACGGGCTGCTTGTCGTACCGGTCTACGTCCCTCCCAGCGCAACGAGCTGCGGTGTGGGTGTGGGTTACTACGATCTGTTCGATTTGGTCAGCGGTTCCAAACCGAAAATCAACGTCACCTACAAGGGGAATTCGGTGGCATCCGGGGCGATCAGCCTGGGCTCGGGTATTCCGCTTTCGGCCTCACTGTTTGTCACGAGCAATGGCGCGGGCTTCTACCCCTTCACTACGTCCAACGTGCCCAGCCCTAATGGCACGCCGCCACCGATCAACCCGGTCACTCTGGGCGGTAGTGTGATGAACAAGCCCATCGCCTGGCGCCAATACTGACCCCCTCGGCGCGCTGTCGGGATTTGCCCACAGCGCGCCGCGCAGTTCTGTGCGGGATTTCACACAAGCGCCACCTGCACGCGCCAGCGGTCTTGTCGCCAAGCATGTGTACGGACTACAACCTGGCCCATGTCTGCTCACTTCCTTGCCCGCATGCGCAGGCGCCGCCTGCTTGGCTTCACCCTGCTGGAGTTGATGATGGCCATCGCACTGGTCGGGGTGCTCACGGCCATTGCGCTGCCCGTTTACAGCGGCTACCGCCTCAAGGTGCAGAACGCGCAGGCGCAGCAGGATGTGGTGTCCATCTCCGCCGCCATTCAGAACTATTGGGTCTACAACCGCGCGCTGCCGAACTCGCTGGCCGACATCGGCATGGCGGGCAAGCTCGACCCCTGGGGGCATCCCTACGTGTACTACAACATCGAGGTCAACGGCAAAGGGCATGCGCGCAAGGACAAGGCGCTCAACCCCATCAACACCGATTACGACCTCTACAGCATGGGCGCGAATGGGCAGAGCAAGTTGCAGATCACCAACAAGGTCAGCCTCGATGACATCATCCGTGCCAACAACGGCGCGTACATCGGCCTGGCCTCCAATTATTGAGGCCGTGGTGCGCATCTGGCTCCTGCCCGGTGGCGTGCGGGCACCACGCCGCTGACCGCCGATGAAACCTCCGCGTCTGTCCACGCAGATGTTCGGCAGCCGACTGGCGCGGCAGTTGTTCGCGTTGTTCGTCGTCGCGGCGCTGGTGCCGCTTGCGATGTCAGACTGGTTGTCGAGCACGGCGGTGAATGCGGTGGCGCGCCAGCTCTACATGCAGAGCCAGCAGCGCATGACGCGGCAGGTCAGCCGCCAGGTGTTCGATCGCCTGCTCACCGCGAAGGCGTTGCTGCGCTCGCTGCCGCTGGCAGCACCCCAGCCCGATGCGCTGCCGCCGGGCATGGGGCGGGTGTTCCTCGCGCTGCTGCAGCAATCTGCCCAGGACAAACCGGAATGGGCCTCGCCGAATGCCGCCACTCTGTGGGCAGACTGGCTCAGCGCCACGCCTCACATTCCGCCCGTGCAACCGACGGAAAGCAAAAGCGCAGGCCAACAGCAGGTGCTGCTGCGCACACGCAGCATGGCGGGCCAGCCTTCGCGGGTGTATCTCGCAGCCCTGCAAAGCGGGCAGGTGCGCTGGGTGGCCGAGCTCAACCCGGAGTTTCTCTGGAGCCCGGTGCATGACGCCATGGATGGCGGCGTGTGGCGGGTGCGCAATGCGCAGGGACTGCAGCTGTAACCGGCAGAAGTGGCCGGGCAAGACACGGGCGCAGCCGGGACAGACCATGCATCTCCGTTTGAATTCCAGCTGTTTCTGGGCGGAGAGTTCGGCACACCCGACTGGGTGTTCACCCAGCAGGCGCCGCCCCCGCAGGTCAACTGGCTGGGCTGGCCGCTGGCGGTCTGGCTGGGGCTGGTGGCGGTGGCCACGCTGCTGCTGATCGGGCTGCTGGCGCAGCGGCAGATTCGCCGCACCCTGGTGCCGCTGGAGCGTCTCACGGAAGGCACGCGGCGCCTTGCGGCAGGCGACATCAGCACGCGGGTGGAAGTGCACAGCAAGGATGAATTCGGCAACCTGGCCGACGCATTCAACGACATGGCCGCGCGGCTCGGCGCGCAGTTTCATGCGCTGGAAGGGTTGGCCGCGATCGACCGCGACATTCTGTCCAGTGCCTCGGTGGACAGCCTGGCGCAGCGGGTGCTCGATCAGCTGAAGGCGCTCTACCCCGAGGCCGAGGCGGTCATCGTCTGGCAGCAGAGCAGCCGTGTGTTTCGCCGCGCCGTGCTGTGGCAAAGCGGCAAGCAGAACAAGACGGTGTTCGACGTGCGCGACGTGGCCTGCGATGCCACCGCGCAGGCGCAGTGGTCGCAGCTGCAGCGGGATGAAACCGTCCCCGCTGCCACGTTGGCGCGTGGCCATGCGCACGACGCGCCCTGTCTGCGCAGCCTGATGCCGCCAGCCGCCGACTGGGTGGCGCTGCTTCCCCTGCGGCAGGGTGAGGTGGTGCGCGCGCTCCTCGCCATCGGCCTGCCAACCGAGCCAGCGCCGGGGGCCCTGCATGCCGCAGCCGAGCTGCGCGACCGTCTGGCGGTGGCGTTTGCCGCGCAGGACCGCCAGCAGGCGCTGATGCATCAGGCCACGCACGACAGTCTCACCGGCCTGCTCAACCGGCATGGCCTGCACCAACAACTCGGCGACCTGCTGGCCCCAGACCGACAGACCCCCAATCTGGCCCTGCTCTATATCGATCTCGACCATTTCAAGGAAGTGAACGACAGCCGGGGCCATGCCACTGGCGACGCCTTGTTGTGCCAGGCCAGCGACCGCCTGCGCGAGCGCGTGCAGGCCGACGCGCTGGTGGCACGTCAGGGTGGGGATGAGTTCACCCTGGTGCTGCCGCAGGCCGACGCAGCCACCGCGCAGGCCGTGGCCGAGACAGTGATTCGCGCGATGAGCGAGCCGTTTCATCTGCCCGGCGGCGACTTCCAGGTTGGCGCCAGCGTGGGCATCGCCCTGTGCCCGCAGCACGGCCGCGTGCCCGACGAACTGCTGCGCTGCGCGGACATCGCGCTCTATGCCGCCAAGGCCTATGGGCGCGGCCGGGCGCAACTGTTCAACCCGACGCTCGATACCGAAGCACGCGCGCTGGCCGCGCTGCTGGCAGACTTGCGGCAGGCGCTGGCGCGCGGTGAATTCGTCGCCTTCTACCAGCCGCGCGTGCGCGCCAGCGATGGCGTGGTGTCGTCCGCCGAGGCGCTGATCCGCTGGCAGCACCCGCAGCGCGGCCTGCTGTCTCCAGACGCGTTCATCCCGCTGGCAGAATCCAGCGGGCTGATCGGGCCCATGGGTCAGTGGATGCTCGAAGCCGCCTGCCAGCAGATGGCCGACTGGCGGCGCATGGGCATCATCGTCCCCCGTGTTTCAGTCAACGTCTCGGCGCTGCAGCTGGCCCCGGGGCAATTGGTTGGGCAGGTGCGCGCCGCACTGGCGCGCAGCGGCATTGCCCCCGCGGCCCTCGAACTGGAGATCACAGAAAGCCTGCTGGTGGACGACAACCAGAGCGCATTCGCCCAGCTGGCCGCGCTGCGCGACATGGGCGTGACCATCGCGCTCGACGACTTCGGCACCGGCTACTCGTCGATGGCGGCACTGCGCAAGCTGCCGATCGACGTGATGAAAATCGACCGTTCGTTTGTCACCGACCTGGAAACCGACGCCAGCGCCCTGCCCTCGGTGCGCGCCATTGTGGCGCTGGCGCAGGCCGCGCAACTGCATCTCGTGGCCGAAGGCGTGGAAACCGAAGCGCAGGCGCGCATGCTGCGCGAACTGGGCTGCCAGGAGTTGCAGGGCTACCTCTATTCGCGCCCGGTGACGCCGACGCAATTCCTGCAGGTGCCGGGCTTGCGCCACCAGCCGCCAGCGGGCTGAGGGTCACCCCCGGCGCAGGTAGAAGCCGTGATACACATCGACTGAATGTGCGGGTTCGAAGGCGATGCGGCAGTGCTTGTCCGGGTTCTGCCAGCGGTCGACGATCTGGTAACCCAGGCGGGTGAAGCCCTCCAGAAACGGGCCGTAGGCCGCAATGCGGTAAGGGCAGAACGCGGTGCCGATGCTCTGCAGGGTGAAAAAATCCTGCCCGCCGTTGTCCAGAAGATGCAGCGGCGTGAGGTTGATGATGACGTGGCGCGGCGGATTGTCCAGGCGAGCCAGCCGCTGCGCCAGGGTGTCGGGCAGGTATTGCAGCACCCCCAGTGCCAGCAGCACGTCGGCGCCCTGCGCGCCGCTGAAATTGCCGTCGAAGCGCAGGCGGCCAGCGGGGTCGCGTTCAATGGCAATGTCTGCGCCGCGCGCCATCACCGCCGGAACATCGCTCACCGTCCAGCGCAGGCCCTCGGGATAGTCGAGGTAGCGCTGGTAGCCGTAGTAGCCAATGCCGATGTGCCCGCCCAGGTCGAACACGGTCTTGCACCCCAGCGCAAACAGCTTCTGCAGCCAGAAGATCACCGGATAGTCGCTCGGGTAGATGCGCTTGATGCGCTCGAGATACATGCCGGCCGCGTCGGGGTTGTCATAGCCCAGCGGACGGGTGGGCGGCGCGCTGGCCTGCGCGGCCTCGAAGCTGGGGTAGATGCCGCGAAACAGATTGGAGTCGGTGTTGCTGGCAAAGGCGGCCTCCGCGCGCTTGCGACGCAGCGCGCCGAGTGGCGGCAGATCAGCAAGGCGGTCGAGGGCGGCGTGGGCGCGTTCGAGCAGGGGCATGGCAATCTCCGAGGTGCAGTGCACTGTATCAGCCAGCAAGCTGCCTCCGATTTGTAAGAACAGTTGCCGATATGTATCTGTTCGTTGCATTTGCGTAGCAAGATCAAACGAAGCCGATTCAGCCAACCGACGCCCAAACCCGATTGCGAAGAATCAATATTTCTGCATGCCTGCAGGCGCAGCATCTCGCCCATTCTTTTCAACGAGAGCGCAGGTCATGCAAACGAATCGACAAGCCCGGGGCAGCCGTCCATGGCGCGCAGCATGGCGGCGGTTGGCGCCTGCCGCCGGCATTGCCGTCTGCCTGCTCGCGCCCGCAGCAATCGCCCAGGCGCAGGATGCCGCCAGCTTTGTGGCGCAGAGCGGCGTGCAGGTGCAAGGCGCCCACGCAGCGCAGGACGATTGGCATGTGGTGCCCAGCGTGGTGCCCACGGTGCAGAAAGGCAATGTCGGCAAGGAAATGCCGCAGGATCACAGCCAGTTTCCGCAGCTCAAGGGGCCATTCACCTCGCCCGAGCAGGTGACCAAGGCCTGCCTGAGCTGCCATACCGACGCGGCCAAGCAGGTGATGTCGACCATCCACTGGACCTGGAAGGCCTACGACCCGGCCACCAAGACGCTGGTGGGCAAGAACCATGTGTTCAACAACTTCTGCGTCAGCCCGATCAGCAACGAACAGTTCTGCACCGTGTGCCATGTGGGCTACGGCAGCACCGATCCGAACAAGTTCGTGCCCTTCGACCACCGCTCGCAAGACCATGTCGATTGCCTGGTGTGCCACGACCACACCAAGACCTATCACAAGATTCCGTTCATCGGCGGCAACCCGGCGATGGAAAAAATCGCGGTGCGCCCGGGTTGCGGCGAGGTCTACGGCACGGACAAGCCCTATGTCGAGGCCGAGGACCTGGCCAAGATCGCGCAAAGCGTGGGCGCGCCCACGCGCTACACCTGCGGCCAGTGCCACTTCTACGGCGGCGGCGGCGATGGGGTGAAGCACGGCGACATGGACAGCTCGCTGGTCAACCCCGCACGCGCCGAAGACGTGCACATGGACGCCAAGGGCCTGAACTTCTCCTGCCAGGAGTGTCACAAGACCGAGAACCACAACGTCAGCGGCTCGCGCTACGTCACCGACATGATGATCAATGATCATCAGTTCATGCGCGGCAGCCCGCACAACACCCAGGCGGCAAGCTGCGTGTCCTGCCACGGCGCCACCCCGCACAAGGGCAACGACCTCAACAGCCAGATTCAGGCCGCCACGCTGAACATGCACACCCGCGACATCGCGTGCGAGACCTGCCACATCCCCGAGTTCGCCCGTGGTGGCCTGCCAACCAAGATGGAGTGGAACTACGCCACCGCTGGCAAGCTGGCGCCCAACGGCTCGCCGCTGGTGATCAACGACAGCCACGGCTGGAACACCTACTGGGGCGTGAAGGGCAGCTTCAAGTGGGCAGAGAACGTGGTGCCGCAATACCGCTGGTTCAACGGCGTGGAGCGCTGGATGAACATCGGCGACAAGGTGCAGAACTTCAAGAACAAGGACGGCGTGGTGGAGCTCAACGCCATCGAGGGCAGCCCGACGGATGGCAAGTCCAAGATCTTCCCGTTCAAGATCATGCGCAACAACCAGCCGTATGACACGCAGAGCGGCCTGCTCGCGGTGTTTCACTCCTTCGGCTTCGACAAGGACTCGTACACCATGAGCTACGACTGGCAGACTTCGATTGCCGCCGGGATGAAGGCCGCGCACCTGCCGTATTCCGGGCATTACGGCTTCGTCAAGACCGCTATGTACTGGCCGATCGAGCACATGGTGGCACCCAAGACGCAGGCGCTGTCGTGCATGCAGTGCCACGCCAGCGACGGCCGCCTGCAGAACATCGACGGCGTGTACATGCCGCACCGGCCGAAAGACCATAACAAGTGGCTGGAACTCATCGGCCTGGCTGCTGCCGCACTTGCGCTGGCTGGCGTCACCCTGCACGGCCTGATCCGCTTCGGCCTGTGGCTGCGCCGCCGTCATTGAAAGGACATCGCCATGTCAACCCAAAAACCGACGACGCACCGCGTCTACAAGTTCACCCGCTTCGAGCGCTTCTGGCACTGGAGCCAGGCCGCGCTGATCATCACCATGCTGTTCACCGGCTTCGAGATTCATGGCTATCTGGGCGGCTTCGATTTCGAGCATGCCCTGCTCATCCATGAATACGCCGCCTGGATGCTCATCACGCTGTGGACATTCGCCATCTTCTGGCACTTCACCACCGGGGCGTGGAAGAACTACATCCCCGACCTGCGTCCGCAAAGCCTGCTGACCGTGGCACGCTACTACGCCTGGGGTATTTTCATCGGCGAAAGCCACCCCTACCACCCCACGCCCGACCGCAAGCACAACCCGCTGCAGCGCCTGGCCTACCTGTGGCTCAAGCTGATGATCAACCCGCTGATCTGGGCCAGCGGTGTGTTGCTGCTGTTCTTCAGCTACGACTGGATTCGCTTGTCGCCGCTGGGCCTGCAGCTGAGCTGGGTGGGGCTGACCCATACCGCTGCCGCCTACATGATGCTGCTGTTCTTCATCCTGCACGTCTATCTGGGCACCACCGCGCACCCGCCCACCGCGTACATCAAATCGATGATCACCGGCTGGGAAGACGAGCACACGCCTGCTGCCGCAGTCGCCGCCGACAAACACTGAACATCCTGCGCGGCAACTGCCGCGCCCACCGATCAGGACTTCTCACCATGGCTGATTCCCGCCTCAATCTCCGCGCCCCGAGCGCACTGCGCAGCGCGCTCGCTGCGGCGCTGTTCGGCGCCGGGCTGGCTGTCGGCGCACATGCCGCAACACCGGGCGCCGCACCGGCTGCCGCCTCGGCGCCGCCAGTCAATCTGCAGAGCGCCTCCAACACCGACCTGCCGGGCTCGCCATCGCGGGTGCGCATCGACCAGGGGCTGGGCGTGCATGCCATCAAGCAGCGCGACGGCCTGGTGGTGCTCGACAACGCGGTGCTGCTCAAGACCTATGTCTTCGCGTATGCGAAGCAGGCGCTCGATTACACGGCGATCCTCACGCCGAACACCGAAATGATCGATCCGCCCCAGCCGGTGCGGGCGACCGCCAAGGAGCAGCAGCAGGTCGATGCAATGGTCGCCTTCGACAAGGCGCACCCCAGGCTGCGCATCGATGTGGAAGACATCGCGCTCGACCCGTACGTGGCGGCAAGCAAGACTTACCCGATCGACAACCGGCTGTTCATCCACGGCGCGGGGTATTACTTCGACAACTCGCCGTATCACTTCACCTACGACCACCCCGAGGCGTTTCGCCATCTGCAGTGCACCGACCCGGCGGTGATGAAGACCATCGACGGCAACATCGCCAACTATGTGCACTTTCACATGGCGATTTTCGCCACCGTGCTGGGCGCTGATGCCAAGACGCAGACCCTGCACCTGCGCGTGGATGAGGTGCAGCTCAAGGACGATCTGGGCAATGTGCTGATCGACCAGAAGGCGCCTTGAGCCCCCGCTTCGAGCCCCCTTTGAGCCCCGCCCAGCGCGAGGTACTCCCCGGCCGGGGAGTGCGCCTTCAGCCTGCGCGGTAGTCCTTGAGGTATCTGCCCTCGAACCAGCGCTTGGCCCAGGTGAATGCGCGCGAGGGCGGCAGCACGAAGGTCTTGCGTTCGTCGCGAAACACCAGAATGCCCGAGTCGACCGTATCGACGATGCAGACCAGCTCCGCCTTGGGCACATGCGCCGGGGGCTTGCCCTCCAACGCCAGCAACAGGTTGTCCGCCGCGGCCTTGGCCTGCAGATCGGCCATGTGCGCCTGCTTGGGCAGCCAATCCGGCCCGGGGTAGCTGCCGGCATCTCCGGCGACGAACACCCGTTCGAAACCGGGCACGGCGCAATGCGCATCGGCCTGGATGAAGCCGCCGGCCGAGCGCGGCAGCTCGGTCTGGTGCAGCCAGCTGGGGCCGGTCATGCCGGGCATGAACAGAATCAGATCGGCCTTGACCAGGCCGCCCTCGGTCTCTACCCCCTCGGGCGACATGCGCAGCACCTTGTGGCCCAGATGGGTGTCGATGCGGCGCTTGGCCATGTGCGACAGCAGCCCGGTGACCGCCTTCTCGCCCAGGCGCTGACCCGGGGTGGCGGAGGCGTTGAAAAACACCAGCTCCACCCGGTCGCGCTTGCGCTGGCGGCGCAGCCAGGTGTCGATGCCGAACAGCAGCTCGAACATCGGCCCGCCGCGCGCAGCAGACGGTTCTTGCGGATTGCCGCCAAAACCGCAGGCGATGCGCCCGCTGTCCATCGCCAGCAGGCGCTCGCGGATTTTTTCCGCTGCGGCCACGCCCTCGCACAGGGCAATGGCGTGTTCGATTCCCGGCAGCTTCTTGATGAAGCGTCCGCCGGTGGCGATGATCAGGCCGTCGTTCTCCACCGGCCCTGCGCTGGTCAGCACGGTGCGCCCGCCGTCCTGCAGCCCGGTCACTTCGGCCGCGAGGAAATCGATCCGGCTCTTCTGCAAAAACGGCGCGAGATCGATGACCAGATCGGCGCCTTTGCGCACCCCGGTCGGCACCCAGATCAGGCTGGGCAGGTAGACGAACTCCGCCTTGGGCGCCACCAGAGTGATGCGCGCCTGCGGCGCCTTGGCGCGCAGCGTGCGCGCCGCAGTCAGACCGGCAAACCCGGCCCCGAGAACAACAAAGTGAGCGGACATGAAGCAACCTTCAGGGATGGAATTTGCAACAAGCATAGGCCTTGCCGCACGCCCACACATTGTGAAATATCAGCATTGCTCTATGTCAGCATCACCGCCCGCCGCAGGTCGCGCGCCAGCGCGGCGCGGCGCTCGGGGCGCAGGTGGCGACCGATCAGCACCTGTTGGTTCCGGTCGGCGAGTTGCACCAGACCGCCGTCGAGCGCCTGGATGCGGGTGCGCCGCGGGTCGAACACGGCGCGGCCCTCCTGGCTGCCGCGTGTCCATTCCACCACGATGGCGTCGGCGCCGATGGCGATGCGTTCCTGGTCTGCAGCATGGCGCGCGTAGACCAGCATTGCGGCGCCGACCGCGGCCAGTTCCAGGCCGGTGAACGGCGCCACCAGATGCACGCCGCGGAGCCAGAACAGCACGGCCACCACGATGGACGCCAGAGCAAACACGGCGAACGCGCCGAACAGTTGCCCTGGCCGCAAGGCGCAGTTGCGGCGAAAGCGCCATTGCCAGGCGCCGTCCTGCCACACCGGGCGCAGCAACTGGTTGCCGGGCACGGGGGCGTGCGGCCAGTCGGGCGCTTGCGCGGGCAGGGTCAGTTCATCCATGCATGGCCTCCTGATGCGAGGCGCAACCCGACTTCACACCGGTGCCGCGCGCCAGATGGGCCAGAGCCTCGGCATCGCACACTTCCAGGCGATGCAGCGGCCCGCGCACCCAGCCCTTGCGCCGAAACTCCGACAGGATGCGGCTGACGGTCTCGGCCCGCAGATGCAGATAGCTGGCCATGTCGGCCCGGGCAATGGCGGGCAGGCTGAGACAGCGCGCGCCACGCTGCGCCTGCGCCGCGCGCAGGCATTGCATCAGCCAATGCGCCATGCGCACTGGCGCGGCTGCGGCCACGATCTGGCGGTGCGCAAAGTTGTCGCGCAGGCGCGCGGCGAGCTCGGCGCTCAGCCGGTCGCAGAAATGCGGCGATGCACGCCGCGCGGCGTCCGGGCTCAGGCGCATGCGGCAGACCGTGGTCATCGACACCGCCGCGCCGTGGCGCAGTTCGCCGTGCGCGGCGTCGGTCATCGCCTCCAGGCCGAACAGGTCGCCGGCAAAGCTGAAGGCCAGCACCCGGGTGTTGCCCTGCGCATCGCGGCAGACCGACTTGACCACACCCGACTTCACCGCCAGCAGGCAGTCGCCGTCGACATCAATCGGCGCGTCGGCGCAGAACTCCTGCTGGCGAATCTCCACGCCCTGGGGTTGCGGAAACTCCGCCCCGGCGTCGAGCAGGGCGCAAACGGTCTGCTTGCCGCAGCCGCCGCAGGCATGCAGGTCGCGCAGCATCTTGAGCCGTCTTGCTTTCAGTGCGCCTCTGCTGCGATCACACGCGTGGCGTCGGCATTGAGCCGTGGCGGGGTTTCATAGGTATGGAACGGCGCGGGCGACGGCACTTCCCACTCCAGTCCCTCCGCGCCCTCCCAGGGGCGTTGCGGCGCCTTGTCGCCCTGTCCGCGCAGCACGGGAATCACCACCGCGAACACGAAGTAGGCCTGCGCCAGTCCGAAGACCCACGAGCCGATGGTCGAGATCTGGTTGAAGTCGGTGAACTGCACCGGGTAGGCGATGTAGCGCCGGGGCATGCCCGCCAGGCCCAGGAAGTGCTGCGGGAAGAAGGTCAGGTTGAAGCCGATCATCGACAGCCAGAAGTGGATTTTCCCGGCGGTCTCGTTGTACATGGTGCCGGTCCACTTCGGCGACCAGTAGTAGAACGCCATGAAAATGGCGAACAGCGTGCCGGCCACCATGGTGTAGTGAAAGTGCGCAACGACGAAGTAGGTGTTGTGCACCTGCGTGTCGATCGGCACCATCGCCAGCATCAGCCCGGTGAAGCCGCCAATCGTGAACACGATGATGAAGCCCACGGCAAACAGCATCGGCGTCTCGAAGCTGAGAGAGCCGCGCCACATGGTGGCGATCCAGTTGAACACCTTCACCCCGGTGGGCACGGCGATCAGCATGGTCGCGTACATGAAGAACAGCTGTCCCACGGTGGGCATGCCCGCGGTGAACATGTGATGCGCCCAGACCAGGAACGACAGAATGGCGATGGACGCAGTGGCATAGACCATCGAGCTGTAGCCGAACAGGCGCTTGCGCGAGAAGGTCGGCACCACCGAGCTCATGATGCCGAACGACGGCAGGATGAGGATGTACACCTCCGGATGGCCCATGAACCAGAACAGGTGTTGGTACAGCACTGGATCGCCGCCGCCGGTGGAGGTGAAGAAACTGGTGCCGAAGTGACGGTCGGTCAGCGTCATGGTTACGGCCCCGGCGAGCACCGGCATCACCGCGATCAGCAGGTAGCCGGTGATCAGCCAGGCCCAGCAGAACAGCGGCATTTTCATCAGGGTCATGCCGGGGGCGCGCAGGTTCAGGATGGTGACGATGATGTTGATCGACCCCAGAATGCTCGACGCCCCGAGCAGGTGCACGGCAAAAATGGTCAGGTCCATCCCCATGCCCTGTTGCAGGGTCAGCGGGGCATACAGCGTCCAGCCCACTCCCGGTGCTCCGCCCGGCACCAGGAACGCTGCGATCCCGAGCACCGCGGCAGGCACGAGCAGCCAGAAGCTCAGGTTGTTCAGCCGCGGAAACGCCATGTCGGGCGCGCCGATCTGCAGCGGAATCATCCAGTTGGCCAGCCCGGTGAGCGCGGGCATCACCGCCATGAAAATCATGATCAGGCCGTGCATGGTGCCAAAGGCGTTGAACAGCTCCGGGTTCATCAGCCAGACGTAGGGCTTCCACAGCTCGGTGCGGATGCCCAGCGCCAGGATGCCGCCGACGAACAGCATCACCAGCGCATAGATCAGGTACATCGTGCCGATGTCCTTGTGGTTGGTCGAGAACAACCAGCGCCGCCAGCCAACGGGGTGGGCGTGGGCATGATCAGCCGCATGCGCCGGGGCATGCACGGGGTCGAGCACGACGCTCATGAGGGGGCTCCTTTCAGGGGAAGTTCGCGCCGGGATGGCTGCGGTGCGGGCGCTCGTCTGGCGCCCTGCGGCCCACACGGGACAGCGCAGCAAACCGGCAACATGCTGCGCAGCATTCTGTACGCAGCCCTTGCGGGTAGCCCTCAGGGTTTTGGAGAACTGGAGTGAGGCAGATCAAGAGATCGCGGAATTTCGACGTCAGCCGCCATCCGTTCTGCGGTCATCGGGGACGGTGAGCTCTGGGAGTCCGTCGGACTTGGGAATCGCGGGCTGCAAAACGGCTGTGCAGCGCGCCGCGCAGCGTGGTTTCGGTGTCGAGGGTGATGCTGCCGACTGCCGGGTCGGACTTGAGCAGGTCCTTGAAGGCTTCGCGGACGATGGCTTCGCGCTGGCTGCCGCTGACCTTTTTGATGAGGTCAAGCTGACCGAGGTCGGCGAGGATGAGACCGGAGAGCGCGATGGAATCGTCGCCACACAGCAAACTGGGCGGGAATACACTGGTTCTTGTTTGCACCATTGATGAGGATTGCGAATGGCACTGGCCGAACCGAAACTCGATCTGCATGCCTATTTCGCCTGGGAGAACGCGCAGCCCGAGCGGCACGAGTTTTACCGTGGCGAGACTTTCGCCATGGTGGGTGTGCGGCGGGTGCATGGCATGGTGTCCCTGAACGTGGCGCTCGCGCTCAAATCCGCCCTGCGCGGCAGCCCGTGCGAGGTGTTCACCGAAAGCCTGAAAGTGCAGGTGGCTGACGATGCGGTGTTCTACCCAGATGTGTTCGTCACCTGCCATGCGGACGACCTGCGCACCGAGATGGTGTTTCGCCACCCCACGCTCATCGTGGAGGTGCCGTCCGACAGCACGCAGGGGTACGACCGCAGCCTGAAGTTTGCGACGTATCGGCGCATTGCCGACCTGCGCGAATATGTGCTGATCGACCCGGACAGCCGCAGCGTGGAAGTCTTCCGACGCAACGAGCGCAACCTGTTCGAGCTGCACGATTTCACCGATGCGGCCGAATTGGAACTCGCCAGCGTGCAACTGCGCATTCCGATGGCGGAAGTGTTCGCCGGCGTCGAGCCGCTACCCGCCTGATCTGCGTTTACAGCGTGGCGCGGCACACGGCGGCGAGCTTGTTGCCGTCGGGGTCGCGCACGTAGGCGGCGTAGAAGTCAGGCCCATAGTGCGGCCGCAGGCCAGGTGCGCCTTCGCTGCGTCCGCCATGTGCCAGCGCGGCGGCGTGGAAGGCATCGACCTGCGTCCGGCTGGCAGCGGCCAGCGCGATCATGCTGCCGTTGCCGACGGTGGCGGGCTGGCCGTTGAAGGGCTTGCACAGCCACAACGCCAACTCCACGCGGCCTTCGTCGGCATAGCGGCCCCAGCCGATTTCGTGGCTGGGGTCGTCGGCTTCGGTGACGCAGCGCGCGTGGCCCAGCGTGGCCATCAGCGGGTCGTAGAACGCAGCGGCACGTGGCAGGTCGTTGGTGCCAAGCATGAGGTAGGTGAACATGGCGATGTCGTCCTGAACGCAGCCGCTACGCAAAAATCTTACCCGGATTGAGGATGCCCTTGGGGTCGAGCGCGTGTTTGATCGCGCGCATCAGGTCGAGCGCGTCGTCGCCGGCTTCTTCGATCAGGAAATCCTGCTTGTGCAGACCGATGCCGTGCTCGCCGCTGCAGGTGCCGCCCAGGGCGAGGGCGCGGCGCACCAGCCGGGCGTTGAGCGTCTCTGCCAGTTCGCGCTCCTCGGGTTTGGCCGGGTCGATGAGGTAGCCGATGTGGTAATTGCCGTCGCCCACGTGACCGACGACGAAATACGGCAGACCGGCGACGTCGGCCTCGGCGATGGTGGCGTTGATGCTCTCGGCCAGGCGCGAAATCGGCACGCAGGTGTCGGTGGTCACGCAGCGGCAGCCGGGCTTGGTCTGCAGCGCGGAAAGGTAGGCGTGGTGCCGCGCCTTCCACAGCCGGGTGCGCTCCTCGGGGGTGTCGGCCCAGGCGAAGTCGGAGCCCTCGTGTTCTGCGGCGATGGCTTGCACCGCCTGCGCCTGCTCGCGCACCCCGGCGGGCGAGCCGTGGAACTCCATCAGCAGCAACGGTTTTTCGGGCAGGTTCAGATGGTCGTGGGCGTTGACCGCGCGCACCGCGTTTGCGTCCATCAGCTCGCAGCGCGCGATGGGGATTCCGGACTGGATGATGGCGATGGTGCAGTCCACCGCCTGCGCCACCCCGGGGAAGGAGCACACCGCCGCGGCCACGGCCTCGGGCTGTGGGTAGAGCCGCACGGTGACTTCGGTGACGATGCCCAGCGTGCCCTCGCTGCCGACGAACAGCCGCGTGAGGTCGTACCCCGCGCTGCTCTTGCGCGCGCGCGTGCCGGTGCGCACCACGCGGCCGTCGGCGAGCACCACGGTCAGCGCCAGCACGTTCTCGCGCATGGTGCCGTAGCGCACCGCGTTGGTGCCGGAAGCGCGCGTTGCGGTCATGCCGCCCAGGGTGGCGTCGGCACCGGGGTCGATGGGGAAGAACAGCCCGGTGTGGCGCAGTGCGTCGTTGAGCTGCAGCCGCGTCACCCCGGCCTGGACGGTGGCCAGCATGTCGGCCGCGGCGATGTCGAGCACGCGGTTCATGCGGGTGAGGTCCAGGCTGATGCCGCCCTGCACCGCGAGCAGCTGGCCTTCGAGCGAGGAACCGGCGCCGAAGGCGATCACCGGATAGTCGTGCGCCGCGGCGAGCTTGACCGCATCGGCCACGTCCTGCGTGCTTTCGCAGAACACCACGGCGGCGGGCGGCGGCACGTCGAACGGCGATTCATCGCGACCGTGCTGCGCGCACACGGCCGGCGCGGTGGAGAGCTGCGTACCAAAACGTGTGGCCAGCGCCTCGAGGAGCGCGGGCGGCGCGGGGCGTGTGAGGATTTTCGGGCTGAGTGGAGCGTTCATGGCGTGTCCTTGCAAAACGCGGGTGTTGAGGCTTTCGGCAAGAATACGCCGTTGACGATTGGGAGACGAACTGATGGGCCACCGCCTCACCGCCATTTCCACCCGCACTGGCGACGCGGGCACCACCGGCCTGGGGGACGGCTCGCGCTGCCTCAAGAACGCCGCGCGCATTCACGCGCTGGGCGAGGTGGACGAGCTCAATTCCCACCTCGGCCTGCTGCGCAGCCTGGGGCTGCCGGATGCGATCGACGCGCTGCTGGGGAAGGTCCAGCACGATCTGTTCGACCTCGGCGGCGAGCTGTCGGTGCCGGGGATGACCCTGCTCAAGCCGGAGCAGGTGGCCGCACTCGACGAGGCGCTTGCGCACTACAACGCCCAGCTGCCGCCACTGGCCGAATTCATCCTGCCCGGCGGCACGCAGGCGGCGTCGCAGGCGCACATCTGCCGCACCGTGGCGCGGCGCGCCGAGCGCGCGGTCGTGGCCGTGGCTTGCGAGAGTGCCGACGCTGCTGCCTCGCCGCTGCGCGCCGAGCTGCTGCAATACCTCAACCGCCTGTCCGACTTGCTGTTCGTGCTGGCACGCACCCTCAACCGCGCGGGCGACGCCGCCAGTACCGAGGTGTACTGGAACCACCAGCGCCCGCCCAAGGCGTGAGTTGCCTTGGCGACAAACTTCTTCACACAGCCTGCACATGAATTTCATGTCGTGCAGGCAGGATGTACCAACCACGCTTCGACCTGTCTTTCCTCCGCGACATCCCGCCCATGACCCCGCACGCCAACCCCGCCTCGCACCGCCCTGCTTCGACCCTGCACCGCTGGCTCTGGGGCGCGCTGGGCCTGGCGCTCCTGGCCGCTGGCGGCCTGGCCCTGGTAGACGGCGCCCACCCTGCGCAGGCACAGATGCCCGGTGGGAAGGGCGGCATGGAAAAAGGGCAGATGCCACCACAGCCGGTCACCGCCGCGGTGGCCCGTGCGCAGGCCGTGCCGGTGTGGCTCAGCGCGCTGGGCACGGTCACGCCGCGCAGCTATGTCAACGTGATGCCACGCGTGGCCGGGCTGCTGCAGAGCGTGGATTACAGGCAGGGGCAGATGGTGCGGGCCGGGCAATTGCTCGCGCAGATCGACCCGCGCCCCTTCCGCATCGCGGTGGAGCAGGCGCAGGCGCAGGTCGAGCAGACCCAGGCGCAGCTCAGCGGCGCGCAAAGTGATCTGCAGCGCTATGAAACCCTGCTGCAGCAGGATTCGATTTCCGCGCAGCAGGTGTCCGATCAGCGCACCACCGTGGCGCAGCTCAAGGCCACGCTCGACGCCAACAAGGCCGCGCTCGACAACGCCAGGCTGCAGCTGAGCTGGACCCGCATCACCGCGCCGGTGGCGGGCCTGGCCGGACTGCGCCCGGTGGACGCCGGCAACATGGTCACCACCAACGGCGCGGTCGGCAGCAACACCAGCACCAGCACCAACTCGGCATCGCCGATTGCCACCATTGCCCAGGTACAGCCGGTGGACGTGACCTTCGCGCTGCCACAGCAGAACATCGCTGAAGTGGTGGGCCAGCTCATGGCCGGCAAGACCCTGCCCACCCAGGCCTGGGACGCGCGCAACACCCAGCTGCTCGAAACCGGCAAACTGGTTGCCGCGGACAACCAGATCAACGCCACGACCGGCACGCTCAACCTGCGCGCCGAGTTCGGCAACAAGACGCTGGCCCTCTACCCCAACCAGTTCGTCAATGTGCGGCTGCTGGTGCGCACCATCCCCGATGCCGTGGTGGTGCCGACCACCGCGGTCGCCGTCGGCGCCCCCGGCACCTATGTCTATGTGATCGGCGCGGACGACAAGGTCAAAATGCGCGTGGTCAAGACCGGCGTGGCGTTCGACAACCTCACGCAGATCGTCAGCGGCCTGCAACCCGGCGAGCGCGTGGTGACCGACGGGCTGGACCGCCTGCGGGATGGCCGCACGGTCAAGGTGGTGCAGGCTGCCGTCAGCGGTGGCAGCGGCACCGCGCGCCCATCAGCGCACAAACCCGCAGCCAGCGGAGCGCGCTGACCATGAGCGCGACGCAGGACGGTCAATCCACCCCACCCCCACCCGCCCCGCCCGCGGGGATGGCGCATGAAAAACTTGCTCCTCCCCCACCCCGTGGGGGAGGTCGGGAGGGGGCGGGGGATGCAATAGCATTGGCGTTTTTGTTCGCCCCTCGAACAAACGACAGACGCCATGCACTCCACCACGCGCAGACAGTTTCTTTCCACCCTGGCCGGGAGCCTGTTGCTGGGCGCTGTGCCCGCTCGTGCGCGCGAGCTTCCGGTGGTCAAACTCGCTTTCATCGATCCGCTGACCGGTCCGTTTGCCGCGGTCGGGCAGAACCAGTTGCAGAGCTGGCAGTTCGTCGCCGAGCGGGTCAACCGCGGCAACACCGCCGGAGTGAAATTCGAGATCGTGCCGTTCGACAACAAGGGCGCGGTGCAGGACACGCTCACCGCGTTTCAGGCTGCGGTCGATCAGGGCATCCGCTACGTGCTGCAGGGCGACGGCTCGGGCGCGGCGCTGGCGCTGTCCAAGGCGGTGAGCCGGCACAACACCCGCCATCCGGGCAAGGAAGTGGTCTATCTCAACTACGCCGCGGTCGACCCGGCGCTGACCGGCAGCGACTGCAGCTTCTGGCATTTCGCGCTGCAGCCCAGCGTGCCGATGACCCTGCAGGCGATGACCGACGACATCCGCAACCGCCCGGACATCCGCCGCGTCTATCTGATCGAGCAGGATTACTCATTCGGCCACCAGGTGGCCAAGTACGCGCGCGAGATGCTCGCGCGCAAGCGCCCGGACATCCAGATCGTCGGGGAAGACTTTGTCGCGCTCGGCCAGGTCAAGGACTTCTCGCCCTACATCGCCAAGGTGCAGGCAGCCAAGGCCGATTGCGTCATCACCGCCAACTGGGGGCCGGATCTCACCTTGCTGATCAAGGCCGCGCAGCAGGGCGGCTTGAAGGCCGACCTCTACACCTTCTACGCCAGCAGCCTGGGCGCGCCGAGCGAAATCGGCCCGCACGACGCTGGCAGGGTGAAGCTGGTCTATTACAGCGAGCCCAATCTGCCGGGCATCTTGCAAAGCCTGCAAAAAGGGTTTCGCGACAAGTACAAGCAGGATTTTTCAGTGCCCGTCACCTACACCGGGCTGCTGCTGCTGACCGCGGCGATGACCAAGGCGCACAGCATCGAGCCGATCAAGGTCGCCAGCGCGATGGAGGGGCTGACCTTTCACACCTTCAACGGCGAAGTGACCCTGCGCGCTGCCGACCATCAACTGCTGCAGCCGATTTATGTGAGCACCTGGCAGCCGGTGTCCGCGGCCAGCCCATACAACGTCGAAAACACCGGCTACACCTTCGCGCTGGACCACACCTATCCGCCGTCGCAGACCACCCTGCCCGCGCAGTGCACCATGCAGCGCCCGCTGACCACCGAAATCTATCCGGTCAAGCCGCCCAAGGTTCACGCCAGCGCGGTGGGCGGCGCACAGTGAGCGCCCCGCCCGGCGCATGAGCTGGCGCGTGCGCGCATGGAAGCCCTGCTGCTGTCTCTGCTCAACGGTCTGAGCTACAGCCTGCTGCTGTTCCTGCTGGCCAGCGGGCTGACGCTGATCTTTTCGCTGCTGGGCGTGCTCAACTTCGCGCACGGCAGTTTTTACATGCTCGGCGCTTACCTCGCCTGGCAGTCCGGCCAGTGGCTCGGGTTCTGGGGCGGGCTGCTGGCAGCGCCCATCGGGGTTGCTGCAGTGGCCACGCTGTTTGAACTGGGCGTACTGCGGCGCCTGCGGCCACAGGGCCATCTGCCCGAGCTGCTCGCCACTTTCGCGTTCGGCGTGGTGCTGGTCGAGGTCGCGCGGCTGCTGTGGGGCAGCGCGTCGGTGCCCTACGGCATTCCCGCTGCGCTGCAAGGCAGCCTGTTCCGGCTGGGCGGGCTGGAGTTTGCAGCGTACCGCGGCTTTGTCATGGCCGTGGCGCTGGCCGCGCTCGACCCCGACGACCGCGATGTGCTCTCCCGCTGCGATCTGCAAGGCATGACGCAAAAAGACTATGCGCAGGCGAACGGGCTGAGCTTGCCAGCAGTCAAGTCGCGCGTGCTGCGCGCCCGCGCCCGGCTGCGCTTGCTGCTCGTTGAACGCTGCGGCGTGCGCTTTGACGCAGCAACCGGTCGGGTGTGCTGCAGCGTGCCGCGGCAGCCGGCCAGCGCCTGTTGCAGCGCCAGCTCCGGCACAACGGCCGCCTGACCATGTGCGGCATTTGCGGCGAGCTGCGCTTCGATGGCGCGCAGGCAGATCTGGGTGCGGTTGCGCGCATGCGCGCGCCTTGGACTTCGTGCGAGACTTCATCTTGGTGGCTCCTTTCTTTGCTTGCGAGGCACCCGCATGCTCGCATGCGGGCGAAAGGAGCCGCCACCTTCACACTATCCGTTCAACAGAGTTCGGGACATCGCCCGGGCGTGGATGATTGGGCCTTGGCCGTGGGTGAACAGGCAACCCGCCAAGCGATTGCCGAGGTTTCCGCGCGAGCCAAGCGCACGACCGAGGAAGAAAGGGTCGAGCGTGAAAAGCGCAAGGCCGCGATGGAAGTCGAAGGCTATTTCCCGCTGGGCATGGAGTCCGGCAAGGGCGGGGATCCGATCGTTGTCCTGTGGTCCAACCGCAACGGCAAGATGGTGCGCCTGGGCAGCACGGAGATGTCCAAACAGGCCACGTGGCTCAGTGTGTTCGGGCCGACTTTCGCCCGTGAACATTGGGCCAAGCGCAGCAAGGAAGGCGACATCACCTCGATCGACCTGTTGGCCGCGCAGAGTGAGGTCATCAGTGCGTGCCAGGCCAAGAATGAATGGTCGTCTTCGCGCGAGCGCGGCGGTGGCGTCTGGGCCGAGGAAGACGTGTTGTTCATCAACGCCAAGGAAGGTTTGTTCTACTGCGACCAAAACGAAGGGTTCAGCATTCTGAGCGAGTCGGACCGTCACAGCGGGCGCAACATCTACCCACGCACGGGCGGATTCTCCATCGGCGTTGATCCGGACCGCATCACACCGGAATTCCTCGACGCGATCCGTGACCCGGATCGCCAGAAGAGCGACATCGACACGTTGATTCGCCACTTCAAGCAGTGGGGCGGCATGAGTGAATTTCGCAGCGCGCCGGCGATGATGCTGGCAGGCTGGATTGCCGCGCAGAGCTTCCTTGGCGCACTGACAGCCCGCCCATCGATGATGATCTC
>JAGDVQ010000026.1 GCA_023255715.1 Thiomonas sp.
GCGCGGCCAGCAGCGCAAGCATCGCGAGTTGCGCCGTCAGCGTCCACCCCGCACCGAGCAGATGCACCAGGTTGACCGGCGGCAGCGCACCCAGCGCAAGCCAGGCCGGCAGCTGCGACGCGCCGAGAAAACTGCCCAGCACGAACGCCGGCAGCACCGCCAGGCTGACCGGATGCCCGAGCCCGGCCTTGTACAGCGTGCCCGAACCGCAGCCATCGGCCACCTGCATCGCCGCGCCGAAGACGAACGCGCCGACCAGCAGACTGATCGACAGCGGACCGTCCGCCCCTTCCAGCTCGGGATGCGCCGCCAGCAGCGGCACACTGAGCAGCATGGCCACCGCTATGCCCACGAACTGCGCCCACAGCCCTTTGGGGTCGCGCCGCGTGATCCACACCCGCCAGCCGGTGGTAAAGCCAAACGCCGCTGCAGCCAGCAGCGCGCCATAGCCCAGGCCGATCAACCACAGCAGCCCTTGCCGCCATCCCACCAGCCAGGTGATCGCCGCAAACCCGGCGAGCGCGGCGATGAGCAGCATGCCGTTGCTCAGGCGCTGGCCTTGCCGGGGGATTGACGCGGTCTGCGGCGTCAGCGTCGCGGTCAGAGGGATTGCCATGTGCTCTCCAGTTGTTGCCACAGTTGCTGCAGCCGGGTGGGGACATGCGCCATCGGCGCCCCGGCGCGCGACCAATCGACCATCGAACCGGGGTACAGCGCCACATGCGGCTGATGCAGCACCTCAGACAGCACGAACCAGTTGATCGCAGCCCAATGCCCGGTATTGCAGAACGACACCGTGCGCTGTACCCCGGGCGGCTGCGGCAGGGTGCGGGCGATGCGTTGCAGCACCTGTGCGTCCGGCAGCGTGCCGCCGCCGTGCGCAAACCAGCGGGCGTGATCGAAGTCCAGCGCGCCGGGCAGGGTGCCGGGTCGGGCGGCGGCGGGCGCCTTTTCGCGGCCCAGATAGAAGGCGGCTGGCCGGGCGTCGAGCAGCAGCACGCCGGAGGACGTCAGATCCTTCTCGACCGCAGCGCGGGTGGCGAGCAGTGCGTTGTCGAGATGTGGGGTGAATCGGCTGGGCGTCACCGCAGTGGGCTGGCGCGTCAGCGGCAGGTCGGCGGCGCGCCAGGCGGTCATGCCGCCGTTGAGAATGGCGAGCCGCTTGAACCCCAGCCACTTCAGCGTCCAGTACACCCGTGCCGGAGCGCCGAAGTCGCTGGGGTCGTTGCCTGTGGCCACGAGAACCACGGGCGTTTCAAGACGCAGGCCGAGGCGCTGCACCAGGGCAGTGAACTGCGCCAGCGGCAACAGCGCCCCGGGGTTGTTCGCCGGGCCGCGCCAGTCGGCGTAAGGCGCGGGGATGGCGCCGGGAAGATGCGCGGTGTCGGGCGCGGCGGCGTCGTCGCGAATGTCCACGATCTGCACAGGGCCGGTCCATGCCGCCAGCGCCGATGCCGAAATCAGCGGACCAAAGGCCGACGGCTGCTGCGCCAGCGGCGCGGCGTTCACCCCCTGCTGCAGCGCCCAGGCGGCGAGCAGCCAGAACACGGCGAGGGCGCGCCGCACATGCTGCCATCGGCCGCGCAGGGCCGCTCCTGTTGGTGTGTGGAATTGCTTGGCGTGTTTCATGCCCTGCATTTTGGAAATGCAGGCCGGAAAAGGGAACGACAGAGTTGTCATGCCCATCCAACTGCGCGGAATAAGGACGGCTGCGAGGCCTGCGCTCAGTGCGTTCATGCAGGCGTCTGGCTCGGGAAAGGCAAACGTTTCGGACAGACTCGGCAGCACACTCCAGTGCTACCCTTGCCGTCTTCATGCCTTCCGGTTTCGCAAGCCATATGTCCTGTGTCGTGAGAATCCCGTGATGGAACCGGATGCTCCCCTCTCGCCCAGTGCGGCCTGGATCGCGCAGTTGCCTGCCTCCGTGGCCATGCTGATGGGCGACACCGTGCGCTATGCCAACGCGGCGGCGCTGCGCCTGCTGCGGGCGCAACAGGCGGGCGATGTGGTGGGCAAATCGGTCGAGGCGTTCATTCACCCCCTCGATCTGCACCGGTCGCTGGCCCGGTTGCGTCACGCCGAAAGCGGCGGCATCAACCCCGTCACTGAAATCCGCGCCTATGCCTGCGATGGCACGCCGCTGATGCTGGCCATGAGCAGTGCCATTGTGGTGGTGGACGACCAGCGGGCGGTGCTGGCCACTTTCCTCGACATGACCGAGCGCGCCGCGATGGAGCAGCGCCTGCGCCAGACCGACGAGGACTTTCAGCGCATGATGAACACCATGCAGGACGTGTTCTATCGCACCGATGCGCAGGGCATCACCCGCTATGTCTGCCCGGCGGTGAAGAACGTGCTGGGCTACACGGCCGAGGAGATCGTCGGCCTGCCCGCTGCGGCGTTCTATCCCGATCTGAGCGAACGTGACGCCCTGGTGGCCGAGATCAAGCGGCACGGCGCCGTGCGCGACTTTCCGGGCCGCATGCGACGCAAGGACGGTGTGATCATCGACATTTCCATCAGCACCCAGGCGCTGCGCGACGAGCGCGGCAACTATGCCGGGGTCGAAGGCATCTGGCGCGACATCACCGAGCGCAAGGCGCTGGAGCGCAGGCTCGAACACCTGGCCACCTGCGACAGTCTGACCGACATCCACAACCGGCGCAGCATCCTCACCGTTCTGGAACAACTCCTGCAGCGCAGGGCGTCGCTGTCGGTGCTGCTGCTCGACCTCGATTTTTTCAAGCAGGTCAACGACCGTTTCGGCCATGCCGGTGGCGACTGTGTGCTGCAGCGCTTCGCCCACATCATCCGCAGCGAAAAACGCAGCCGCGACTTTTTCGGGCGGCTCGGCGGTGAGGAATTCCTGCTGATTCTCGATGGCGCCGATGCCGCCGAGGCACTTCAGATCGCCGAGCGGCTGCGCGCCAGCGTGAACGCGCAGCCCATTGCCCTGCAAAACGAACAGGCCGTGGCGCTGACGGTGAGTATCGGTCTGACGCAGGCTGGCCCCGATGACAGCAGCGCCAGCGATGTGCTGCTGCGCGCCGACCGCGCGCTGTATCGCGCGAAACAACAGGGGCGCAACCGCGTGTGCTGCGGTTGAAGTGAGGGGCATCTGAGGAATGTGCGAAGCACTGTTCTCTCCTCCCCCGCGTGCGGGGGAGGTCGGGAGGGGGATCGGCGTCAGGCAGCCTGGCTGCTCGCAAGAAGACAACGCAGGGTCGCCCCGAGTTTTCTTGACCCCACGGGGGCGGGTCGGCGAACCGACCCTGGTGGGGGCGCTCAATACTCGTTTTTCAGCCCGCCCGCCAGGGCAACGAAGGCGCGTGCCGCCACCGCGACGAAGGGCCGCAGCCACCATGGGGCGCGGGTACGCAGCCGGGCCGGGGTGTTGATCGGCAGCGAGCGGGCGATCTGGCTGTCGATGTGCGCGGCCAGTTCGCGGGCGAAGGCGCGGTCGCGCACGGCGAGATTGGCTTCGAGGTTGACCAGCAGCGACAGCGGGTCGATGTTGGAACTGCCGACGGTGGCCCAGTCTTCGTCCACCACGGCAACCTTGGCGTGCAGGTAGGCGGGGGTGTACTCGAAGATCAGCACCCCGGCGCGCAGCATTTCGCCGTACAGCGCCCGCGCGGCCCAGGCGGCCATGCGGTAGTCGATCCGCCCCTGCAGCAGCAGCTTGACCTGCACCCCACGCGCTGCGGCATGTTTCAGCGCCTGGCGAAAGTCGCGCCCCGGATAGAAGTACGGGCTGACGATGAGCACGCGGTGGCGCGCCCGGTTGATGGCGCGGATATAGCTGTGCTCGATGGCGCGGCGCTGCGCGAAGTTGTCGCGCACGACCAGGGCGGACAGGCTTTGCGCAAGGGTGGTTGGCGTGCGGCGCGGGCGGTCGGGCACAGCCGCATCGGCCGCGGGCTGGTCGGGCCGCAGCGGTGCGCCGTCTTCGTCGGCTGACGGGTTGGCGTTGCCCCAGTCGAGCAATTCCTGCCAGTAGGCGCGTTGGTTGGGCGAGGTGTCGAACACGCCGGGGCCGGGCAGCTTGCGCAGGCGGCGCTGCAGGCTGCCGGCCAGCACGGTGCGCAGCCAGAGGCGCTGCATGACCCACTGTGTCTGCCGGGCGAGATGGCCCTGGTATTGCACCGCGTAGTCCAGCCGGGGCTGCGCGCTCCAGCCGTGATGGATGTCGAGCCGGTCGTCGATGAGGTTGATGCCGCCGATGAAGGCGGTGTGCGCATCCACCACGCACAGCTTGCGGTGCAGCCGCCGCCAGCGTCCGCGCTGCACCACGTCTGGCCATTTGCGCCAGGGGCGAAACACCATGAATTCCACCCCGGCCTCGGCGAAGCGGGACGACAGCGTGTCGATGCTGGCGCCCGAGCCCAGCCCGTCGACCAGCACGCGCACCTGCACGCCGCGCTGCGCAGCGTCGCACAGGGCGCTGGCGATGCCGAGCGCCACGTCGTCGGTATGAAAGATGTAGGTCTGCAGCCAGATGCTCGCGCGGGCTTGGTAGATGGCCTGCGTGAGTGCGGGAAAGAACGCGGCGCCGTAAGGCAGCAGGCGCGGCAGGGCGCCCTCGGTCCAGTCCAGGGGCTGGTCGTCGCCTGCCGGGTCAGGCACCGGGCCCGGCACCAGCACCGGGTTGCTGTCGGCTGCAGGTGGTGGCGGCGAGGCGGGAGGATCTGGCGAGGTGTTCACGCCGCGAGTCCCGCAGGGGCAGAGGCCTGCTCGGGTGGCGTGACGTCCGGGCACTGCGGTGCGGTGCAACGCAGCGCGGCGAGCAGTGGCGCATGGTCGGACAGGCGGGCCCAGCCGCGTCCCCAGCCCAGGCCGATTTCAACCGCGGTCAGGCCGCGGGCATAGATGCGATCGAGGGGCACCAGCGGCAGGCGGGCGGGGTAAGTGCGCACCCGCTTGCGCCACGCGGTCTTGCCGTTGGCCTTGAGCGGCGGCTCGCTCACGTCAACCAGGCCTTGTTGCAGCAGTTGCGGACCGATGCGGCCGTGCCAGTCGTTGAAGTCGCCCGCGACGATGAGTGCGGCCTGGGGCGGCACCTTGGCGGCGATGTAATCGAGCAGCCTCTCGGTCTGGCGCTGGCGGCTGACCGCAAACAGGCCGAAATGCACCACGATGCAATGCAGCGGTCCTCCCCGGGGCAGTGCCACCTGCACATGCAGCAGGCCGCGCTGCTCGAAGCGGTGATCGGACACGTCGCAATGCGCGACATCGATGATGGGGTAGCGCGACAGCAGCGCATTGCCGTGTTCGCCATGCCGGGTGCAGGCATTGGTGCGATAGGCCGCGTGCAGGCCCAGCGCGTCTCCCAGAAAGTCGTGCTGCGGCTGGGTGGGCCAGCCGCTCAGGCGGCGGGCGTTGCGCAGATGCAGAAACTGCACTTCCTGCAGAAACACCAGATCGGGCTGCAGCCCTTGCAGTGCGGACTGCAACTCCAGAATGCTGGCCCGCTTGGCCGGGCCGTGGCCGAGCACGCCTTTGTGGATGTTGTACGAGGCGACGCGCAGTTCCATGGCGAATCGGTTCAGCCGCGCCGAACCCGCCGGGGAAGCTGGCGGATGG
>JAGDVQ010000100.1 GCA_023255715.1 Thiomonas sp.
CCGCCTGCACCTGGGTCTGCGCTGCGGCAACCAGCTGGAAGGTGCCGATCAGCATGCCGTTGTAACGAAGCTGGCTCTCGTCCAGCACGGTCTGCGCCAGCGGCACGATGTTGTCCTGCGTGATGCGCTGTTGCTGCCAGGCGCTGCGGCGCAGGGCGTCGGCTTCGCGCAGTTGCGAGGCGGCGTCTTGTGCCGTGGCGAGCGCGCGGTTGCGCGCGGCCAGCACCGCGTCGGCCACGGCGCTGCGGCGGGCATCGCCCAGGTCGAATACCGGCAGCGGCAGGGTGAGGTCGAAGCCGTTCTGCGCGGGAGCGTCGCTGTAGGTTTTGCGCACGCCGCCCACCTCCACATGGTCGATCAGGCTGGTGTTGCGCACCAGTCCGGCGGCCTCAACCTGTGCGGCGACATCGGCACGGGCAAGCTGCACATCCAGACGCGCTTCGAGCGCGGCCTGCAGCGGCCCGGCCGTGGGTGCAGGCAGTTCTGCCGGCGGCTTGGGCAGTTGCGTGGGCAGCACGAGGTGTGTGGCCTGTTCGGGCGACAGCCCCAGTGCCCGCACCAGGGTTTCGCGCGTTTGCGTTGCGGCCAATTCGGCGCGGTTCAGGCTGAGCTGGCTGTCGGCGGCGAACAGGCCTTGCTGTGCGGCGTCGAGCCTGGTGAAGTTGCCGGCCTGCTGCATGCGCGCAGCCAGCGTGGCGGTGGCCTGCGTGGCGCCGACCACGTCGCGGTCATAGGCCGCAATCTGTTGCGCGGCGACGGCCCGCACCCAGGCCATGCGCGCCTGTGCGGCAAGGCGCAGCACCTCGCTGGCCAGACGCAGGCGCAGCTGCTCCTGCCGCGCCGTGTCGATGCGCGCACGGGTGGGCTGGGTGAGGAGGTCGAGCAGGCCGATGCTCAGGCTGCGGGTGATCTCCACCCCGCCCCCGCCGATGAGCAGACGCTCGAAGCTGAACAAGGGGTTGGTCAGCCGCGCGTCCTGGGTGGACGCAGCGGAATCGGCCTGCGCCTGCGCGATCAGCGCCTGCAACGCCGGGCTGCCGAGCACGGCGATGCGCACGGCGTCGTCGGCCTCGAGCGGTTTGCGCAGCAGCGCGTCGATCTGCGTCTGGGCCTGCTGGCGCTGGGCTTGATCGCGCTGCAGTTGCAGCGGCGCCCCGGTCTGGGGTTGGGTCAGGGCATTGGCCGCCTGCAGCGACTGCCGGGTCTGCAGCGGCGCGCATGCCGCCAGAAAGACCGCTGCAGCCAGCGGGGCGAGCCGCCGTGTTCGCAGGAGCACCTGCGGTCTGGGTGGGTTCCACATGAAAGGACACCTCATTCGAGCCGCGACAGCGCGCGGCAACACGATGCGCAGCGCCGGGCTTGCGGCCCGCGCTGCAACCGGGAATCAAGCGAGGGTCAGGCTCTGGGAGGGCGCTGCAGCGTGCGCGGATCGGCGCTGTGCCACGCGGTATTGGCCACTTGCGGGCAGGCGTGCTGCTCGGCGTCGGCCAGCAGCAGGTTGAAGGCCGTGGGCTGGCCCACAGCAAGATGGCAGATCACGCAGTGCTGGTGGTCGTGGGAGCCGCAATCTGCGCCGGACGGGTCGTGGCACGCCATCGTCGTCATGTCCATTGTTGCCATGTCACCCGTGTCACCCATTTGGTGCAGATGTTGCTGCATGGGCTGCGGCGCCACGCGGGCGATGCAATCGCCCGCGGCCATGCTGACCTGCGCCCAGCCGCGCAGGGGCAGCAGCACCAGCAGCAGGATGAGAACGGGACGCAGCAAGGCAGACATGTGATGGAGTGTAAACGGGGCTCTGGGATAGGGGCTATGGACGAATCGCGCAAGCCCCTGCGGGGTGCGGGGAAAATTGCAGAGCCGCGCGATGGAACGCGTCCAAAATTCGCTCCGGCCTTTGGGCTGCCTCAATAGTGGGGCGGCAGTTCGTCGAACAGGCTGGGTGGGCTGGACGACGGCTCCTCCGTGCGCTGGCGCTGCAACTGGGCCACCTCGCGCATCAAATGCGCAATCTGGGTCTGCTGCCGGGCCACCAGGCTGTTGAGTGTGTCGAGCAGGTCTTCCGCAAAGCCGAACTTCTCTTCCAGGCGGATCAGACGGGCATCGATTTCAGAATCAGTTGGCGCAGGACGCATGGCGGTGCAAGGGCGGGGGTGAGAGGAGACATTGGAGCAAATTCCCGTCCTCCACGGTGCGGCCGGTTCGGCGCCTGCGGAGAGCCGATTTTTCCGCCCGACAGCCGGAACTTTCCGGCATTAGCACTCTCTACCTGTGAGTGCTAATATTGGAGCAGAACAGGAGATTTCCATCCATGACCCACACTCAGTCAGCCGCACTTGCCCTGCGCCCGGCCCAGGTTGATGGCGCGTTTCCGCTCACCCTGCCCAGCCTGGGCAATCTCGACGCCTACATCAGCGCGGTCAACCGTCTGCCGATGCTCAGCGCCGAGGAAGAGTCGCGCCTGGCGCGCAGCTGGCGCGAGCAGGGCGACAAGGACGCTGCCGGAAAGCTGGTGCTCTCGCACCTGCGGCTGGTGGTGTCCACGGCGCGGCAATATCTGGGTTACGGCCTGCCCCATGCCGACCTCATTCAAGAGGGCAACATCGGTCTGATGAAGGCGGTCAAGCGCTTCGATCCGTCGCATGGCGTGCGGCTGGTGAGCTATGCGCTGCACTGGATCAAGGCCGAGATCCACGAATACATTCTGCGCAACTGGCGGCTGGTGAAGGTGGCCACGACCAAATCGCAGCGCAAGCTGTTTTTCAACCTGCGCTCGATGAAGACGGCCAATGCCGGCATGAACGACGCGCAGATCGACGACATGGCCAAGGCCCTGCAGGTCAAGCGCGAAGATGTCATCGAGATGGAAAGCCGCATGGGCGGTGCCGACATCGCGCTCGATCCGACTGTGGAAGACGGCGAAGAGAATTACGCGCCGATTGCCTATCTGGCCGACAGCAGCCAGGAGCCGGTGGCCGTACTCGAAGCACGCAGCCATGACCGTCTGCAGGTCGAGGGTCTGGAGAGCGCGCTCGAACAGCTCGATGCCCGCAGCCGCGCCATCGTGGAACAGCGCTGGCTGCAGGTGGCCGACGACGGCAGCGGCGGAAAGACCCTGCACGATCTCGCCGCCGAATACGGTGTGTCCGCCGAACGCATCCGCCAGATCGAGGTCGCCGCAATGAAAAAGATGCGCAAGTCGCTGGCCGCGTTCGCCTGAGAACCCGGCCGTGGTCCGCAAGCAAAGCCCGTCGGTCGACGGGCTTTTTTGTGGGTGATCGGGGCAGTCAGGCGCGCCAGCGGCGCACGGCGCGACGCAGCGCTGCCCATTGGGCCTTGCGCTGCGCCGGGTCGGGCGCGGGTGCATAGCGCCAGCGTTCGAGCTGGATCAGCAGCGTGATCGCGGCCTGCGCCGCGTGGCTCGGCAACGCGGCGTGCTGCGCCGAGAGGTATGCGGCGAGGGCGCGCGGCGCGGTGGAGTCGGTGCTGTTGATTCCCGCTTGCTCCAGCTTGCGCCGCAGCAGGGCGTAGGTCTGCACCCAGGGGTCGGTTCTGCGGCGTTCCAGCGCCAACAGCGCGCCGAGGAGGGCGGTGGCCACCAGCAGCGCGGCAATCGCCAACGCGGCCAGGGTCGCCATGTCGGGCTGCTGCAGGCCGAGCTTGCGCAGCAGATCCTGCTGGCGGTTGCTGCCGTAGTTCAGCACCCATTGGTTCCAGGCATTGTTCAGCGCGTCCCAGCGGTTGCGCAGTTGCAGCACGAACGCGGCGTCGCGCGGGCCGAGTGCCGCCATGCCGAGCAGCGGCTCGCGTGCGGCCAGTGTGGCGCCGCTGCGGTCGATGCGCGCCGGGTCGACCGCGGCGGTCGGGTCAGCGCGCACCCAACCCGCGCCGGGCAGCCAGTATTCGGCCCAGGCGTGCGCATCGCTTTGTCGCACCACCCAGGTGTTGTCCACCGGGTTGAAACGCCCGCCCTGGTAGCCGGTGACGATGCGCGCCGGAATGCCGGCTGCGCGCATCACCACGACGAAGGCCTGGGCGTAGTGCTCGCAAAACCCCGCGCGGCGGTCGAACAGAAACTGGTCCACGCCGTCGCGCTTGCCGTAGGTGCCGGGGTCGAGGGTGTAGCGAAACGGCTGGTTGCGGAACATGGACAGCAGCGCCTGCGCGACGAAGCGCCCGTCCTGCCCGGCGGCGCGGGCCTGGGCCGCGAGTTGCTCGCCCAGCGCGACGCTGCGCGGGTCGAATCCGGCGGGCAGGGCCAGATCGGCGCGCAGGCCAGAGTTGATGCGCGCGGGGCCATAGCGGAACTGCGGCGACGACTCCACGGTATAGCGCGCCAGGTGGTCGAGCGGCCGTCCGGTGACCAGTTGCAGGTCGGGTAGCCACTGCACCTGATATCCCTCGATCTTCGGTGCGGCCAGCGGGGCGTCGAGGGCGAAGACGAAGGTCTGCTGCGTGGGCTGCAGCGTGATGGTGTAGCGCACCGGCTGGCCGGTGAGGTGCAGATCGGCGGGCGGGGTGAGGGTGGCGCGGTCGCGCGTGCGCGGGTCGGGCAGCCAGACACCGTCGTTGAAGCGGCTGAGCACCGGGCCGCGCCAGTACAGCAGCCGGTCGGGCGGGCGCGGCCCGTCGAACACCACGCGGAAGGCCACCGAGTCGTCGCGCGCCAGTTGGGCGATCTGCCCCGGCGACATGCTGGCCGACAGACCGGTGATCGCCTGCGCGCTGCTTTGCGGCAGCGCCCACAGCGGCGCGGAAAAGCGCGGGAACACCATGAACAGCGCAATCATCGCCGGGGTGCCCAGCGCCATCATCTTCAGCGCGGTCAGCAGCGGCTGGCGCAGTGGCGGGCGCCCGGCAGGCAGGTTGGCGTTGACCAGCGCAGCGAGCATCCCCCAGGTCGCCAGCACCATGACCAGCGCGGTGCCGAGCGATTGCGAGAACAGAAAATTGGCAGCGATGGTGAAAAAGCCGAGAAAGAACAGCACATGCGCATCGCGCCGCGAGCGCATTTCCAGCGACTTCAGGCCCAGCAGCACGCACAGCAGGGCGACCCCGGCGTCACGCCCGAGCACGGTGTGAAACTCCCACAAGGTGAGCGCGGCGCAGAAGAACAGAATCACCGCGAGCACCCAGCGCCGCGGCAGCGGTGCGCTGCGCCAGGCCAGCACCGCGCGCCAGGCGAGCAGCGCCACGACCAGGCCGCTGGTCCACAGCGGCAGATGCAGGAACAGCGGCAGCATCAGCAGCAGCGAGACCGCGAGCAGGAACAGGGTATCGCGGGCGTCGCGCGGCAGTGCGTCGATGCGCTGGCCCAGACGGGCCAGCAGCGCGCTGCGTGGCGGGAATGACGTGTTCATGTTCGGCTGCCCGCGCGCAGGGGGCCGGGGTGCAGCGCCAGCAACCGCAGGCAGCGCTGGCGGTGCGCCGCGCCAGTGGCCGGGGCGATGCGCTGGCTGCCCAGCATCAGCCCGTACGGCAGTCCGGCGCGGTCGGCGGCCAGCACCCAGGCGCACAGCCGGGACAGCCGCGCCT
>JAGDVQ010000135.1 GCA_023255715.1 Thiomonas sp.
AGCCGCAGCAGCGCGCATCCTCCCGTTCGCCAGCCACCGTTGCACCGCGGCCAGCAGCAGGCCGTAAAGCGGCAGGATGCCCAGCGCGGCCATGATGAGCTTGACCGCGTAATCGACCAGCGCGATTTCCACCCAATGCGCGGCCATGAACGGATCGCTACTGGCGTAGAACGCGATGGAGAAGAACAGCACGCTGTCGACCAGATTGCCCAGCACGCTCGCCGCCGCCGGCGCCAGCCACCGGTGGCGGCTGCCTGCCAGCGTGGCGCGCAGGCGAGAAAACACGGTGATGTCGAGCATCTGCCCAACGGCATACGCGATGAAGCTGCCCAGGGCAATGCGGAACACGAACAGGTTGAGGCCGGAGAGCGCCGCCCAGCCGGCGAATGCGCCGTCGTGAAACAGCACCGAGATGACGTAAGAGAGCACAAGCGCGGGCAGCATCACCCAGCGCACCACGCGCCGCGCCGGGCCGGGGCCGAGCAGCCGCGCGGTGAGGTCGGTGGCGACATAGACCAGCGGAAAGCTGAACGCGCCCCAGGTGGTGTGCAGGCCAAGGAGGGTGACCGGAAATTGCACCAGAAAGTTGCTGGCGATGATGATGGTGACGTGCAGCGCGGCCAGGGCGGCGACAATGCCGCGCTGACGCGCGGCGCTCAGGTGGAGCGTGGGCAACATGGATGACCTTTTTGGTTGAGCGGCGGGTAAGGGAACCACCGGGCGACAGACCACGCGGCCGCAGTCTGTCAGATAGAGAGAGTCGGAATTTTACGACAGCGGCGCGCCACTGCTGGCGCCGATCAATACCGCCCGAGCACCGACTGCCCAAAGCCCTGCAGCGGCCCGAGGGGATTGCGGGTGGTTTCCACCTCGGAAATTTCCGGCTGCCCACCCCAGAGCTTGTAGACAACGCGGTCGTTCACCACGAGCAACAGCATGTTGAAACGCCAACCGGTGATCACGGTTTCGCGGCGGAAATCGAGAAAGTCGAGCCAGAAATTGCCCACCCGCTGGCGGTCGATGTGGCGCTGGTCGATCTCATAGCCCCGACAGGCCGTCTGCGCCTGCATGCAATCACGGATGCCGGGGTCGAGTGCGATGTCGTTGCCGGATGGCGGCAGCAGCCGCCGCACGAGATCGGCGTAGTTCAGGATGGTGATGTTGGGCGTGACCAGCGGGTCGATGCCCTGTTCGCGCAACTGCGCGGTGGTGGTGACATAGGGCTGGATACGCTCGAACGCCGCATGCGCCTGGTTGAAGTCGCTCCAGGGCTTGCCGGTCTGCGCCGCGCCGCGCGGCAGCAGGGAGGCACAGCCGCCAAGCGCCACAGCCAGACACAGGCCGGTCAGCCCGACGAGGCAGCGCCGGACTGGGTGCGGTTCAAGGCGATGACGGAATGCTCGGCTCATGCGATGAGTGTATGTCGGGGCGCCCTTAAAATCGCCTGCTTTGCGTCAAGACACACGGTGTGCAGCACCCGACGCCAGGCTTTCCAACCGCGGCATGCTGCTGCGCCCCAATCCATCCCCATGACCGAACTCGCCAAATCGTTTGAGCCCCACAACATCGAAGCCCGCTGGACGCAACGCTGGGAAGAACTGGGTGTGTTCGCCCCCACGCTGGACGCCGCCAGGCCGTCGTTCTGTGTGCAGTTGCCGCCGCCCAATGTCACGGGCACGCTGCACATGGGCCATGCGTTCAATCAGACGGTGATGGACACCCTGGTGCGCTATCACCGCATGCGGGGCGACAACACGCTGTGGGTGCCGGGCATGGACCATGCGGGCATTGCCACGCAGATCGTGGTGGAGCGGCAGTTGCAGGCGCAGGGCATCAGCCGCCACGATCTGGGCCGCGAGGCCTTCGTGCAGAAGGTGTGGGAATGGAAGCAGCAGTCGGGCAACACCATCACCGGGCAGATGCGCCGCATGGGCGACTCGGTGAGCTGGGCGCACGAATACTTCACCATGGATGCCAGGCTGTCTGACGTGGTCATCGAGACCTTCGTGCGGCTGTACGAAGAAGGCCTGATCTACCGCGGCAAGCGGCTGGTGAACTGGGACCCGGTGCTCAAGAGCGCGGTCAGCGATCTGGAGGTGGAAAGCCAGGAGCATGACGGCTTCATGTGGCACATCCTCTACCCGTTCAGCGACGGCCCGATCGACGGCGTGCGCGGCATGCACATCGCCACCACCCGCCCGGAAACCATGATGGCCGACGGCGCGCTGGCGGTGCATCCGGATGACGAGCGCTATGCCCGGTTCGTGGGCAAGTTTGTCGATCTTCCGCTGTGCGACCGACGGATTCCCATCATTGCCGACAGCTTTGTCGAGCGCGATTTCGGCTCGGGCTGCGTGAAGATCACCGGCGCGCACGACTTCAACGACTACGCGGTCGCGCTGCGCCACGACATCCCGCTGATCACCATCTTCACCGACGACGCGCACATCAACCAAAACGGCCCGAAGGCGTATCAGGGACTGGACCGCTACGCCGCGCGCAAGGCGCTGCTGCGCGACCTGGAGGCCGGCGGCTATCTGGAAAAGGCCGTGCCGCACAAGAACATGGTGCCGGTGTGCGCGCGCACCGGGCAGATCGTCGAGCCCATGCTCACCGACCAGTGGTTTGTTGCCACCACCAGGCCGGGGGCGGACGGCAAGAGCCTGGCGCAGAAGGCCATCGACGTGGTGGCCCGCGGCGAGGTGAAGTTCGTGCCCGAGAACTGGGTGAACACCTACAACCAGTGGATGGGCAACATCCAGGACTGGTGCATTTCCCGGCAGCTGTGGTGGGGCCACCAGATCCCGGCCTGGTACGGCGAGAACGGCGAGATCTTCGTCGCCCGCAACGAGGCCGAGGCGCGCGACAAGGCCACCGCCGCGGGCTACAACCGCACCCTCACCCGCGACCCGGATGTGCTCGACACCTGGTATTCCTCCGCGCTGGTGCCCTTCTCCACCCTGGGCTGGCCCGCGCAGACCAAGGAGATGGACCTGTTCCTGCCGTCGAGCGTGCTGGTCACGGGCTTCGACATCATTTTTTTCTGGGTGGCGCGCATGATCATGATGACCACCCATTTCACCGGCAAGGTGCCGTTCCGCGATGTCTATATTCACGGCCTGGTGCTCGACGCGCACGGCAAGAAAATGAGCAAGAGCGAAGGCAATGTGCTCGACCCGGTCGATCTGATCGATGGCATTGCCCTCGGCCCGCTGCTGGACAAGCGCACCACAGGTCTGCGCAAGCCCGAAACCGCTCCGGCGGTGCGCAAGGCCACGGAAAAGGAATTCCCGGACGGCATTCCGGCGTATGGCGCAGACGCGCTGCGCTTCACCTTCGCATCGATGGCCACGCTGGGGCGCAACATCAACTTCGACACCAAGCGCTGCGAGGGCTACCGCAATTTCTGCAACAAGCTGTGGAACGCCACCCGCTTTGTGCTGATGCAGGTGGACGGCCTGGACGCCGCGCAGCGCGGCGTGCTGCCGTGCAACCACGACTGCGGCCCCGACGCTGCGCTGGACTTCAGCGCCGCAGACCGCTGGATCGTCTCGCTGCTGCAACGTACCGAGCAGCAGGTGGCGCAGGGCTTTGCCGACTACCGGCTCGACTTCGCCGCGCAGGCGATCTACCAGTTCGTCTGGGACGAGTTCTGCGACTGGTATCTGGAAATCGCCAAGACCCAGATCGCCCACGGCACCCCGGCGCTGCAACGCGGCGCGCGCCGCACCCTGCTGCGCGTGCTGGAAACCGTGCTGCGCCTGGCCCACCCCATCATGCCCTTCATCACCGAAGAGCTGTGGCAGACCGTGGCGCCGCTGGCGGGGCGGGGCGGCGACAGTCTGGCGGTGGCGCCGTATCCACAGGCACAGCCGGAAAAAATCGACCCCAAGGCCGAAGCCGAGATCGCCGCATTCAAGCAACTGGTGGAGGCCTGCCGCAATCTGCGCGGTGAGCTCGGCGTGTCGCCGGCGCAGCGCCTGCCGCTGCTGGCCTGCGGCGACGTGGCGCTGATCGAACGCCATCGCCCTGCCCTGCAGGCGCTGGCCAAGGTGTCGGACATTCAGCTTTTTGCCAACCCTGCCGACTGGAAATCGGCCACCCAGTCGGCGCCCACCAGTGCCCTGGGCGAAACCCAGTTTGCCCTGTTTGTCGAAGTGGACCGCGCCGCAGAACGCGAGCGGCTGCGCAAGGACATGCAGCGGCTGGAGAGCGAAATCTCCAAGGCGCATGCCAAGCTCGCCAATCCCAGCTTTGTTGATCGGGCCCCTGCTGCCGTGGTGGAGCAGGAGCGCGCACGACTGCGCGACTTTGGCGCTGCGCTGCACAAGGTGCAGGAACAGATCGCTCGCCTGGGCGACGCCTGACCCCCACGCAACCCGCCTGCTGTGCACCCATGCCGCAGGCGGGTTGCACGGCCTTCCACCGCCAGACGCCCCCGCAGATTCCCTGCGGGCGCTGCGGGGCACCGGCACCGCGGACGCCGGGTGCGCCAGTCAACCGTCAGTGCCACTTAACTCGCTTTGGAAAATTCGTGAATTTTCCTGATGCATCGGCCTGCCTATAGTGTTTGTTTTCGGATCAACAGCTTTGCATATATAGCAAAAGTCAGATCTCCGAAGTTCATCCACTCAGGAGCCCAGCATGGATCAATCCGCACGTTACGCCGATCTCTCACTCAAGGAAGAAGACCTGATCAAAGGCGGCAAACATGTCCTCGTCGCCTACAAAATGAAGCCGAAGGCCGGTTACGGCTATCTCGAGTCTGCCGCGCATTTCGCTGCCGAATCGTCCACCGGCACCAATGTCGAGGTTTCGACCACCGACGATTTCACCAAGGGGGTGGATGCGCTGGTCTATTACATCGACGAGGCCACCGAGGACATGCGGATCGCCTACCCGATCGAACTGTTCGACCGCAACGTCACCGACGGCCGCTTCATGCTGGTGTCCTTCCTGACGCTGGCCATCGGCAACAACCAGGGCATGGGCGACATCGAGCATGCCAAGATGATCGACTTCTACATGCCCGAGCGCTGCATCCAGATGTTCGACGGCCCGGCGACCGACATCTCCAATCTGTGGCGCATTCTCGGTCGTCCGATCAAGGACGGCGGCTACATTGCCGGCACCATCATCAAACCCAAGCTGGGCCTGCGCCCCGAGCCCTTCGCGCAAGCGGCCTATCAGTTCTGGCTGGGTGGCGACTTCATCAAGAACGACGAACCGCAGGGCAACCAGGTGTTCTGCCCGCTGAAAAAGGTGCTGCCGCTGGTCTATGACGCCATGAAACGCGCACAGGATGAAACCGGCCAGGCCAAGCTGTTCTCGATGAACATCACCGCCGACGACCACTATGAAATGTGCGCCCGCGCCGACTACGCCCTCGAAGTCTTCGGCCCCGACGCCGACAAGCTGGCCTTCCTGGTGGATGGCTATGTGGGCGGCCCGGGCATGATCACCACCGCCCGCCGTCAATACCCCGGCCA
>JAGDVQ010000139.1 GCA_023255715.1 Thiomonas sp.
CCGGCGGGTTCTGGGCTGTGGCGCTGCCGCTGTTTGCCGCGCTGTCCAGCCTGGGGTTTTCGTTTCCCAACGCCACGGCGCTGGCGTTGGCGCATCAGGCCGGGCGGGTCGGCAGTGCCGCGGCGCTGCTGGGCAGCCTGCAGTTTGCGCTGGCGGCGCTCAGCGGGTCTGCGGTCGGGCTGTTTGCCGCGCGCAGCGCCGCGCCGATGGCGGCGGTGTTCTGCGGCTTTGCCGTGCTGGCGCTGGCCGCGCACCGCGGGCTGGCCCCGCGTTGATCACAGCGCGGCGATCGCCTGCTCGAGCTCGGCAAAGCTCTGCATCTGCCCGCTGGCGCTGAGTTCCACGCCCAGCTGGCGGCCGATGCGCACGGCGGAAAAGATGCCGCGCACGCAAGGCGGGCCATCGGATTCCAGCACCAGCGCATGCTGCCGCCCGGAATGCCGCAAGGTGAGCACGATCTCGGCCACGGTGGAGCGCAGTACCTCGGCATAGTCGAGCACCTCGATGTGCTGCTGCGGCACCATGCACTGCGCCACGGTGACGGCGTCGCGCGGGATCTGGTTCTCGGTGGCGGCGCGCACCGGCTTTTCGCCCATCAGATCGCGCGCGGTGATCAGGCCGACCACATGCCCTGCGGGGTTGGTGACCAGCAGCAGCCGCACACCGGCGTGCATCATTTTCTGCAGCGCGGTGTTGGCGCTGGCGTCGGGCTCGATGGTGAACGCCGGGGTGTGGCGCAGGTCGGTCATCACATCGCTGGCGGGTGACTCGGGGGTGACGCTGCCGGGGCGGCCGTGGTCGAACGCGATGACCGGTGTGCCGGCCGGAAGCGGGTGGTGATGCAGTAGGCGTTGCGTGGACATGATGGCATTTCTCCCGAAGAGGATGGCGTTTGCTGCATTGCAAAAAGCCGCCGATGCACCGAATTTAGTTCGCACAGCAGCGCCGTGCTGTATCGAAATGTCGAAACCGCGTCGGCGTGTGGCAGATCGCGCGCGCTTCAGTCCTCAGTAATCGAGCGGGTCCACATCGACCGCCCACCGCACCCGGGAGCGCAGGGCGGTGAGTTCGGCGCGCCACTGCGCCAGCATGTTCTGCAGCGCGCCCCGGTGGGTGCCTTCGAGCAGCATCTGCATGCGGTGCACATCGGCCCTGCGGGCGAGCGTGGCTGGAATGGGGGGGTAGACGGTGACGCCCAGTTTCTGCGCAATGGGGGCGGCGAGCTGTTGTGCGCGGTCGAGAAATTCCGCCACCGCCTCGATCTGCCTGTGCTCCGCGCGCAGCAGCGCCTGAAAGGAGAACGGCGGCATGCCGGCGCGCTCGCGCTCGATCAGCTCGGCCTGGGCGAAGCCAGGATAGTCGTGTGCGACCAGCGCGCGGTACAGCGGGTGCTCGGGGTGCGCGGTCTGCACCAGCATTTCGGGGGCGGAGGGGGGCAGCCGCGGGGGCTGCGCGCCCTCTGCGTCCGTGAGCGCGGGCGGCGTGGCCCGGCCCGCCCGTCCCGCTGCCTGCATGAGCTGCGCGAACAGGCGCTCGGGGCCGCGCGGATCGTGGCTGAACAGCCCCGCGTCCGGGTTGAGCGCCGCCACCAGGGTGACGCGCTGAAAGTCGTGCCCCTTGGTCACCATCTGCGTGCCCACCAGAATGTCCACCTCACCGGCATGCACGCTGTCGAAGCTGCTGGCCGCCGCCCCCTTGCGCCGCGTGCTGTCGGCGTCGATGCGGGCAATGCGGGCGTAGGGATACCTGTCGGCCAACGCTTCCTCCACCCGCTGCGTGCCTTTGCCCACGGGCTGCAGATCGAGACTGCCGCAGCTCGGACAGGCGCGCGGCACCGGGGCCTGATGCCCACAGTGATGGCAGCGCAGGGTGCGGTCGGTGCGGTGAAACACCAGATGCGCGTCGCAATGCGGGCAGTCCGACAGCCAGCCGCAGTCCGGGCAGCTCAGCACCGGGGCATAGCCGCGGCGGTTCAGGAACAGCAGGCTCTGCTCCCCGCGCTCCAGGCGCTGGCGGATGGCGGCATCGAGCGTCTGGCCGATCAGTGCATCGCTGGCGCGCAGGGTGGGGTCGCGCCGGATGTCGGCCAGACGCACGCGGGGCAGCACACCGGCGGCCCGCTGCGTCAGGGTGAGCAGGCGGTAGCGCCCGGTCTGCGCTGCCCGCCAGCTCTCCAGCGAAGGCGTGGCCGAGCCCAGCACCACGGCAATGCCGAGCTGCTGCCCCCGCCACAGCGCGAGATCTCGCGCGGAATACCGTGCGCCCTCTTGCTGCTTGTAAGAAGCGTCGTGTTCCTCGTCGATCACGATCAGCCGCAGCGTCGGCAGGGAGGCGAGCGCGGCCAGGCGCGTGCCCAGCACGATGCGTGCGCGTCCCGTGTGCGCCGCCAGCCAGTGCCGCAGCCGCTGGCCTTCCGACAGGCCGCTGTGCAGCACGGCCAGATGGTCCGCGCCGAAACGCTGCTCGAAACGGCGGATGAGCTGCGGCGTGAGGTTGATTTCCGGCGTGAGCACCAGAATCTGCGCGGCGGGATCGCGCGCAAGCGCCTGCGCTGCCGCATGCAGATACACCTCGGTCTTGCCGCTGCCGGTCACGCCGAACAGCAGGAAGGGCGCAAACCCTGTGCTGGCGGCGATGGCCTGCAGCGCCTGCGCCTGCTGCGGGTGCAGTGCAGGGGGTGCATCTGCCGCCAGGCCCTGCAGTGCTTCGGTGCTGGTCTCCACCCAGCCCGCCTGCTGCCACTCCGCCAGCACCTTGGTGGCCTGGGGATGAAGACGGCGCGCCTCTGGCAGTGACAACGAGCCGGTCGCCGCAGTGGTGCCGGGCACTTGCTGCGGTGCGTCGGGCCGGGTTGCGCCCAGCGCCTGCGCCAGACGCCACAAAGCGACACTGCGCGGGGCGATGTTTTCGGGAAGCGCGCGCAGGCCTAGGTCGGTGCAGCGATAGGCTGCGGTGGCGCCCCGGGTCGGCGCTGCCGCTGCGATGCTCTGCGGGTTGCGATTGCGAAGCAGCGCGGGCAAGGCGGCGCCGATCACCTCGCCCACGGCGCGCTGGTAATACCGGGCGACGAACTGCAGCAGGTCCAGCCAGTTCGCGTCGAACGCGGGCAGGGATTCGAACACCCCGGCAACCTCGCGCAGCGCGATGCCCTCGCTGCCAGCCGGTGGCGGGGCTTGCCCCAGCACCACGCCGGTGACGGTCTGTCGGCCCAGCGGCACGCGCACCAGCGTCCCCGGCGCAAGCGGTGCATCGGCGCGGTAATCAAGGAGTTGCAGGCCCGGCGCGTCAACGGCAATCTGAAGAATGACGGACATGGAGCTGGCGCGCGGGATGGAGGTGGGGGTTTGAAACAGGGCGCTAAGTGGGCGTCAGAACACGGTTTCTGCCCGATCGAAAGCGGTGTGGATAACTCTGTGCATCAATCGGGTGCGTGTCGCCGATCGACCTGTGGATAAGCCTGTGCAAAATGATTTGCCAAACTGTGAAATTTCAAAAAATACAAATGATTTCAATAAGTTAATCTATAAAATTTCAAGTCAAGTCTGTGATCAACTTGTTGCGCCGCACAGAAGCCAGGAATGTGCATAAGCTGATTTGTCAAGCTTGACAAGACTGATTTTTCGCGGTTCTGCGCGGGCAGACTCACCGCGCCCAGACGCAAGCGTTCCGATCAGGCCCAGACGGGGAAGTCCGGCGCCTTTCGAACTGCAACCTCAGCCGCCGTTGCGGTGCAGGGCGCGGCTGTGCGTGTGAACCGCCTCCACCAAGGCCGTCACATGCTCGGGCGGGGTGAACTGCGAAATGCCATGCCCCAGATTGAACACATGCCCCAGGCCGGGGCCCACCGGGCCGAAGCTGTGCAGCAGGCGCTGCACTTCCTTTTCGATGGCCGCGGGCGGCGCGAACAGCACATTGGGGTCGAGATTGCCCTGCAGCGCCACGCGCTGGCCCACGCGCGCGCGCGCCTGGCCGAGATTGGTCGTCCAGTCCAGCCCGAGCGCGTCGGCGCCGGTGTCGGCCATGGCTTCGAGCCATTGGCCACCACCCTTGGTGAACAGGATCACCGGCACGTCGGCCGCGCCCGCGCGCTGCTTGAGCGCGGCGATCACGCGCTGGCTGTAGGCCAGCGAGAAGTCCTGGAATGCACCATCGGCCAGCACGCCGCCCCAGCTGTCGAACACCATCACCGCCTGCGCGCCGGCATCGATCTGGGCGCCCAGATACTGCGCCACCGCCTCGGCGTTGACCGCCAGAATGCGGTGCATCAGATCGGGGCGGGAGTACAGCAGGGTCTTGACCGTGCGGTAGTCGTCGCTGCCGCCGCCTTCGACCATGTAGCAGGCCAGCGTCCACGGGCTGCCGGAAAAGCCGATCAGCGGCACGCGCTGCCGACCGTTCTGCACCAACGCGCGGCGGATTTCACGCACCGCATCGAACACATAGCGCAGCTTGTCCATGTCGGGCACCCGCAGCGCGGCCACATCGGCCTCGGTGCGCAGCGGGCGGTCGAACTTCGGCCCCTCGCCCGCCTCGAAGCGCAGCCCCAGCCCCATCGCATCGGGCACGGTGAGGATGTCCGAGAACAGGATGGCGGCATCCAGCGCGTAGCGATCGAGCGGCTGCAGCGTCACTTCGGTGGCGAAATGCGGGTTTTGCGCCAGCCCGAGAAAGCTGCCGGCGCGGGCGCGGGTGGCGTTGTATTCCGGCAGGTAACGACCCGCCTGGCGCATCAGCCACAGTGGGGTGTAATCGGTCGGCTGGCGGCGCAGGGCACGCAGGAAGGTGTCGTTGGCAAGTGGGGTCATGGGCCGTATTGTCGCAAACCGCGCCAGGCAGATCGCATCGGCCTGCAGCATGCGGTAGGCTGGCGCGCTGTCCTGTGATGTGGAGCGAGACATGCAACAAGAACCGAAACATGGGCCGCGCTTCTGGCTCGGCAATGGCGTGCTGGCGCTGGCTGCGGTGTTTCTGCTGTTTCTCGATCAGGCTGCGCAGTGGCTGGGCACCGGCGCGGTTGCGCTCTGGATGGGGCTGGTCGCCGTGGGGGTCTATCTGATCGTGAAGGACGGCGGAACGTGACTGCCGCAGCGCGCGCCTCGGTCACTTGGCGACAAGACGCGCTCAGCGGAAGAACAGCGCGCTCATCACCAGACCGATGGCCACGATGCTCCAGCGCATGACGTCGCGCGGAATGCGCCGGGCCAGACGCGCGCCTGCGTAGCCGCCCAGCAGCACGGCGGGCAGCATCAGCGCCACCCAGCCCCAGCGCACCGTGCCCGCCGCCGCGTAAATCCCCACGGCGAACAGCGTCAGCACCGCAGACACGGCGTTTTTCAGCGCGTTCATGCGGTTGAGATGCGTCTCGCCAATCAGGGTCAGCAGGGCGAGCAGCAGCACGCCGAGGCCGCCGTTGAAATAGCCCCCGTAGACGCTGACGGCGAATATTCCCGTCAGTGCCTGCAGGCGAGTGGCATGCTGCTCAGGGTGTCGGCCGATGAGGCGCAGCAGGGTCGGACCAAAGGCGAACAGTGCGGTGGCGAACAACAGCAGCCAGGGCACCAGGGCGCGAAATGCTTGATTGCTGGTGGCAATCAGCAGGCCCGCGCCCACGCCGCCGCCCACGAGACAGGCCAGCATCAAAGCGGTCATGCCCAGCGCCCGCGGCGGGCCCAGGTCTTCGCGGAACCCCCAGGTGCTGGCCAGATAGCCGGGAAGCAGCGCTGTGGTGCCGGTGGCGTTGGCCGCAACCGGCGGGATGCCGGCGTAAATCAGCGCGGGCAGGGTGAGGAAGCTGCCGCCCCCGGCAGCGGCATTGAGCGCGGCACCGAAAAACGCTGCAGCAACGACGAGGGCGGTGGTGAGAGGGGCGTCGAACATGGGGCGCGCGCAAAACCAGCAGCATACCCAGCGGCGCGCAAGCGTGCTGCAATCTGGTGCAGCCGCCTGGTGTCCAATACGCGTTTGCACTTGTAACGTGAAGGGTTGTCCGATGGCGTCCAGTTTGCTTGCCCTGCTCGATGACATCACCACGGTCCTCGATGATGTGGCCATGCTGACCAAACTGTCCGCAAAGAAAACCGCAGGCGTGCTGGGCGACGACCTTGCGCTCAATGCCCAACAGGTGGCAGGACTGCAGAGCAACCGCGAGATTCCGGTGGTCTGGGCCGTGGCCAAGGGCTCGCTGATCAACAAGTCCATCCTGGTACCGCTGGCACTAGGCATCAGCGCGTTTGCGCCCTGGGCGGTGACACCGCTGTTGATGGTGGGCGGAGCGTATCTGTGCTTCGAAGGCATGGAAAAACTGGCGCACAAGTGGTTTCACGAGCAGGACGAACAAAACGCGCATCACCGCGAGCTCGCCCGCGCGCTGGCCGATCCCGCGGTGGATTTGCTGGCGCTGGAGCGCGACAAGGTCAAAGGCGCGGTGCGCACCGACTTCGTGCTGTCGGCGGAAATCATCGCCATCACTCTGGGCGCGGTGGCTGGTGCCAGTTTCACCACGCAGGTGGCTGTGCTCGTGGGCATCTCGCTGCTGATGACCGCTGGGGTCTACGGTCTGGTGGCGGGCATCGTCAAGCTCGACGACGCGGGGCTTTGCCTCAGCCGTCAGGCGTCGGCTGCGGCGCGAGGACTGGGGCGGGGCATTCTGGCGGCGGCGCCCTGGCTGATGAAGGGCTTGAGCGTGGTGGGAACGGCGGCGATGTTTCTGGTGGGCGGTGGCATCATCAGCCACGGCTGGCCCTGGTTGCACCACGCGAGCGAGGCGCTGGCGCACAGTGCCGGCGCTGCGCTGGGCTGGCTGAGTGTGCTGCTGTTCGACGCCGCAGTGGGCGTCGCGACCGGAACCCTGTTGCTGGCAGCGTGGATGCCGGGCCGCAAACTGCTGGGGCGCAGCGCATGAGGGCGCTGCGCGGGAAGATCAGGCCGCCAGCAGCGCGGCGAGCTGGTCCTTGAGGTGCAGGCGCTCCTTTTTCAGCGCCTCCAGGTGCGCGTCGTCGGCTGCGCGCACGCCTTCCTCGATTTGCACCACGTCCTTGTTGATTTCTTCGTAGCGCTGCGCCAGCTTCTGAAAATGCGCGTTGCTCGCCTTGAGCGCGTGAATCTTGTCGGCCTGCGCCGGGAACTCATGGGTCAGATCGTGTGGATCCAGGGTCATGGGAAAGTCCTCCTGTGTTGTTGAGCATGACTGCACCCTGAACCATAGGACGGTTCGTTTAGCCGCGCCACCACGGCGCGCAAACCACCCGCTCTGGCGCCGTTCAGGGATTGACCGGCAGCAACACCCACATCCTGCCGGGCCACTGCATGCGTCCGGCCAGTTCTCCAGCCGCCTCGCCGGTGCCGGTGAACAAATCGGCGCGCACCGTTCCGGTAATGGCCGAGCCCACATCCTGCGCGAACACCAGGCGGTTGAGCGCCTTCGGGGCGGGCGAATTGGCGTCATAGGGCTGCGCGGTGGACAGCCACACCGGCAGGCCGAGTGCAATCGCGCGCTTGTCCACCGCAATGCTGCGCATGGCAGTCAGCGGCACGCCGAGCGCGCCAACGGGGCCGCGCTGCGGCTGTGTGTCGAGCGCTGCGCTGAAAAACACCACGCGCGGGTTTGCGGCGAGCATTTCGGGCACTTCGTCCGGGTGCATTTGCGCCCAGGCGCGGATGGTGGACATGGTGACCGTTCCTTGCACACGGCCCGTGTCGAGCAGCCAGCGCCCCACGGATTTGTACGGCCAGCCGTTGGTTCCGGCATAGCTCAGCCGCAAGGTCTGTCCATCGGGCAGGCTGACCAGCCCCGAGCCCTGGACCTGCAGGAACAGCGCGTCCACGGCGCTGTCCAGCCACACCACCACCTTGCGGTCGAGCAGAGCCTGCACCGCCGGGTCGGACTGGATCTGTGCCCGGCTCCAGAACGGCAGCACGTGCTGCTGACCGTCCACCCAGGCGACGCGCCCGCCGGTGACGCCGTCGGCTCCCGCTGCGCGTGGCACCAGGTCGGCGGGCAACCCCCACACCGGCACCACATAGGGCCAGCCGTGCTGCAGCGCACCGTGCAACACCGGCTCGTAATACCCGGTGATCAGGCCCGCGTCGTCCTTGCCGCTGACGGGGATGACCTGCCACGGCGCAAACTGCGTTTCGAAGAACGCCCGCTGCGCCTGCGTGTCTGCCGCGAGCACGGTGGATGCGCGTGCACAGACCGAGGCCAACGCAGGGGGAAGCCGCGCGCCGCAATCGCGCCGGAACGCCTGCCAGACCCCGTCAAAGTCATCCTGGCCCCAGCCGGGCAAATCGGCCCATTGCGCTGCGCGCAGCCGCACACCAGGCCCGGTGAGGGGGGCCATCAACCCCGCCGACGCACTGGGCGACGGCACCGAAGGCGACGGCACCCCCAGCGTCGGTGGGGCAGCGGGTGGCGCTGCGCACGACGCCAGCAGCAGCAACAGCGCACCACCCAGCAGACGCTGCGCCCACGCAGCAGTGAAGATTGGACGCGGCATGGTCGTGGCTCAGGTCGCGCTGGCCACGGCCTGACGCGGCGGCAGCAGGAAGGTCCACGGTCGGCGCAGCAGACGTCTGGCGAGGCTGGAATAGATCGCGCGCCGTTCCTTCACCTGAATGCCGCGCGCCCGCAGCGCCAGGCGGTAGGCCAGATAGAAGCTCACGCCGACATTGAGCACCCCATTGACCGCAATGCCCGCCAGCGCCCACCAGAACGCTGGATCGTTGACCACTGCGGGCCCCAGGCTGGCGCAGGCCGCGCCGAACAGGCCGGAGGACAGAGTGACGTGCCGCACCTGCAGATCGATGCCGAAAATGCGGAAGAATTCCGGCGTCAACCCGAGCAGCAGGCCGAGCGACACATTGCCGGCCATCACCCCCACATTGCGCCGCCACCAGGCCGCCCAGCGCGCGGCGCGCCTGGGGCCCAGACGACGGCGAATGCGCGGATTCCACGCAAGGGCGCTGTCCAGGCGGTGCAGCACAAAGGCGTTTTCCGCCCAGCCCGCAATCACACTGGACAGAAACAGCAGCACCCCGGTGAACGCGGCAAAGAGTGGCGTGGGGCCGAGCAGCGACAGCGATTGCAGCTCGTGCTCGGCCTTGGGCACCGGCAGGAATTGCGGCCCGAACCAGGCCAGCCCGCCCAGGCCAATCAGCAGCGCCACCGGCATCACCACCAGCACATTGCCGAACACACCGGCAGACTGCGAGCGGGTGAGGTTGGCCACTTCGTCGACAAAGCGCTCCACCCCGCCGGGCTTGGACAGTTCTCCCAGCTTGTCGGCCAGCGCCGGAGCGGTCATCGCCGGCTGCTTGGTGGCGATGGTCCAGTGCAGCAGTTGCACGATGACAAAGCTCACCGCGTAGTTCAGCCCGGCGAGCAGACCCGTCCAGAACAGTGCAGCCTTCAGGCCAAGAATGCCGATCTTCACCCAGGTGGTGAAGCCCATGATCAGCCCGCCGCCCATGGCCGCCCAGAGCATCGCGCGATATTCGCGGCGGTCGCGCGTAATGTAGTGTTCGCCAGACTCGGCATGGCGCTCGGCCATCTTTTCCGCCAGCAGCGCCGTGTTGTGTCGCCACAGGGCGCGCAGGCTGCGACGCTGCACATTCAGGTGCGCCAGACCGGCCAGCAGATGCGCCGCATCGCGCGCCGGGGTATCGCCCACCAGACAGTTCAGAAGGGCCTCGGCACGGTCGATGCGTTGACGCAGTTCGTGCAGCGCGTACACCAGGCTGACCGAGGTGCCATGGTCTTCCAGGTGGTCGTGAATCGATTCGGCCTGCTGGCGGCAGGCGTCCAGACCCGCGCGGAACAGCGCGAGGGTTTGCGGCAGCGTGGTCCGATCCGCGGGCGCCGCCGTGTGCGCAAGCTGCGCCTGCACCGCCTCCACCTGCGCGGACAGGTGTTTGAACGGGGTTTCGGCCTCGGCCTCCCATGGGCCCGTGGTGCGCATGCGCGAGCGCAGATCGGGTGAAAAGCCGGTGGCGCGGATCTGGCTGACGGTAAAGGTCAGGGCATCGAGCAGTGCCGTGCGCCAGAGCAGGTCTGCGGGCACTTCCGTCTCGTCGGGCGAGGGCGTTTCCAGCAGCGCGGTCAGGCGGGCCAATACGGCGCTGTCCAGCGCATCCAGCCAGACGGCGTCGCGCGCATTCGGAAAGAACAAGGAAAACAGCACGGCGAGGTCGCGGGTTTCGGGCGACGCCGGCAGCCACTTGCGCCCCAGGCGCTCGCTGAATTCGCTGAAAAAGGACGAGCGACTGCTGAAGCCGAAATCTGCGAGCAGCAGGGTCGGGTCGGTGTGTCGCAGCAGTCCGGTGAGAATGGCGGCGACCTGGGCGCGGCGCTGAGGTTGCTGCTCCAGCACATCGAGCAACACGCCCAGGCGGCGAATTTCCGCAGGAATGACGGGCTCCGCAGATGCGGGGGGCAGGTTCAGACCCGTGCGCAGCGCCTGTTCGTCCGGGCCGTGACGCAGCCAGTCCAGCGCGTCCATCAGCCAGAGGGATTGCTCGACCGGCGGCAGCCGACTGTCCGCCCGTGCCAGCAGCGACAGCGCGCTGCTGGCGGCGCGTTCGGCGGCTTTGCGCGCCCGGCGTCGCGCAAAGCGCATCAGTGCAGACTCCGCGGCTGAACCAGGGCGAATTCGGGGATGGTGGCCTCGAACCGTCCGCCATCTTCCGCCACACAGAAATAGCTGCCGCGCATGCTGCCGGTGGGCGTGCTCAGGTGCGACCAACTGGTGTACTCGAACGCTTCACCAGGCTTGAGAAAGGGTTGCTGCCCCACTACGCCCAGGCCGCGCACCTCCTCCACCTTGCCCGTGCCATCGGTGATGATCCAGTGGCGCGAAATGAGCTGCGCCGCAATGCGGCCGGTGTTGATCACCGTCACGGTATAGCTGTAGGCATACACGCCCTGTTCCAGATCGGACTGCTCCGGAAGATATTGCGGGATGACGGAGACGGAGAATTGATAGATCGACATCTCGTAGATTTTAGGAGCCTGTCGGCCTTGCGCCGCGTTCTGGGGAAAACCAAGGGAATTGCGCCCGGTCATGGAGTTTCCAGCGTTTTTCCGAGCGGCGGGGTCGGGCATCCCCTTAAAATGCGCAGCCATGAAAACCTACCGCATCGCTCCCAGCATTCTCTCGGCCGATTTCGCCCGCCTGGGCGAAGAAGTGCGCAATGTCATTGACGCCGGCGCCGATTTCATCCATTTCGACGTGATGGACAACCATTACGTGCCCAATCTGACCATCGGCCCGCTGGTCGCCGAGGCAATCAAGCCCTACTGCAAGAAAGCCGACGGCACGCCCATCACCCTCGACGTGCATCTGATGGTCGAGCCAGTGGACGCGCTGGCAGCGATGTTCGTCAAGGCCGGGGCCGACATCGTCAGCTTCCACCCCGAGGCGAGCAAGCATGTCGATCGCACCCTGCAGATGATCCGCGACGGTGGCGCCAAGGCGGGATTGGTGTTCAACCCCGCCACTCCGCTGGACGTGCTCGACTACGTGATGGACAAGGTCGATCTGGTGCTGCTGATGAGCGTCAACCCCGGATTTGGCGGCCAGAGCTTCATCGAAAGCAGCCTTCCCAAGGCCCGCCAGGTGCGCGCCAGACTCGACGCCTACAAGGCGCAGACCGGCCGTGACATCCTGCTGGAAATCGACGGCGGCATCAAGCCCGACAACATCGCTGCAGCCGCAGCTGCCGGTGTGGACACCTTCGTTGCGGGCAGCGCCATTTTCGGCAAACCCGATTACAAGGCCGTGATCGACGCCATGCGCGCCAACCTCGCGCAGGTCGCCTGATGGACGCGCGCACTGCCACGCCGCCCGCGGTCACGATCGCGGGCCATGCCGTGGTCGCCGCCATTGTCGATCTCGACGGCACCATGGTCGACACCCTGGGCGATCTGCACGCCGCGGCCAACGCCACCATGCGGCTGCTCAAGCTGCCCGCGCTGTCGCGCGAGGACGTCGAGCATCGCATCGGCAAGGGCTCCGAATACCTCGTGCTGCAGTGCCTGCGCCTGCACCTGCCGGACGATCAGGCACAGGCCCTCTATCCGCAGGCCATCGAACTCTACCTTCAGGAATACACCCAGCTCAACGGCCAGTTTGCCGACCCGTTTCCCGGCGTGCCCGAGGGCGTTGCCGCGCTCAAGCAGGCCGGGCTGCGCCTGGCCTGCGCGACCAACAAGCCCACCGAGCTGGCGCGCGAGCTGCTGCAGATGAAGGGCCTGCTGCAGTATTTCGAGATCGTCAACGGTGGCGATGCCTTTCCGCGCAAGAAGCCCGATCCCATGCCCCTGCTCGAAACCTGCAAGCAACTCGGCCTGCCGCCGGCGCAGGTGCTGATGATCGGCGATTCGCAGAACGACGCCCTGGCCGCCCGCGCTGCGGGCTGCCCGGTGGCGCTGGTGACCTATGGCTACAACCACGGCGAACCCATCCGCACGGCCGACGCCGACGCCTTTGCCGACCGCATCGGCGATCTGCTCGTCCACTGAAAGGCATCCTCAAAGGGCGATCAAGGGGAAACGAAAAAGCCGCCGCACTGTGAAGTGACGGCGGCTGTTTTGTGCGCAAAGCGCACAGCAAGAATCAGCTGACGTTCTGCTTCTGGATGTTGGCGTTGGACAGCACGCCGGCTGGCAACATGCGCAGCATGGCCTGATACAGCTCGGCGTTTCCGGTGCCTGGAATGATGTGCGCACCCGGGCCCATCAGCACGATGCCGTTGGATGGCTCGAACAGCAGTTCCACGGTTTCGCCTTTGGGAATCTGCTTCACGCTGGCGAGTTGCTTGGAGAAGGCGTCCATCGCGGGCTTGAACGACGCGTACTGCGCAGCGGACACATGCTTCTTCACGCCAGCTTCGAGGGCCTTGGCCAGACCGGTTGCCTGCATGTTCGACAGCGCGGTCAGGCGAATCGATTTGGCGCCGGGCATGGTCATGATGTTGCTGGCGGACGTGGTGTTTTGCGGCAGGTACACCGCAGCAGCCATTTTCCCGCCCATGTCCACAATGCCTGCGCCATTGATGAACAACGGCACGCCGTTGGCCGGGGCGGATTGCATCAAGGGCATGCCGCCCACGTTGATGGCGGCATTGGCGCTGACTGCGCCCATGGTTGTAGCCAGCGCAAGCGCGGTGGCAGCCCAGATTTTTTTCATGTTGGTTCCTCGGGTGGTCGAATATCAGCGAAATCTTATTTTATGAACCCACCCATTGCACGTTCGGGTTTTCACCGAAACAGCCGCTGGAATTGGTCACCAAACATGACCGCGCGCAAGTCCGGCAGAAACCCCGCGTCGCCGTGGTCAATTGCTGTCCGAGGCATTGCCCAGCAGCGCCCGCTTGAGCCGACCTTCCGCAGGGTCCTTGCCCAGCCAGATCTTGAGCATGGAGTTGAAGAATTGCGGTTCGGTGAACACGCTACCCGTGGGCACGCCGTCGATGGCGATGGTGCAGCCCTTGCCGGGAATGTCGCTGAACGTGACGGTTTCGCCCGTCTTCACCTGGCTTTTCTGGGCAAACAGGCCGCCAAGCTGCACCAGACTCGGAATGAATGCGTTGAATTCCTCCGGGGTGAGGTTGTTCTTGATGCCTTCATTGAGCTTGTCACCCAGTTCCTTGCCACTGACATCACGCAGCATGGTGAGCTTGAGTTCCTTGGGCCCGGCCATGCTGTAGATCGCTTGCGGCTGCGCGCTTTTCTGCGGCAGGTACAGCGCGGCGGTATAGACCTTGAACAGGAACACATAGCGGGTTCCCGCGCCGTTGAGAACGAGTGTCTTGCCACCGAGCTCCACCTGCGGCGGAATGTCCACCCCGTGCAGGGTGAGCGCCTGCGCGCTGGGAGAGAAACTTGCGAAGGTCAGCGCGGCGGACAGCAGGGCGGTCGCGCCGAGTTTGTGCAGCAGGCGGCTTGTGATCTGGGGCATGATGTCTCCTGTTATCGAACGGTCGTTCATTTTTAGCAAAATGCCGCGCCTTGACAAGCGGATTCGATGGCAGGGGCGTCTATGATTGACCAACAGACAGTGCAACAGGAGGTGCCATGTCCAAAGCGTTTCAGGATTTCTATCCCGACAATCTGGCGCAGTGCTATGGCTGCGGCAGCCACAACCCGCACGGCCACCAGATCAAGACAGTCTGGGACGGTGACGAAACCGTCACCCGGTTTACCCCGCAGCCTTACCACACGGCGGTGCCCGGATTCGTCTACGGCGGATTGATTGCCTCGCTGATCGACTGTCACAGCACCGGCACGGCAGCCGCAGCAATGTACCGGGCCGAGGGGCGGGAGATGGACACGCTGCCCGCGTTCCGTTTTGTCACCGGGTCGCTGCATGTAGATTTTCTCAAGCCCACGCCGCTGGGAGGCGAGCTGGAAATCCGTGGGCGGGTGAAGGAGATCAAGGGCCGCAAGGTCATCGTGGAGTCCACCGTGTACGCCGCGGGAGTGGCCACGGCGCGTGGCGAGGTGGTTGCAGTGCAGATGCCGCCGGATTTCGGCGCCAAGGCCGCATAGCCACTGATCAGCCGCCGAGCGCTCGCGCGAATTTGCTACATTCGCCCCTTCGGACCGTTCTGCATCCATTCAATCATTCCATGTTCGTTCATCGGCGACACGCATCGGGTTCTGGAGACCGGGGGGCCTGGCCCTGGCGGAACACGCGCGTCCTTCTCCTCGCCACTGCCGTGTGCGCGTCACTGGCCTGAGCGCTCCACGCGCCAGGCGCTAGACAGCCGCACGGGTTCGCTGATCTGCTGCGGCCCCATCACAAGGTTCGCCGCGACCCCTCGGAGTCGAACATGACCGAACACGACTTTGCTCAACTGGCCCAGCAGGGCTATAACCGCATCGCCCTCACCACCCAGGCGCTGGCCGATCTGGAAACTCCGCTGTCGCTCTACCTCAAGCTGGTGCCGCGCGGCGCAGCGGGGCGCAACAGCTTTCTGCTCGAATCCGTCGTGGGCGGTGAGCGTTTCGGGCGGTATTCGTTCATCGGCCTGCCCGCGCGCACCCAGGTGCGGGTGAAAAATGGCATCACCGAGGTACTGCAGGACGGCGAGGTGATCGAGCGGTCCACCGACAACCCGCTGGATTTCATCGACGCCTATTACAAACGCTTCAAGGTGGCCATGCCCGCGGGCCTGCCGCGGTTCTGCGGCGGCCTGGCCGGTTACTTCGGCTATGACGCGGCACGCTACATCGAGCCGCGGCTGGCGCGTTCGGCGCAGCAGCATCCCAAGCCCGACCCGGTCGATCTGCCCGACATCCAGCTGCTACTGACCGAGGAACTGGCGGTGATCGACAATCTCAGCGGGCGGCTGCATCTCATCGTCTATGCCGACCCGGCGCAGCCGCAGGCCTACACCCGCGCGCAGGCGCGGCTGGATGCGCTGCGGGCGCAGCTGCGTAGCCCGGTCGAGCCCCCCGCGCTCACGCCGGGCGAGGTCACGCCGATCGAGCGCGAGTTCGACAAGGCCGACTACCTGCGCGCGGTCGCGGTGGCCAAGGACTACATCGCCGCGGGCGATTACATGCAGGTGCAGATCGGCCAGCGGCTGCGCAAGGCCTACACCCAGCCGCCGCTGAACCTGTACCGCGCGCTGCGCGCGCTCAACCCGTCGCCGTACATGTATTTCTACGACTTCGGCGACCATCAGGTGGTCGGCTCGTCGCCGGAAATCCTGGTGCGGCAGGAGCGTACCCCGCAGGGGCAGAAGGTCACCATCCGTCCGCTCGCCGGGACGCGGCCGCGTGGCGCCACGCCCGAGCAGGACGCGGCCTTCGAGGCCGAGCTGCTGGCCGACCCGAAGGAGCGCGCCGAGCATCTGATGCTCATCGATCTGGCGCGCAACGACATCGGCCGCATCACCCAGACCGGCACGGTCAAGGTCACCGAGGCGTTTGCGATCGAGCGTTACTCGCACGTGATGCACATCGTCAGCAATGTGGACGGCCTGCTGCGCGAGGGCATGGATGCGATGGACGTGTTTCGCGCCACCTTCCCCGCGGGCACGCTGTCGGGCGCGCCCAAGATCCGCGCGATGGAAGTGATCGACGAACTCGAACCAACCCGGCGCGGACTGTACGGCGGCGCGGTGGGCTACTGGAGCTTTGCCGGCGACATGGATCTGGCCATTGCCATCCGCACCGGCATCGTCAAGCAGGGGCAGCTGTATGTGCAGGCGGCTGCCGGCATCGTCGCCGACTCGGTGCCTGAGATGGAGTGGCGCGAAACCGAAGTCAAGGCCCGCGCCGTGCTGCGCGCGGCCGAACAGGTGCAGGAAGGGCTGGACGGCTGACAAGGCCGCGCGCAGCAAGAGAAAAACCGGGACTCGTTACGGGTGCCAAGCCGAGTACCGTTTTTGTATCCGCCTCCTGTCCTGACAAGAGATCCCGTAAACATGCGGCAGACCGATGCGAAGAGACGGCAGGCGAAACCTGCAGCCAAGACGCAGAAGCTGACGGAGGGCGGAGGTCTATACCTCGCGTCAGGCCGAACGGTTCGAAGCTCTGGCGGTACAGGTACGCGATCGGGGCCTATCGGCGACAAGCGGCCCATCATCGGCTTTGAAACCAACCTGTCGTAAACTCCTTAGCGCTTCCTCTCAAAGACATCCCTCGGAGTTTCACCCGTGTAAGCCTCACCATCGCCGCGAGTTTCAGCTTCATCGCAACAAAGACGCTCGCGCGACGCATACACCTCCGATTCGATGAAACCATCATGCTTGCTGCGCATGCACGCAGACAGGCGTCCAGTTCACTGATCGGGCGACACGCTGACGCGCGATTTCGCCAGCCACTCCTTTGCCGGCTGGCTTTGCAACTGGACTTCAACACATGCAATCCATCCGTCAGGACTGGTTTTCCAATGTTCGCAACGATCTGCTCTCGGGCATCGTCGTCGCCCTGGCGCTCATCCCCGAAGCGCTTGCCTTTTCCATCATCGCCGGCGTCGACCCCAAAGTGGGTTTGTACGCAGCATTCAGCATGGCCACCGTCATCGCCTTCACGGGCGGGCGCCCGGGCATGATCTCGGCCGCCACCGGCGCGATGGCGCTGCTGATGATCACCCTGGTCAAACAGCACGGTCTGCAATACCTTTTCGCGGCAACCGTGTTGACGGGTGGACTGCAGATGCTCATCGGCTGGCTCGGGTTTGCCAAACTCATGCGCTTTGTCTCACGCTCGGTCATCACCGGCTTTGCCAACGCGCTGGCCATCGTCATTTTCATGGCGCAGCTGCCCGAACTCATCCACGTGCCTTGGACGGTGTACGCCCTGACGGCAGGTGGGTTGGGCATCATCTACCTGTTTCCTTACATCACGAAGGCGGTCCCGTCGCCGCTGGTGGCCATTGTGGTGCTGACGGCGTTGACTGTACTGCTCGGCCTGCATGTTCCGACCGTGGGCGACAAGGGACAGTTGCCCGACAGCCTGCCGATTTTTCTGCTTCCACAGATACCGCTCAACCTGCACACCTTGCAAATCATCTTTCCCGTCTCGCTGGCGATGGCAGTCGTCGGTCTGCTGGAATCGATGATGACCGCCACACTGATCGACGATTTCACGGACACGCCCAGCAATAAACAGCGCGAATGCATGGGCCAGGGGGTCGCCAATATCGTCACCGGCTGCCTTGGTGGCATGGCGGGTTGCGCCATGATTGGTCAGTCGGTCATCAATGTGAAGTCCGGTGGGCGCGGGCGCTTGTCCACACTCACCGCGGGGGTCGTGCTGCTCATTCTGGTGGTCTTCCTGGGGCGGTGGGTCGCACAGATCCCGATGGCCGCGCTGGTGGCCGTGATGATCATGGTGTCCATCGGCACCTTCAACTGGGGCTCGATCCGCAATCTGCGCGAGCACCCCAAGAGTTCCAGCGCGGTGATGCTGGCCACCGTGGCTGTCGTGGTGGCGACCGACAATCTCGCGCTGGGCGTGCTCACCGGGGTCTTGCTGTCGGGGTTCTTCTTCGCCCACAAAGTCGGCCAGATCCTGCGCGTGCGCTCGGTCGCTGAAGATGAAGGCCGCATGCGCACCTACACGGTGACGGGGCAGGTGTTTTTCGCTTCTGCGGAGCGCTTCATTGCTTCCTTTGATTTCAAGGAGGTGATCGACAAGGTGCGCATCGACGTCAGCCGTGCGCATTTCTGGGACATCACCGCGGTGAGCGCGCTGGACAAGGTGATCCTCAAGTTCCGCCGTGAAGCCACCGAGGTCGAGGTCGTCGGTCTGAACGCGGCCAGCGCGACGATGGTCGACAAATTCGCCGTGCACGATAAGGACGGTGCCGAAGACTTGTTGATGAGCCATTGAGGGAGCCGCACCATGAACCAAGAGAATAAAGTGCTGGCCTGCGTCGATCAGTCACATTTCGCCGATTTTGTCGCTGACTATGCCGCCTGGGCGGCACAGCGCATGGACGCGCCGCTGGAATTTCTGCACGTCATCGACCGCCATCCGGAGATCGGATCGGGCAAGGACCATAGCGGAGCCATCGGCATCGACACTCAGGAAACCCTGCTGCAGCAACTCACCGAGGAGGAAAAGGTCCGCACCAAGGCCGAGCGCGAGCGCGGCCGCGTGTTTCTCAACCGCCTGCGCGAACGGGCGCTGGCCGCTGGGGCCGAGTCGGTGGACGTTCGACAGCGGCATGGCGAGCTTGTGAGCACTCTGGTCGAGCAGGAGCGTGACGCGCGGCTGATTGTCCTGGGTCGTCGCGGCGCATCGGCCGAATCCTCGGGGCGTGACATTGGGCGTCATGTCGAACGTGTCGTGCGGTCCTTGCACAAACCCATCTTGACCGTCACCGACGCGTTCAAGCCGCCGCAGCGCGTTTTGATTGCCTTTGACGGATCCGGCGTCACCCGCCGCGCTGTGGATCTGGTGGCGAGCAGTCCACTCTTCTCGGGGCTGGAGGTGCACGTTCTGATGTCCGGAAAGACCCGCGCAGACGCCGACAAAAAACTTCAGGAAGCGCGCACCACCCTGGAGTCGCGCGGGATGGATGTCGTTGCGTCGTACGTGCCTGGAGACGCCGAGACCATCATCGCCCAGACCGTTCGCGATCGGGCGGTTGATCTGTTGATCATGGGCGCATATTCCCACTCTCCCTTGCGAACGTTCATGTTCGGCAGCAAGACGACCGACCTCTTGCGCTCGTCGACGGTTCCCTCTTTGCTACTGCGTTGAGACAGTGGGATGATGACTTCTTCGTGCCGGATCAATGGCGCGTTGCCCGGGCTCGGATTTGAGGCTGATCTGCCATGGCGTTGACGGTGCAGCCGTCGTCCGCCGAGGAGTGGCATGGTGACGGCGTTGTCGAATTCCCGCCACGCCTTGAGCCTGAGAATTTCTTGGTGGTGCGACAGCTGCTGAGTCTCGACCAGAGCAAATCGGTTGCAAAAGCGCTCGCGCACCGAGCCTGACAGCAGCCCGATGCGCGGTGAATGGACGTTGCGCCCGTATGTCTTGCAAGGACTCGATGGACAGTCTGGGTCAACGGTGACCGTCAAAACGCCAGATCCCCCTCCACCGCATCCAGCCCCGCCTTGGCGCAGACATCGTCGTTGTCGCCGCCCGGCGCACCCGACACGCCGATGGCGCCGACCATCTGCCCGGCGGCTTCGATCGGCAGCCCGCCGCCGATCATCACCACGCCGGGCAGATTCTTGATCGCCGACTCTGCCGCGCCCGGCTTGTTCACCCGCGCGGCCACCGCGCTCGTTGCCTCGCGCCAGCTCGCTGCGGTGCGCGCCTTGCCTTCGGCCGCAGCCACCGTATGCCAGCCGGCAAAGCGGTCGCGCAGCAACACCAGCGGCAAGCCGGAAGGGTCGGTGACGGCCACCGCCACCTGCCAGCCGCGCTTGGCGCATTCGGCCTTGGCCACCTGCGCCGCCTTGAGCGCGGTCTCCGGGGTGATGATGGTCTGCTTCCAGGTGGCCGAGTCGGCATGGGCGAGTGGAGCCATCAAGACGAGCGCCGCCGCCACAGCACGTTCCGACCAAGTGCGTTTGTCAAGCATCAGAAGTCCTCTACATGTTGAAAAAAATGGGCTACTGCGTTCAGACGACGCTCTGCCAGTTGTCTGGGCCAGCGCGATAACGCCGCACCCAGATATTGTCTTCCGGCAGGTTCAACTTGGGGATGGGGTGCAGGTCGTAAGGGTTGCTGAAGTCGCTAGGCGGCGGCACTTTGCGGTTGAGCGCGTCGGTGCGGGTGCCCGGTTTGTCGATGACTTGCTCGGGTAGAGCGGCGGTTTCGATGGTCTTGACCTCATACAGATCGGATGGCTTGCGGGTGAGCACGGTGGTTCGCACCCAATTCCACACCTCAGCCTCATGCACGCCGAGCAGATTGGCCTTGGCTTCACCGCTGAGCTTGTCGTCGAACAGCATGGCCTTTTCCCAGGAGGCGTAAAGCGCGGGGAAGATGCCGGGCTTCTCCCTGACCTCCCAGGTCTGCCCCGTGGAGATTTTTTGCACCACGTACTGCACACCAAAGGTGTTATTGATGGTGTGTGTGCCAAACCGAACCCGCGCGCCGGTGAGAAATTCGCCTACATCGCCCAGGCAGGGGCTGTTCTTGCTCACCACCTTGAGGTCGGTGCGGTCGAGGGGCTGGCCGGGAAAGGCCACATCGGCCAGCGCCCGCATGGCGTATGCGCCGCGAATCAAGCCGTCGCAGGCGTGGCCATGCGCCATGATGAGGTCGCGCATCGTCACCTGCTTGGGGTGGGTGTCAAGCCGTCCCTGCGCTGAGCGCGTATCGAGCACTTCAAACGTGGGTAGCGATTTGGCTTGTTTGAGCCAGGCAGGAAATGCCGGATCGTCGGCCTGATGCGGGGCGCAAGGCCCGGCCTTGGCTGCCGGGCTTGCGGCTGCGGTTGCTGCGGCCATGCTGGCCAGGGCGGTGTGTTTCATGAATAGACGACGTTCCATGGTGTGGTCTCCTTTGGGTATGGCAAATGCCGTCAGTGGCAGACGAGGTCGAGCAGGCCTGCGCCCTGCTCGGCACTGGACAGGGAGCGCATCAGGCGCGCAGCACGGTGAGTTGGGTGGTGTAGAACGGCTCGACTGGGCCGATGTCCACCATCGCCCCCACCGGGCCGGCCGCAGCCTTGAAGCGCGGGTCGAGGTGCGAGTTTTCATGATCCCACACCGACTCCCAGATGCCATGCATGATGTAGGCACGCTGTTGCCCGTCGGGTGTCGCCTTGCGCAGGATTTCGGTGCTCACCGCCTTGCGATAGAAGCGGTTGTCGGCGGCGCCGGGCTGGCCGATGCCGTCTGCAGCGTTGCTCGGCTGGAATGTTTCCTGCGCCACCTTGAGCAGCGGCACGACCTTTTGCTCGAACGGCTGCATCACCCGGTCGGCGATGAAGACGTGGTTTTCCACCGTGATCAGGCTGTTGCCGGACGCGGCGTCGGCGGGCTTGGCGAGAAACTTGAGAATGTCTGCCTCGCTGGTGTAGATGCCGTGCCGATCGCCCGCAGCGACGGTCTGGAATACACCACGGTACACCGCCATCGGTGCGGGTGATGGGACGGGCTTGCCGTCCTGCATCATCGCTGCGTGCAGATGCGGCAGCACCTCGGCATCGAACACAGAGTCGGGTTGCGCCGCGCGCAGGGCCTTGTCGCTGTCGAAACGCACGAACAGTGCGTAGAACAGCGGCAGCGTGCGCGCCTGCGCGGCATCGGCATAGGCGCTGCGCAGCATTCCCTTGTAGCTTTCGGGATAGTTTTTCACCATGGTGGAGTCGCCCACCATTTGCTTGAGGGTGACGGCTAGCGCGCCGCGTTGCTGCATGGCCTTCGCAAAGCGCTGCATGCCGGAGTCGAAGCCGCCCTTGAACGGCTGCGCCACGCGCAGTTCGGCGTAATAGGTGACCGGACCGTTGATCGATGCGCCGGTGCTTTCGGCCGCTGCGGCTGCTGGGGCGAAACCGGTTACAGCCATGAGCGAGCTGGCTCCGGCAACTGCGGCGGCGCCGAGCGCAGCACGGCGGGAGGGGGACTGGGGTGCGGAGTCGTGGGTGTTCATGGTCAATGTCCTGTCATGAGTACAAAGGGAAACGGAAGTCTCGAGGGCTTGCACACGTGAAGACGAACAGCAGGCCAAACGGATGCAGCCGAGAAATGTTTTGTAACGTAGGTTGCAGGCTCGCGAGGATGCGCTCAGAAGGCATAGGTCAGATTGAAGTTGAGCTGGTCCTGCCGCATCGAAATGGTGTTGAACGGCGCAACGCTGGACGTGATGCTGTTGCCGAACGCGTGGGTGTAGGCAATGTTGCCGCGCACATGCTCGCTGAGCTTGCGTGTCAGGCCAACAGAGACGTGTTTTTCCACGATCGCCATCGAGCCGAGGTTGGTGTTGACATTGGCCGGTGTGATCGGCGACTTTCCGTAATTGAACCCAGCCAGCAGCGTGAGCTTGTCGCTCACGATCTTGCGCACACCAATGGCGTAGACCGTCTGATCTTCCCAGCCGAAGCGAAAGGCGGTGACTCCTGCCAGCCCGCTGACAGGGATGGTGTTCATCACCTTGCTGAACAAGACGCGCTTGACGTCAGCCTCGATCAACCAGGTCGGCGCTGGCTTGAACGCCACGCCCACGGCGTAGCTTGGCGCCATGTCCATGTCGAATCGCACCGTGCCGTTTGCGGTGTTGAATTCCAAATTGTGGATATAGCCGCGGCTGGTGTAGGCGCCGCCGAGCTGCAGGCGGTCGTTGAGCTTATAAATCGCACCGATGGTCGCACCGAGTCCGAACTGCTGGTTCTGCGGCAGTTGATATTGCGGGTTGGACAGCGCCAGACTCTGGTAGAGCAGGTTGAGTGATGCACCGAGGATCAAGCGGTCATCCACCTTGTATGCCGCGCCCGGGGAGATGCGAAAGATCTGCTTGGTCGTGACGATGGGCTGGCGACCCGGTGCAGGGCTGATGTCAGGCACATTGGCACCCATGCCCGATACCCCGGCCATGCCGACGCCGAGGTAGAGGCGGTCGTTGACATTGAACGCCATGCCACCGCTGGGCATGAGGTAGTAGTTCGAGTCGCTGCTCACGCCATTGACCGAGCGCGGCGGGTGCAGCAGACCAAAGCCGAAATCGGCGCGCACCTCCTTGATTCCCGAGTTTTCGCCCGCGCCGACCAGGTCGGCCAGCCCGGCCGGGTTGTAGAGCACGGTCAGCGCATCGCGCGGTGCGGCGATGGTGGCGCCGCCCATCGCTGCGGTTGGTGCCGACAGCGCGGTCATCTGATCGCCATTGGTCGCCCAGGCAGTCTGGATTGCCATGGCGAGAACGGCCCCGAGCAGGGCGGGATAAAGCGAGCGGGAACGAGACTTCACAAATGCACTCCTGATGGAAAGCCCAGGCCTGAAGTGACCTCGGCGTGATGGGAAAAAAGACCGGGTCGACGGCTCGACCCGGAAACACCCTGGAGAGAGCCAAAATGCAGGGTTTCAGTAACCGAACTTGGCGTTGATGCCGATGGTGAAAATCTGGTAAGTCCTTGCCGGGGTGGTGCTGTACGCATCCTCGTGCCGGTTTACCCACGCCGCGATGAGCTCCGAGTCCTTGGTCAGCGCGTACTTGGTGCCGATGCTCCAGGTGTCGATCGCACGGTTGAAGAACTGCGTGGCGTTGCGGTTTTGTCCGTAGGCGGCAATCAGCTTGAACAGCCCGAATTGGTAAGTGCCGTTGACGTAGGCATTGCGCCCCAGGCCCAATGTTTTGACGTCCTCGTAGAAGGCCGCGACCGACCAGGCGTCTTGTTGATAGCGAGCCGCAACCTGCCAGCCAGAGCCGGTATGCATTTTGGTGTTGGGCACGAAGGTCTGTGACGCCGTGGTCACCCCGGTGCTCAGGTTAGTCTTATAGGTTGTGTTGTAGCTGCCGACCTGATCTGCGGCGATGTGAATCCAGTCGGCGCCAGCGAACCAGCCGCCGCGGTTGAACTTCAGGCCGACGCCTTCTCCCTTGCCGCCGAGGTAATTGACCAGCGGCCCGGAATCGATTTGCGACGCGGTCGATCCATTGGTCTTGACCGCATACCAGGCTGCACCCTTGAGCCCGCCGAAGCTCGGGGTGTCATACTGCATCGCGTTGGTGATGTAAGCCGCGTGAATCGCGGATGAACCCTGGATGCCGCCGAAGCCGCGCGACTGAGGCGCGTTGTCGTTCCACGGATCGATCGTGGTCAGCGTGGTCTTGTACGCCGAGTCCTGTCGCCCGAGCTTGAACGTCCCCCAAGGTCCCGTCAGGCCCGCGTAGCCCTCACGCCAGCCGATGTCCTGATTGGTATTGCTCGCCGCGCCGTATTGCACCTCGGCGCGGTAGGTCATCCGAGTGTCGGGCAGCGAGGTCGGCAGGCTGCCGGTAAAACCAAAGCGCGATGCATTGCTCGACACCGTCGTGCCGCTGCCAGGTGTGCTCCCCGATCCCTTGCCGAAGTCCTGTGAGTAGTTGTCGATCGACAAGCGCAGTTGCCCATAGACCTTGGGCGCATTGCTCATCTCCGCGTTTTTTTCTGCCTTTCGCTCGGCCATCATTGCCGGTCTGCCAGGAATCGACTGCGGGCCGCGCTGCTGCTGTGCGGCGACTTCGGCGTCAACATTGCTTTGTCGCGCCTCCAGCTGTTGAATGCGGGCCAGCATGGTTTGCACTTGCTGCTTGAGCGCGGCGATTTCCGGGTCTTCGGCATAAGCGTTCTGAGCGGCAAGCAGGCCGCACAGAACCGCGGCAACAGGTGTCAGGCTCAGGCGGCGGGCGGCCATCATGGACATGGGCGGCATGCGTTTCATTGCGTCTTGTCTCCTTTGGGGCGAAGGTGGATTCGGCCGTTCTGGCTCCCCCACTCGGTTACGAATGGACGCATTCAACCGGGATGTGAAGCAAAAAAACATGATCGGAATTAGGAAGATCAGCGCTTGGGCAAAGCACCAATCGCAGCAAGGACAGGGAGTTGAGGCGATGACCTGTCAGGGAAAGGCCCCATTGCCTGCCCAGCCCGGCTTGTTACGCTTGTTTACGCATCAACCAATCACGATAGATAGGTCAATCCCATGCTCAGCACTCTGCTGGAATTCAGACTGCCGCCTGCGCTCGCCGCTGCTTCTCGCCTGCGCAAGCTCCGCAAGGGGGAGGCGGCTTTCCGAGCAGGGCAAGCCGTCGAGCAGATTTTTTATGTGCAGCAGGGTGAAATCCGCGCCAGTCGGCACCAGCTTGATGGAAACAAGGCGGTGATGCTGCGAGCCCGTCGCGGCGAGTTCTTTGCACTCGCCAGCTTGTTCATGCCGCGTTACCCCTGCGACGCCGAGGCGGCAGAGGCAAGCTGCGTGCTCGCCCTGCCCAAGGACTGTTTTCACGAAGCGCTTGCGCAGGACAGCGCCTTTGCCCTCGCCGTGATGCAGGCCACGGCGATGGCGATGAAAAGTCAATGCACAAAGGTCGAGCGCTTGCACCTCAAACGGGCGGGCGACCGCGTGTTGCACTACCTTGCGTGCGAGCAACGCAACGGTAAGGTTGAACTCCACATGCCCTTGCTGTGCTGGGCCGACGAACTGGGTCTGCAGCCCGAAACGCTATACCGCGTTTTGGCCGAACTGGAAGAACAAGGCTTGATTCTGCGTGAAGGAAGGTGCATCACGCTGAGGGAGAACACAGCCGCGTTGTGCTGTGCGGGTTGAGAGACGCCAAACCGGGGAGCTTTCGGCTGCATCAGATGCCACGACATGCGGCTCAGATTCGCGTGTGATCGCGAGAGGATGATTCAAAAATACACTGCGGCCGACCCGCAATACGCTGCGACCGCAGACTCAAGAGGCGCGCCGCATTGCTGCGGCGGTCACATCGCCTCTTGAGTTGATTAGGGCCTGTTCACGCTATTCGTACACCCGCGCCGGGGGTCTGGGCGGATGCAATGCGAGGCGCAGGCCGCGCCGTGGTGTGTTGCACCACAAGCGGACTGCAACGTGGCAGTGCGCCGCCCAGACCCCCGGCCCGCAGGGTTGCCCCCAGGCGGGGCGTCTGCGGCGTTGTCAGCCAGGGGCAAGGCGTCCAGCCTTGCCCCTGGCCTCCGCCTTGCATCCATCCCCGCCTGGGGGCAACGCGGGTGCACCAATAGCGTGAACAGGCCCTAGAACGCCAGATCCCCCTCCACCGCATCCAGCCCCGCCTTGGCGCAGACATCGTCGTTGTCGCCGCCCGGCGCACCCGACACGCCGATGGCGCCGACCATCTGCCCGGCGGCTTCGATCGGCAGCCCGCCGCCGATCATCACCACGCCGGGCAGATTCTTGATCGCCGACTCTGCCGCGCCCGGCTTGTTCACCCGCGCGGCCACCGCGCTCGTTGCCTCGCGCCAGCTCGCTGCGGTGCGCGCCTTGCCTTCGGCCGCAGCCACCGTATGCCAGCCGGCAAAGCGGTCGCGCAGCAACACCAGCGGCAAGCCGGAAGGGTCGGTGACGGCCACCGCCACCTGCCAGCCGCGCTTGGCGCATTCGGCCTTGGCCACCTGCGCCGCCTTGAGCGCGGTCTCCGGGGTGATGATGGTCTGCTTCCAGGTGGCCGAGTCGGCATGGGCGGCTTGCATCCACATGCTGCCAGCAGCGAGCAGCACGGCGCCGACAAGGCGCGAAGCGCAGGAGAGGGGATGTGTTTTCATGCTCACGCTCCGAACCAGCTCTCGACCTGCGCGCGGCTGGGGATGCCGCCAGAATGCACCACCTTGCCGTCGATCACCACGCCCGGGGTGCTCATCACGCCATATTTCATGATCGAGGGGATGTCCTCGACCTTGTCCACCTGCGCCTGCACGCCCTTGGCGGCGATCACGTCTTCGACCAGCTTTTGCGTGGTCTTGCAATTGGCACAGCCCGTGCCGAGGATTTTGATATTGGTCATGCGAATGCTCCTTGAGATGATTCAGCAGCAACCCTTGCCCGACGACGTCGTACCGCAGGCATTGGTCGCTTCCTTCATGCCCAGCGCCTTGAACACCTTGGCCGCGGGGCAGAAGCCGGTAAAGCCCATCTGAAACAGATTCAAGCCGACGAAGGCGGTGAGCCACAGCCAGGTGGGATGCAGCAGATCGATCTGGTGACTGATTTGCGCGAGCACCAGACTGAGCAGCACCATGAACCCGGCCATGATGCTCACCATGCGATTGACTGTCATGAAAGTCTCCTTTTTTGGATTGAGAAAAGATCGATGTGAAAGGCGTCACATCACCGCATTGAACACATATCCCACGATGATGATGCCCACCGCCACCACCCCGGCGAACAGCGCGATCAACCTGGGCTTCATCACCTTCTTGAGAATCATGAACTCGGGGAAGGACAGCGCCGTGACCGCCATCATGAACGCCAGGGTCGTGCCCAGCGCTGCGCCCTTGCCCAGCAGCGCCTGCACCACCGGAATGATGCCTGCGGCGTTCGAATACATCGGCACGCCGATCAGCACCGCCAGCGGCACCGACCACCACGCGCTCTTGCCCATCAGGTGCGCCATGAAGTCCTGCGGCACATAGCCGTGGATCCACGCCCCCACGCCCACGCCGGCGACGATATAGGGCGCCACCTTGAGCACGATGTCGCGCACATGCTTCCAGCCCTGGGCAAAGCGCGCCTGCCATGTGAGCTTGCCTTCCTCGCCGTGCACCGCCGGGATGTCGAACACCCAGGCTTCGACCAGATTGACCGGGTTCATGCGCCCGATCACCAGACCGGCTGCGATGGCCACGGTGAGCCCCAGGCCGAGATAGATTGCCGCGATCTTCCAGCCGAACATGCCAAACAGCAGGGCGAGCGCCACCTCGTTGACCATGGGCGCCGAGACCAGAAACGAAAACGTCACCCCCAGCGGCACGCCCGCAGTGAGAAAGCCGATGAACAGCGGCACTGCGGAACACGAGCAAAACGGCGTGACGATGCCCAAAGCCGCCGCGAGCACATTGCCCACGCCCTGGCGCTTGCCGGCAAGGATCGCCCGGGTCTTTTCTGGCGTGAAAAAGGTCTGGATCACGCCGACGACAAACACGATGAGCGCCAACAGCATCAGCACCTTGGGCACTTCAAACACAAAAAACGCCAGCGCGCTGTAGAGGTGGCTGGACGATGCCAGACCCGTGGCGCCGGACAGCCAGCGCATGAAGGCGTCGGTGGCGGGTTCGAGCTGGTCGTAGAGCACGAACCAGCCCAGCACATATAGCACCGGCACAATCCAGGCACGCCAGGCAGGCGCGGCAACAGGCTTGACGGCGGCGGGTTGGACTTGGGTGTTCATCGGGTCATCCTCACAAAGGCATCGATTCGGTGGTGAAGACGCAGCAGAGGCGAAAAGGATGCAGCGGGAGGCGAAGAGCCAGGGTTATCCCTGAGATTCGACCCGCTGGAAAGGGCAAAACGCCCCCTGCTCTGCCGCAGGGGGCAACGCGTCGCGTGCCGCGAAACGCGCCGGGATGAGAACTCGACACAGCGCATGCCGATGCCGTCTGCGCACCGACAGCGGTGTTTCATTGCTGCGCGCCGACCAAGGCGTCAAATACCGGTTCGGCGTCGCCGATGATTTTGGTTGCCATGGCAAAGCGCGCAATATGCACGGTTTCCAGCACCTTGGCCTTGGGGATTCCCTGCTGCACCACCTTGTCGGCCATCGCGCGCACGCAAGCCGGGCTGGAGCCAGCCAGAGCGGCGGCGAGATAGATCAGTGTGCGCGTTTGCTCGTCGAGCGCGCCGCCCTCGGGCATGGCGTACATGCGCGAACGCATGTGCTCCTGGATCAGGCCGTCGTCGACGACGGTGGATTTTTCGATCGCCGCGGGCACGCGGCCCATTCCGGCACGCATCTTGGTCAAGAGTTCCTGGGCGGAAGGCATGGTTTGGGTGGTCATGGTCAAACTCCTCGAAAAAGGTTGGCAACGGGATCAGCAACAGTTTCTGTCCGATGGCGTGGTGCAGCATGTGCGTTGGGCTCTTTTCATGCCCGGTGCATGCACACCACGCAAGCGGCTTGGATTCGGAGGGTCATGGCATGAACCTCGCAAATGCCTCGCCTCGCCAGTGAAGACGCGCCAGGTGCAATAAGGATGCACAAGGATGCACCCGACCGCGCAAACGGGACTGCAGGGGCCTGCACCCCGCAGATGCGCCGCTTATGATGTCTGCATGGAGATCGCCACTCAGCAACCTGCCGAAACCTGTGTCACCCGTGCCTGGCGGGTGCATCAGGCGGAAATCGAAGGCTACCTGCGTCACCGCCTGGGAGATGGCGAGCTCGCTGCCGATTTGCTGCAGACCGTTTTTCTCAAGGCGCTGCACGAGGGCAGGCGATTTTGCGAATTGCGCGAGCCGCGCGCCTGGCTGTTTGCCGTGGCGCGCAATGCGCTCGCCGACCATCTGCGCGTGCGGCAT
>JAGDVQ010000153.1 GCA_023255715.1 Thiomonas sp.
CTGGCGGTTGCCGACCTGCCCGGTGGGCGCGGCGACGGCCAGCCGATCACCGCGTTCATCGAACTCGCCCCGGGCACGCAGGCGTTGCACTATGTGGCCGGCGCGCGCAGCACCCAACTGCTGCTGTGGACTGCGCAGGGCTTCGGATTCCTCACCACCCTGGGCGACTGCCTGAGCCGCCAGCGCGCCGGCAAGACCTTCGTCACCCTGGAGGGCGGCGACAGCCTGCAGCGGCCCTTGCCCCTGTTGACCGTCGACGGCGGCGATGTCCCGACAGGTCGACTCGCCTTGCTCAGTGCGCAAGGCCGCCTGCTGATCTACGCGGCAGCCGAAGTCAAAACCCTGGCGCGCGGGGGCCGCGGGGTGACGCTGATGGCGCTGGACGCCGCCGAGTCGCTGGTGAGCATCGCCTATCTCGCGTCCGAGCGCGATGCCCTGCTCCTCACCGGCAAGGGCCGCGGCGGCGCGGATCGCAGCACCACCCTCAGCGCCGCGCAGCAAGCCGTGTACGCAGGCAAGCGCGCCAGACGCGGACGCCAACTCGACCTGACCTACAAGCCAGACCGGGCCAGCCGGGTTGCATAAATCACAACGCCCTGCGCAAAGGCAGGGCGTTGCGCGATGCAGTGCCCGATTTACTTGACGACCACTTCCACGCGGCGCGCCTCGGCCGCATTGGCGCCACCGGTCGCTTCCGTCGGCTTTTCCAGGGTGATGCGATCGGCAGGGATGCCCTGCGCTTGCAGGGCGTCGCGCACCGCCAGCGCGCGTTTTTTCGCCAGTTCGGCGTTCAGCGCCGCCGAGCCGGTGGCATCGTGATAGCCGCTGACCACGACCGAATGCCCCTGCGCCACGGCCTGCGCCACCTGCTTGAGCGCAGCGTCCGCGCCCGCCGCCAGATCGGCCTTGCCGCTGGCGAAATAGAACTTGACCACACCGTTTTCCACCACCACCCGCGCCTCATCCGCACCTGCGGCCTGCACCTGCGGCATGGAAGCCGCCAGCGCCGGAGCCGAAGCCGCCGCTGTTGCGGCAGTGCCCGCCCCGCCATCCTTGATGGCCACGCCCACAATCACCGCAACCGTCGCCAGCACGGTGGCGAGAACCACACCGACGATGGGCACGTAGTTGTCGTCATCCTGAAAAAACATCGCAAATCCTCCTGAGTGTTCTGTGGGTCATGGCGTCATGGCCTGCCGGCGTGCGGCGGGATCATCGGCGCGCATTCTAAGGACACGCCATGACCGGCCAGCACACGCGCAGCGGCGAGCTCACGGCGCCAGGGTGAGGAACAGGAAGGCCGCAAACACCACCAGATGCACCGCGCCAAGCATGAAGTCGGTGCGGCGTGCGCTCAGCGACACCACGCTGACCAGCAGGCTGAGCACCAGCAGCACCATGTCCTTGTCGCCGAGGCCGAAATCGATCGGCAGACCAAAGACGATCGCCACCCCCACCACCACTGGAATGGTCAGACCGATGCTGGCCAGCGCGGAACCGAGCGCGAGGTTCAGGCTAGTCTACAGACGGTTGGCCAGTGCCGCGCGCACCGAGGCGACGGTTTCCGCCGCCAGCACCAGCATCGCGATGATCAGGCCGATCACCGCATGCGGCAGTCCGGCGCCCAGCACCAGCGCCTCGATCGAGGGCGACAGCGTCTTGGCCAGACCGACCACAGCCACCAGCGCCAGCAGCAACGCCCCCAGACTGATCCAGGCGTCGCGCCGGGTCGGCGCCTGCGCGGCTGCGGCGTGCTCTGCCGCCTCTTCCGCATCGAGAAAATATTCCCGGTGCCGCACTGTCTGCCCAAAGATGAACACCCCCCACAGCACCAGCGAACACGAGGCGATGAACAGCATCTGCGCCACGGTGTACTGCCCGCCCGGTGCGCTGACGGTAAATCGCGGCAGGATGAGAATGAGGGTGGACAACGCCAGCAGGATTGCCAGCGCTGGACGCGCGCCCTCGGTCTGAAAGCTCTGCACCCGGTGACGCAGGCCACCTGCGAGCAGGCTCAGGCCAAGCACGCCGCCAGTGATGATCATGACCGTGGAGTAAATGGTGTCACGCGTGAGCGTGGCGGCCTTGGCCGGATCGGAGGTGAGCATCATCGAGACGATCAACGCCACTTCGATGATGGTGACCGCCAGCGCAAGCACCAGGGTGCCGAACGGCTCGCCCACCCGGTGCGCCACCACTTCCGCATGATGCACCGCCGCGCTGACCGCACCGATCAGCGCCACGCCACTTGCCAGCAGCACGAACGCCTGCCCCGGCTTCCACAGCGCCATGCCGAGAACGCCCAGCGCCAGCAACGGGAACAGCGCAAACAGCCGCTCCCCCGAGGACATCACGGTCTCATTCTTCTGCATCATGCGCGCTCCGGGGGTCGAAAACACGCTTGTGGGCCTGCGTCGGCGTGGTCGAGATCCAGGCTGAACACATGCTGCACCTTCTGCTGCACAAAGCCCAGCCGCTGGTAGAACCGGTGGGTACGCAGGCGCTCGGCGCGGCTGCGCACAACCAACGTGGGCAGTCCCTGCGCCCGCGCCCAGTCGGCCGCACGCTGCACCAGCGCCGCCCCGATGCCCGCGCCGCGCTGCGCCTCATCCACCACCAGCCCGGCAATTTCGGCAAACGGCCCGGTCTCCAGGTGCAGCACCGCGAGCACATGCATCCAGGCGATCACCTGCGCGTTGCGCACGGCGACGAACACCGCATGATCGGACGCGGGCAGAAGCAGTGCCAGCCGCTGGCGCATCGCGCCGGCGTCTGCCGGATAGCCGAGCTGGGTGGACAAACCGGCAAGCGCCGATACGTCGTCCAGGCAGGCCGAGCGGATCAACTCAGACCTCGGCGATGAGCTCGATCTCCACTGCGGCGCCCATCGGCAGCTGCGCCACGCCGAAGGCGCTGCGGGCATGCGCACCGCGCTCGCCGAACACCTGCGCGATCAGCTCGGACGCGCCGTTGATCACCAAGTGGTGCTCGGTGAAGTGCGGTGCCGAGTTCACCAGGCCCATCAGCTTGACCACGCGCCGCACCCGCTCCAGATCACCCACGGCCGCCTGCAGCGTGCCCAGCAGGTCAATGGCAACGGCGCGCGCCGCCTCTTTGGCAGTCGCGGTGTCCATGTCCGTGCCGAGCTGCCCCGTCCACACCTTGCCGTCTTTTTTCGCAATGTGGCCGGACAGAAAGACCAGATTGCCGGTCTGCACAAAGGGCACATAGGCGGCAGCAGGGGTGGACACGGGCGGCAGGGCGATGCCCAGATTCTTGAGGGTTTGCGCAATCGACATGAGAAGCTCCGACAGGAAAGCCTCAGTTTAGGGCCAGTGTCCAGACGCCCGCGCTCATGGAAAGATCACAGAGTGGGCGTTGAAAGGTCTTGAAGAGCCCCACGATCTGTCGGCCGGTGTCGGCCCAGGAGCGATCGCTCGGAAACCGTCACGCACTTGCAGGCTCGATCCGTTGCAGTGGCTCGATGACGTAGCGGTAACGCCTGAGTTGAGCCGCACCGCGAAGCGGCGTCAGCTTGAACGAATTGTTAGGGCGCCGCTCCCTTTTAGTCTCTAGGTTAACCTTCTTCCTCGTCTTCATCTGCGTCGTCAAAATAGACATTCGGCGAGTTGATGATTGCCATAATTTCCAGGCGTGCGTGAGCCCCATCTTCGAGCTCAGAGTAATGATTCTCGAGTTCGTCCATGACCATCGCCTTAGCAGAGTCTGAAGCGAAGCAGGCAAGATATTCATCGGCGAGCGCTGGATCAAAGTCTAGTGGTTCAATTTTTCGTAGGAACCGCAGATAGCCGGAGGTGGACTGCGTGTTCATGAAAAAACTAACAACTCTTTCCACAATATGTCTTCGTTGGCTATGTCAATCTCTCGAAGGAATACGGATTCTGCTTTTGACGCGTGACGAAGCTCATATGTATAAAGATTAAGCCGTCTGGCCTCTTTCTGGATCACCTCATAAATTTGTCGAGAAATCTTTAAAATTGTCCTCCTAACAAATTTTCGACACCGCTCAGGATTGTCGATGCCAAAAAGCGTATTTTCACGATCCAGCGTAATATTTAAAGACTTTTCAAGCCAGCCCACCAATGCTTTTCGTTCTTTCCCACCACTATAAGAGGACGCAAGCGTAAATCTGTCGTAACGGAGTGAGTTGTAGAACTTCGTGAGAATCGAAATAAGCTCGTTGTGGTTCGTGCCTAAGTTAATAGGGGCGGATGTTTTTAAGCGCGCAATCAGGCCACTCAAGTTGTGCGTTATCAACGACTTTTCTAGTGCTTCTTGATCAGTTGTGGTTTTGTGTTCGCAGAGCACGATGGCTATTTTTGTGAGTCGTTCTAAGCCAACGCTTATGTGGTAAAGAAAATCGAAAATCTCCTCATCAAAATCCAAGCGTTTCATCTCGTGAAAACGCCTGAGTCCGTCATAGATGAAATTTCCGGAGATCGCCAACTCTTCTCCGAGTCTAAAGTTCTTCCAGAACTCGTCCGGCTTCATCGAAACCCTCTCCAACGCCCTAACGTAATGCAGATCGTCGAAATAACTCGACACTTCGATGTTATCCGGCGGAATAACCTCCGAGTCCCGTTCTGGCCCTGAGAGCGCCGCCCCTCTGAAATCCGCTGGACAACGGGCTTGCCTGCGAAGCACTGCCTTTAAAAACAGACATCCAGATCGCCATGAACCCGGTCGCCTATGCTCGCTAGTCACCACGCCTGCTCGATCAGTTGAGCGAGGTGATGCGTTACAGGCACTATAGCCTGCGCACCGAGGAGGCGTATCGGTATTGGGTGCGGTTTTTCGTGCGCTGGAGCGGACGGGGCGGGTCGATGCGGCACCCTCGGGATTTGGGCGCCGCGGAGGTGCAGGACTTTCTGTCCATGCTGGCGAATGAGCGCCAGGTCTCGGCCTCCACTCACAACCAGGCACTGAGCGCGCTGTTGTTTCTGTATCGTGAGGTACTGGGCGTCGAGGTGCCGGACGCGCTGGCGGTGAAATATCCCAACCTGGGGCGCCGCTGGGGCTGGTTCTGGGTGTTTCCGGCACCCAAGTTGTCGCTCGATCCGCGCTCGGGCTTCGAGCGTCGGTATCACCTGGATGAGGAGCGCCTGCAGCGCGCCATCAAGTTGGCCAGCGCGGCGGCACACATCGCCAAGCCCGTGTCCGTGCACACCCTGCGCCATTCCTTCGCCACGCATCTGCCGCAGGCCGGCACAGACATCCGCACGGTGCAGGAATTGCTTGGCCATTCGGACGTGAGCATTTTGATGATTGACACCCATGTGCTGAAGGTGGCGGCGGGCGGCGCGGCCAGCCCGCTGGATGCGCTCGGCGGCTTGGTGTCATGACGGACGATCCCGCTTGGTATTGCGCCGCCTTTGACGGCTCAAACGTCACTGGCTGCAGCAGGTCGAGATCGACCCTCA
>JAGDVQ010000078.1 GCA_023255715.1 Thiomonas sp.
AGCCGCCTGCGGCGCGCGGCTCTCGGCGTCGCCTGCTGTCGGTGCTTCCGGCTCGGACGGCTCGCCACGGCGGCCCTTCTTCGTGCCACCCCCGCCCATGGCCTTGCGCATGGCGCGGTAGGCCATCAGGCCGAGGATGAGAGCAATGAGGTAGGGCGCGGCCTGACGCACCCCATCCCACAGCCAGGCCTGCCGCCACCACGGCAGCGATTTCTCGGCCTCTTTCTGCGCCGCGGTGAAGGGCATGTTGATCACACTCACCGTGTCGCCGCGCTGGCTGCTGAAGCCGATGGCGTTTTCCACCAATTGCTTCATCTGCCCGAGTTGCGCCGCACTCATGGCCACTGGCTTGCCGCCCTTGGCCTGATCGTTCACCAGAACCGAAACCGACAGGCGCTTGACCACGCCGACTGGCTGCTGGGTGTGACTGACGGTCTTGTCGAGGTCGTAATTGGTCGTGGCCGAGGAACTGGCTGCCGTGGGCGCCAGCGTCTTGAGGCTGGGCGTGATCTGGGTGAGCTGCTGCGGCGTGAGCGGAGCGGACGCCGAGCCCACGGTGAACGGCGCTGTCACGCCGCCCGGCGGCTGGTTGGACAGTGCCCCGGGCACGCCAGCGGGCAGCGTGCCGCTGCCCGATGAATTGGTGCTTTGCTGCTGCTGGCTGAGCACATGGCCCTGGCCATAGAACACCGAGCTGGATTCCGTCTTGGCGAAGTCGATGTCGGCCGACACCGCCACCCGCACGCCGTCGCTGCCCACCAGCGGCGCCAGCAGTGCCTCGATCTGCTTGCGGTATTGCTGCTCGACCGTGTTGCGATAGGCCAGTTGCTCAGGCTGAATGCCGCTGTCCGCGCGGGGCCCGGCGGACAGCAGATTGCCGTCCTGATCGACCACGCTGACATTCTGGTCGTTCAGCCCCGCCACCGCCGAGGCCACCAGATGCACGATGCCCGCCACCTGCGCCCCGCTGAGCACCCGCCCCGGATAGAGCTTGAGCAACACCGAGGCCGAGGGCTTTTCCGCCTCGCTCAAAAACACCGACGGCTTGGGAATGGCCAGATGCACCGTGGCGGCATCCACCGCCGACAACGCCTCGATCGTGCGGCCGAGCGAGCCTTCCAGCGCCCGCTGGTAATTGATGCGCTCGACAAACTGGCTGGTGCCCATGGGCTCGTTGTCGAGCACCTCGAAGCCCACGCCGGCGCCTTTTGGCAAGCCGTCGGCGGCCAGTTTCATGCGCGTGGCGTACACCTGCTGCGACGGCACCTCGATCACCGCGCCGCCACCGGTGATGCGGTAAGGGATGTTCAGTTTCTGCAGCTCGCCGATCACTGCGCCGCCGTCGCGCTCGGACAGATTGGTGTAGAGCACCTGGTAGTCGAGGCGGCTGGTCCACATCAGGGTGACGACGATCAGCGCGATCAGCGCGGCCAGCCCCGCCAGCCAGGTGAACCGCTGGTTCATGCTCATCTGACGGAATGCGCCCAGGGGGTCTTGCAGCGCGGCGGAGGCAGTCGTGGCCATGGCAGAGTGTCAAAAATTTGTCGTGACTGGATGTCAGGCCTGGATGTTCATGATGTCCTGATACGCCGACACCAGCTTGTTGCGCACCTGCAGCGCCGCCTGAAACGACAGGCTGGCCTTCTGCGAGGCCAGCATCACATCGCTCAGGCTCACGTCACCCGTGCCCGAGACGAACTGCTGCTGCAGGGCGTTGGCCTGCTGCAACGCGCCATTCACACCGTCGAGTGCGCTCTTGAGGGTGGCGGCGAAATCCGTCTGTTGCGCAGCCGCGGTGGCGCCCAGCGCAGCCGCCGCATTGCCGCCTGCAGCATCAGGACGCGCCGCAGCCTGCGCGGCCAGACTGCGCATCTGGGCGAGAACGCTTTGCATCGGGTCGATTTGCATGAAGGCCTCCGGCGATGGATTGTCGAGTCATCCGGCTGAAAACCGGCATATTGCCCTTATCAAGCAAAAGCCATTCCACCCTGCTGATCAGAACGAATCGGGCAAGCCCATTCCGGCCTCGCGCAGCTTCTGCAGCTTGTGCCGCAGAGTGCGCGGACTGATGCCCAGACGCTGCGCGGCAAGCGACTTGGAGCCCTGGCTTTGCTGCAGCGCGTCGGCGATGAGCTGGCGTTCGCTCAGTGCCAGTTCACTGCCGAGATCGCCCGAAGACAGCGCTGTCGCTGGAGCGGGCGGCGTGAAGGCACGCGCCGCAACCTCGGTCACGGACGCCGGGAACAGCAGATCGCCCGCTGCAATCCGGCCGTTCTGGCAGAGGATGGCGGCGCGCTGCATCACGTTGTCGAGTTCGCGCACATTGCCGGGCCAATCGTGCGCCAGCAGGGCCTGTCGTGCCGCGCTGTCGAGTTGCGGCACGGACGGCAGGCCGAACTGCGCGGCGTACCGCACGAGCATGGCCAGCGCGAGCGGCAGGATGTCGTCGCGCCGCTGGCGCAGCGGCGGAATCTGCAGCGGAAACACGCTCAGGCGGTAATACACGTCCTCGCGCAGCACGCCCTGCTTGACCGCCTGCTGCAGATCGCGGTTGCTGGTGGCGATCAGCCGCAGGTCGAGCACGATGCGCTTGCGCCCGCCCAGGCGCTCGATTTCGCGTTCCTGCAACACGCGCAGCAGCTTGGCCTGCAGCGCCGGGGCCATTTCGGTCACCTCGTCGAGCAGCAGGGTGCCGCCCTGCGCCTGCTCGAACTTGCCCGGCGCGGATTGTCCCGCCCCGGTGAACGCGCCCTTCTCGAAGCCAAACAGCGTGGCCTCGAGCAAGGTTTCCGGGATGGCCGCGCAGTTGATGGCGATGAACGGCCCGGCCGCACGCGGCGACTGCGCATGGATGAACCGCGCCATCACCTCCTTGCCCACGCCGCTCTCGCCCAGCAGCATCACGGTCACATCGGTTTGCGCCGCGCGGCGGGCAATGTCCAGAATGCCCTGCATCGCAGCCGATTCGGCCACCAACCGGGCGGCCTCTCCTGGCGCGGGCGCAAGCTGCGCCGCGCGTGGAGAGACAGGCGCTGCCCCAGCAGGCTTGTCCTTCGGCACGCTCAGCGCTGCCGCGCCGGGGACGAACTGGCGAATCTTGGCGAGCGCCTCGGCCACGTCGAGCGGCGCGCTCAGGTAGTCTGCCGCGCCATTCTGCAGCGCCTGCACGGCCGCCTGCACCGTACCGTGGCGGGAGACGATCAGCACCGGCAAGCTGCCGTGCAGGGCGTGCAACCGGGACAGCATGCGCGCGGTGTCTGCGCCGGGGGCATCGCCATCGCAAAACACCAGATCCGGCGACCAGCCCTGCTCCACCGCCTGCAGCGCTGCGTCCTGTGCGTCATGCCATTGCGCAACGCAGCCTGCGCCCTGCAGGGCATCACGCAGCTGCTGCCCGCGCGCAGCGTCATGGTCGATCAGCAGAATGCGCGGCGAAGTCATGGGAGTCGGCAACAAGCGGGAAGGCGCAGCAGAGGGCAACACCGACACGTTAGCAAATCCAGGGCCTGCATGGTGACGATTTTCTGACGCCTTGGCAGCCGTGCTGCGTCATTGCTCGCGCGATTCGGTACCGAGTCCGTATTTGCGGATTTTTTCCACCAGGGTGGTGCGACGCAGGCCCAGATGCTGCGCGGCATGGGCAATGACATGGCGGCTGCGCTCCAGTGCCTGTTCGATCAGACTGCGCTCGATGCTCTCCAGATAGGCGCGCAAGTCCAGACCTTCCGGCGGCAGCACCGGCTGCAGCGCCGGTTCGGCCATTGCGTCCATCAGGGCATGCAGACCGTCCTGGTCGTCTTCGCCCGTCGGGGCGGGGGACGGCGCTTGCGGCAGAGACGGCACGTCGGTGGTCAGCGCATCGCCCGTGCGCATCTTGGGCGGCAGGTCGGCCAGCCGCACGATGGAGCCGGCGTGCAGAATGAGCAGGCGCTCCATCAGGTTCTGCAGCTCGCGCACATTGCCGGGCCAGCGGTAACTCAGCAAGGCCTGCTGCACGCCGTCGCCCAGCCGCACCCGGCCCAGCCCCTGCGCTTCCAGACGCTGCAGGGTGTGCTCGGCGAGCTGCAGGATGTCGTCGCCACGCTCGCGCAGCGGCGGCACCTGCAGCGGAAACACATGCAGGCGGTAGAACAGATCTTCGCGGAAACGGCCCAGACCGATCTGCTGCTCCAGATCACGGTGCGTGGCGGCGACGATGCGCGCCTGCGATGCCAGCACCTCGCTGCTGCCCACGCGCTCGAAACTCTTTTCCTGCAGCACCCGCAGAATCTTGACCTGCAACGGCGGGCTCATCTCCGCGATTTCATCGAGAAACAGCGTGCCGCGCCCGGCCAGCTCGAACCGCCCCTTGCGCACGGTGATGGCGCCGGTAAACGCGCCGCGCTCATGGCCGAACAGCTCGCTTTCCATCAGCTCACCGGGAATCGCGCCACAGTTGACCGCAACAAACGGCCGCGCCGCGCGTGGCGACCAGCCATGCACCGCACGGGCCACCAGTTCCTTGCCGGTGCCGGATTCGCCCAGGATCAGCACCGTGCTGTCGGTCTGTGCCACACGGCGGATCTGCTCGCGCAGTGCACGCATCGGCGCGCTCTCGCCCAGCAGCAGGTCGGAGCCGTCTGTGTTCAGCATCGGGGCAAGGCGGTCATCGAGCATGGGGTTATTCTCGCAGCCCGACCAGTCGAGCTGCGCTTGCGATGGCGATCAGGGCAGCTTGCGCAAGATGCCTTCTGTCCCTGTCAGCTTGTGCAGCGGCGCTCGCGCAGCACGCGCGGCGGCCGCATTGCGGTAGGGACCGACATAGAACAGCCGCAGACCACGCACCTCTTTTGTCGCGACACAGACCTCTGTATAGCCCGCCCGGTGCAGGTGCTGCGCGAGACGGTCGATGCTTTGCTGCTTGCCGAACGCCCCCACCTGCACATACCAGCCTGCCCTGTGGCACACCGACACCGCACCCACGCGCTGCACCTTGGCCGTTGCCGTGCGTGGCCTAGTCTGTGCCGTGGTCTTGTGATCTTGCGTTGCCAACTTGTGTTGCTGCGGCTTTGGTTCGGGTTTGGGCTCGGGCTTGGATGCGGGCTCCGGTTGCGGATTGGCCACCGCTGCCTGGGCCACCGGCGGCAGGGCCGCAGATGGGGCAAGGGCGGGACGGGAT
>JAGDVQ010000120.1 GCA_023255715.1 Thiomonas sp.
AAGGGAGTATGCGCCAAAAGCGCATCAAGGGTTCGAATCCCTTCGTCTCCGCCAAAAAGAAAACCTAAGTAATTGATTTACTTAGGTTTTTTTCTTTTCAGTGCAGCATGCTCCACAAAATTGTCATCAAAAAATGCGGCGGCACCCTTGTTGCAATAGGGCCACATGCGTCGCTTCATGTGCCCAGATTGGGTCGTCTGGCGATGTGGCATGATGGGGTCGTTCGCAACAGCCCCCTGATCGAGATGCCACAGACGCTTCATCGACATGACCGATCCGACGGGCGCTGTGAATTGCTCGAACCCCTTCTACCGGGCCTGGCAGGTGGTTAGGGTGGGGTTGCGCAAGACAACCGCCGATTCATCAACGCCGCGTTCTGCATTCATCGCACCGGTGCACTATGGCGCGGCCTGCCGCCCGCGTATGGCGGGTAGAAAAAACACCCATCGACGGTTTTGCCATGTCAACACAGTGCTGCCACGCTGTTCACCACATGGACGCCACCGTGTTCACACTATGCATGTCACCATGCTTGGCAGAATCCTGCCTGGACGCAGCGAGAGAATCGCTTGTCCCCCGGCAGGACGAGTACATTCCTTGTGCTGCTTCGCAAGAGCGCAAAGAAATGTGGCCGCTGGGCTCGATTTCGCCAGAACGCGGGCGCGGTGGCGTGGGGACAATGAGCCGTCGATGCGTCCAGCCTGTACCGTATGAAACCCCGCAGCGGCCATCCGCCGCGTTGCCGCCCTGTGCGTTTGGCGGATGACAGCATGCCGCACACGCTATGCCAGCTCAGTGGGGGGAGGCTGAACTGACATGGCCAGCCCTCGCGCACTGGTCTACGCCCTTTACACCCATTGGGACACCGTGGAGTTTCTGGTGCGGCTGTCGCGGGAGTTTGCCGTGCTGACGAGCGATCAGGTGCTGAGCAGTATTGCCAAGGTATCCGGACAACGGGATGCCCAAGCGCAAGGTACGGTGCTGCGCGCCTTGGTCAATGCGGAGATCCTGCAGACCTTGCCGCGAAGCAGCGATCTGCAGCTCAATGCCTATGTGCTGGAGTTCGTGCGCGGCCTCACCCGTGAACATGAGCTGGGTCTGGCTGCCGTACTGCAGGCGCGCATTGCTGCCATCCGCGAAGCCACCGAAGCACTCAATGAAGGCATGCTCGGGGCCGACATGGATCGGGTACGTGGGGCCGCCAACAAGCTGGCGGAACTCTTTCGACAGATCAGCCTGCAGCTCGATCAGGATCGGCACGCGTTGTTCGAGTTGGCGGAAAACGCCAAGAGCGCCGACAGCAGCATGCCGACCACCCAGCGTTATCGGGCGGTGCTGGAAGCCTACGATCATTATGTGGAGCCGATGAACCAGATGATGGACAGCGGCCCGCAGGGCTCCTTTTACCGCTATCTGGAAGACGCTGAACTTGCCATCGACTTGGGCCTAGAGCAATTGTCGGTACAGGGCGCGCTCTACTCGCATCGCCTGCAGTTGCGCCAAGTGGCACATCAGGCCAAGGAGCTGCGACGCTTTGGCCGCCTGGTTGCGCAACAATGCGCCGACACGCTGCTGCCCTTGCGCGAGGAGCTACGTCAACACAATGCAATGACCAGCGCCATCAGCCTGCTGTTGGGGCAGGTCCGTAAACGCGGCCTGCGTCGCGCACTATCGCGCCGGGCAGACAACACAGCGCTCCCCGTCTGGCGCAATGAGCGCGGCTTCAAATTGCAATTGGGCGATGAGGTGCGGGCCGTCATGGCCGCCGCACGTCAGTACCAGCCGCAGGCCGTGGCCTTTCCGCAAGATGACCCTGGCGACGCCGTGCAGGTACTGGAGCAGCTGGACGAAGCCGCTATTCGTGCGCATCTGGCCCGCAGCCTGCCAGTGGACAATCTGCTCGATTGGCTGCACAGCCATTACGCCCACCTGCAGGATGCCACCCTGCTGCGCCTGTTCCATGACCTGCAACATGAGCCCGGCTGGCAGTTCGAGGTCGCCAGCCAGCCTGAAAAAATCACGTTGCAGACGATTCGCGTCCTGCATCACCCGTACCGCGTGAGTATCCCGCAATGACGATCCCCCAATCTTTGGCCGCCACGCTATCGCAGATGCCAGCATTGGCTGAACTGTTCCGTCTGTTTCTCTCCGGCAAACACCTGAACCGGATGGCCGAGCCAGCGCTGTGGGCGGAGCTGGAACAGCACGAGGCCAGCTATGTCGGCTTGTTTGCCGCGTTGGGATTTGATCTGCGTCTGGATGCCAGGGGCTTTGCCTGGTTTTACAACAATGAGGCCAACAGCAACATCGGCAAAATCAGCCGCCAGCTGGCCTTGCTGTTTATGGTGGTCTTCGATGCCCAGGCCAACGCCGGCAAACCCCTGCAGCGTTTTACCGATTGGCTGATCGACAGCGCCTGGCTGGCCGAGGTCTACAAGCAACAGCAAGACCTGCTGGATGCCGAGGGCCTCAACCCCGACGCTCTGTTGGAGCTGCTGGGTCGCGCCTGCAACCTGGGCTTTGCTGTGGCCGAGCCGGCAGGCTGGCGACTGCTGCCCGCTGTATGCCGCTACCTCGATCATTTCGAGAGCCTGGCGTTGACGGCCAAGAACGATGGCGACGAAGAGAGCGCGCCTGTAGCGGAAAACAGGACTGAGGATGTAGCGGCCGACGAGGAGAACACCTGATGCTGTACGGCTTCCAACGTCTAGTCTTGCTGGGCAGCGCTGGCTACTCGCGCGCCGAGCTGCCGCTCGATGGTGCGGTCTCTCTGGTGGCACCCAACAATACTGGCAAGACCAGTCTGATCAATGCCTTGCAGTTTCTGCTGATCATCGACCGCCGACGCATGGATTTTGGTGCGCACGATGTGGACAAGAGCCGGCGCTTCTATTTCCCCAACAACAGCGCCTATGTGCTGCTGGAGGTGTCACTGCCGGAGTCCGGCACCGTGGTGCTGGGCTGCGTGGGCAAAGGGGTGAGCTTCGAGTACGAGTATTTCGCCTATGCCGGGCCGCTGAAGGTCGAGGAGTTCTGCCTGCCGGATGGCACCCTGGTGGCCCAGCCGCAACTGCCTGGCCATCTGGCGAGCCACGGCCGCCGGGTGTTCAGCTATGGCAGCAGCGAATTCGCCGACATGGTGTATGGCGGACGCAGCCGTAAGCTTGCCAGTCAGCAGGATTTCTGCGTCTTCCGCTTGGAGCACGCCAGCGACGCCAGCGTTTTTCAGCGGGTGCTGACGCGTACGCTACGTTTAGATAAGTTGCGCTCCAGTGAGGTGAAGGACTATCTGCTGCAGATTTTCCGGCGCGACCTGCCGGATGCCAGCATTGACTTCAAGGCCGAATGGGACAAGGCATTCGCCGATCTCAACGCCGAACGCAGCCAGTACCTAGCCGCCGTGCGTCTGCAAGCTGTCTTGGTCGAACTGGAACGGAAGCAGGATGCCCGCCTGGAGTTGCGCGGCAAATTGTTGTGCTGGCGCCCCTTGATAGATGCAGCACTGGGTCAGTGGCAACAGCACTACGAAACTCGCCAGCAAACCCTGCAGCATGATCTGGCACAGTCCGATGTCGAGCTAACCCGCCTGCGCGAGCAGGATATGCAGTTGGCTGGCGACAAGAAAGAGTGCGAGTTGGAACAAAAGCAGCTTCGCCAGCAAAACGAACAGTTGCGCGCGTTGCAGCAGCGTTTTGCCTTGATCCCCGACCGCACCCTGCTGGAGGCGCGCCGCCGCGAGCTGCAGGCGCAACGGGACGCGCTGGTGGTGCGGATCGGCCAGGCGCAGAGCCGCACGCCAGTGGCCATCGCGCGCGAGCTGGCACGCATCGAACGGGAATTCGCCCAGCTGGCGCAGGAGTTGCGTACCCAGGGGCAGAACCTTTATCAGCAACTGGCTGGTGTCGTCTCTGCGGTACAACTGGGCGCGCTGAACAAGGTGCTGGCCAAGCCGGTACTGACCTTGGGCAGCGAGGATTTCCGCCTTGATGGCGAGGCCCTGCTTGCGGCCTTGGCCGATGCGGATGCCGGGCACCTCAACTTGCCTGGCCTGCAACTGCGGCTGGAAGCCCTGCCGGCACAGTATCAGCAACGCACCCTGGCCGAATTGAGCGAATGGCAGCGGGACTTACAGCAACAGCAGGCTCAGCTGCAAGAACAACTGGCCACGGCCCAGGCCCTGGATAACGTCAAACAGCAACGCCTGGCGCTGGAGCAGCAACTGGCCGAACTCGATGCCGAGTTGCGGGACTACACGCACATGCAGGACTTGCAGCAAAGCGAGGCTGAGCGCGAGGAGCGGTTGCAGACACTGGCGAAAAAGCTCGTCGAACTCGGCAATAGTCTGGCGCAGTCGGCAGAGCGGCACCACGCACTGGATCAGCAGCGCCAACAGCGGCAGCAGGATTTGGCGCTCTTGCAGCAGCAACACCGGCAGATTGAGCAACGCCGTCATCAGCGCATCGACCACGAAGGCCCTTTCACCTGGGTGGCGGAGCTGCCGCACACTCCCTGGCTGGCCCAGCCGGAGTTCGCGCTGGAGCAACTGGCCGAGCGCCTGCAGACCTATCTGGCCGACTGCCGGCTGCTGCTGGAACTGGATGAGCAGATTCGGCATCTACTGGGGGAAATCCATACCGGCGGATTGACCAAGTATCAGTTTGTCGGCGAACCGGAAAGCGAGATCCTTCGTCTCGTTGAATTCGCCCATCACCTGCCGCAGGAAGCCGAAGCCCTAGAAAAGAAAGCGCGCTCGGCGGTGGTGAATGTGGCCGCCTCCCTGCGCGAGCTGCGCGACGGCATGTTTGCTTTCAAGCGCCGGATGCGTGAATTCAACCGCAAGATCAGCGGCCGACAACTCTCCGATCTGGCAGTGTTCAAGATCGAACCCGAGGACGAGACCCTCCTGGTCGAGGCCATCGAACTGTTGATCGATACTGCCGCCACGGTGGATGGCGGCGAAACCTTCGAACTGTTCAACCAGCAGAGTGTGCTCGACGACGATCAACTCAATCGCGCCAAGGCCCTGCTGATCGAGGAGGGCAACGCCCGCCACGGCCTGCGCGTGGCCGACCTGTTCCGCCTGCGCTTCTGGGTCGGCAAGGCGGATCGCGAGCCGGAAGCCTTCGATGACCTCGACAGTGCCGCCTCCAATGGCACTGTGCTGATGGCCAAACTGGTGACGGGATTGGCGATGCTGCATCTGATGCAGGATCAGCGTCGTCCTATCCAGGGCATCTGCTACCTGGACGAGGCACAGGCCCTGGATGCACGAAATCAGCGCAGCCTAATCGACACGGCGGCGGAGTTCGGCTTTTCGCTGATCTTTGCCTCGCCCGCGCCGCTGACCACCGTGCGCTATTGCGTGCCCATCCATCATCGCCACGGCAGCAACCAGATCAGCCGTTTCAGTTGGCAGATCATCGAGCCCATGGATGCCTGACGATGGACCGAATCCTCCGCGCGGCATTGCTCAAATTGCATGGTCAGCAGTCCCTGCCGGCCAGCCAGTTCACCGCCGCCCAGCGCAGTGCGCTGGATCGCTTCGCCCGGCAGACCGGAGCGGTGATCTGTCAGCGTCAGGGGCGCGGTGATGTTTACCGTGTCAGCGATCCACAACGTTTTGCAGTCCATCTGAGCGCGCTCTCCCCCCAGGTCGAGATGCAGGCCATGACCGATCTGCCGCTGCGGGCGCGACACATCGCCCACGCGCGCGACAGCAAAGCACGCCACCATCAGCATGCGTGCTACTACCCCTTGATCAAGGCTGTTGGCGACAATGTCCATTGGCGGCAAAACGAACAGGGCAGCGAACTACCTCTCAGCCAGCTCACGCACAACTTCGGCGCTGCCAGCCTGCGTTTAGAAACCGACGACGCCTGGCAAAGCGGGCAGCCGCTCTGGCTGGTGGAGAACCAGGCGCTGTTTGACCGCACGGATTGGCTGCCAGTAGGAACGCAGGCCACCCTGCTGTACTACGGCGGACAGCTTGATGGCCGGCTTCTCGCCTGGCTGGGGCAGCGCCCGCGTGCTAGCCGTGTTGTGCTGTTCCCGGACTATGACGGTGTGGGCTTGGTGAACTTCGCGCGGCTCTATGCACAGCTTGGCGACACTTGCGAATGCTGGTTGATGCCCGACTGGCAAATCAGGCTGGCCCGCTATGGCAGCCAGCGGCTATGGCAGGCTACGTTTCGGGAGTTCACCAGTGCCGCTGCCCAGTTGCCCGATGATCTGAGGCCGCTCGCCGAACACATGAGGCAGTCCGGACTGGCCCTCGAACAGGAAGCGATCTGGCTTCCTGTTGTGTAGGTGCCCTTCGGTGTTGCCGCGCGCATCGACCGATTGCATCTGGGACACTGCTTATGCCAGGTCAATCCCAACTGTCGTCATTTTCATGATGGAAGCCCCCTCTCGGTTCACGTGGTTGAAGCAATGCGGTATCTTTGGCACAAAGATGCCGCTGCGGATGGAGGAGTCCACCCCATTGCTGACGCCTGAGACGCCCAAAGCGCCTAGTGTAGTGTTGCATTCTGTTTGGAACTTAAGCGGCTGTTGGCGCGAATGACCTTCTGCAAGATGTCGGCAGCGCTCTTGGTCCAGATGAACGGTTTGGGTTTGGTGTTGTGATGAGCGACGTACTCGTCGATGGCGGCGATCAACTCGGGCACGCTGGTGAAAACGCCCCGGCGCAGCCGCTCAGCGGTGATGTCGCGGAAGAATCTCTCCACCATGTTCAGCCAGGAGGCCGAGGTGGGCGTGAAGTGCATGTGGAACCTGGGGTGCTTGGCCAGCCATTCCTGCACGGCCGGATGCTTGTGGGTGGCGTAGTTGTCGGCGATCAGGTGCAGCGTCTTGCCCTTGGGCGTCTCGCGGTCGATCTTGCGCAGGAATTTGAGCCACTCTGCGTGGGTGTGGCGCTGTTGGCACTGGCCGATGACCTGCCCGTCCAGTACATTGAGTGCAGCAAACAACGTGGTCGTGCCATGACGCTTGTAGTCGTGCGTCATCGTCTGCGCGCGCCCCTTCTTCATCGGCAGCCCGGGCTGCGTGCGGTCCAACGCCTGGATTTGGCTCTTCTCGTCGCAGCACAGCACCAAGGCATGCTCGGGCGGCGACAGGTACAAGCCCACGATGTCTTCGAGCTTCTCGGCAAACTTCGGATCGCGCGAGATCTTGAAGCCGCTCAGCAAATGCGGCTTGAGGCCGTTGGCTTGCCAGTGGCGCATCACGGTGCTGGCACTGACCTCCAGCACAGTCGCCATCTTGCGTGTGCTCCAGTGCGTGGCCGCTTCAGGCAGGGTCTGCGTGGTCAGCTCCACCAACTTGGCCACATCAACCTTCACCGGCGGCGCACCGCGCGGCAGATCGCGCTCGATGCCGTGCAGCCCCAAATCCAAGTAGCGCTCGCGCCAGCGCGCAACCTGCACCCGTCCAATGCCCAGTTGCTCGGCAATGGCCTTGTTTTGAAGACCCTGTGCTGCCAGCAGCACGATCTGCGCACGCTGCGCCAGCCTGACGCTGGTGCGCTTGGATCGCACCAGTTTCGTCAACTCGTCTTTTTGTTCCGCTGTCAGCTCAATTCCAGGGGCAACTCGCAATTGCACACTCCAATGCAAACCAAAATAGGCCATTGGAAACAAACCAATCAATTAAGTTCCTTCAAGAATCGAACACTACACTAGAAGCACACAGTCACGCTGTGGAATAAATTTTATTTCAACGGAAACGTAGACTATTACGCTAAACAAAGTCGTCTAACGCAGCGAATATTGCCATACCAAGCGCATTCCTGTGCGCCTGGCACACTCAATCGAATCGCGCCAAAGCACACCTCGCCCTAGAGCGCTGGGTCAGGCCCATGCGGCCCAAACCCAGTGCAACTGGAGTGTGTATGCGGCAGATACATCAAACAACAGAACAAACAGGGCTCGCGACCGCCGCGCAGGCGCAGCGCTTTCTGAGTCTCTCCAGAACCACGCTCTGGCGTCTTGAGCGCGCCGGAGAGCTTCAGGGTGTGCGCATTGGTCGCGCCCTGCGCTTTCGGTGGGCTGACCTGCAGCGACTGGCACAGGGAGTTGAACAGGACCCCCCCAGCCTGTCACCAGTTGACCTGCGAATGATTGCAACTGTGCCGCCGCGTGCGGCCGCAGCGTGGGCGATTGCCCGCCAGCACGACGCGCTCCGCGACGCGGCCGCCGTCCGGATGCTGGCGGCCGCCCCCCGGTGCAGCAAATCAGCTGACGCCCCGGGGTTCCGGGCCACGATCGCACAAATGAACGATAAAGCCCCCGGACGAAATCAACCGTTCGAAATCATCCGCGAACAATGAAGCCGTTCGAAATCAAGGCCTCTGTGCGAAATGAAGATCTTTCGCTCCCGTGGGGGCTCCGGCAACTGTTACCGCTGATCTCGCGCGGTCCGGCATCCCGATTGTCTGGGCCGGAATCCATCGTGCGCGACAGCCACGCGTCAGACGTCTTCGCCTCGGCCGATCCGCTGCAACCGGGCACGAGACGATGCAGCGTGCCGCGCAGGCACAGGCGGCACGTATTGACCCCGAGACACAGCAAGGATTGCGTGCGCCAGGTCGATGTTGGCCACGGGCAGTGTCGCGAACGCGCGCGTGGCATTCTTGGTCAGACTGCGGTCGCGCACCTTGGCAAAGCGCTCACCAAGGCGGGATTGCTGAGCGCCACGCGATGATTCTCCGTGACCACACCACCCCTGCCAGCCAGCAGGCGCGTCTGTCGGGCAGGAGCCGCAGTGCGGTTGACGGCCTGCCCCGGCCACCCAGCGCCGACGATCGGGCGCTCATGCGCCGCATCGACCAAATCCATCTGGAGCACCCGTTCATGGGATCGTGCCAGATCGCCCGCGTCCTGTGCCGCCAGAGTCTGGACGTCGGTCGGCTGCATGGGCGCACGCTCATGCGCAAGATGGGCCTGCCCGCGCAGGCATCCCAATCCGGCACGAGCCAGCGCCATCCCGGCCACAAGATGATCTTCTCCGACCTGCTCAGGATGCTGGCCATCGCGCGCAGCAACCCGGTCTAGGCGCTTGATATGACCCATCTTTCAGGGCGCCGCCCTGAGGGCTTGAGGCGGGTTGCGACAGGTGGGTGCGCAGAGGAGGATTTGTCTCGACCGTCCTCCGGTGCAACCGATTTGAATCTTGCGCGCAGCATCATCCGTTTCTTGCTGCACCGCATTGCGCGGATGGACCACATGCGCAACCGGGTCACCGGGTCATCCGGGTTGGAACTGACACGGGCCCGGGACTCCCGGCGGAGGAAGGTGGTGCTGCGCTTCGGTGGCGGACGCTCAGCGTGCTTCGCGACGAGGAATTCTGCGTGAAGCAGAACCTTCTTCCGCGCAATGGCGACGCAGCATGCGATATTGACGGCGGCTGCACGGCAGCCGGGATGATGAGGGTCCGGGGGAGAATCCCCCGCGCAGGTTGGGCCGGAAAACGGGATCGCCAAGGAAGCGGGGAGACCGGAAAACAGCTTCGCCGAAGGGCGTTCGGAGCGCGGGGGGCGGATCGCCCGGTGTCGGAAATCCGCAATATCCGCATGGAAAAAGTCGAGGAATCCGGACACTCAGCGCGGTGCGCGCACGCGGTCGTCAGGGGCGAAAATGTTGATATCTATTCCCGCCGGAGCGTCCAAAATGTCAACATCTATTCGCGCGACGGCACCCAAAATGTCAACATCTATTCCTTCCGGAGGTCGAAAATGTTGACATCAATTCGCGTCGAAGCCCCTGCGGCGGATGTTGCGCGTGAGCAACCGGGCAACCCGGATGGGGTTCAAATTCGGACATGGGTTCAGCGCGCGGAGGGGAGAATTTTGCGCTTCGGTAGCGTGCAATCTACCGCGACATCGATGGCGTGAATGCGCTGCGCGAAGCAAAATTCGACCCGACGCGCGCCCGCGGTAGGGCGTTCATTTCAAACGGCAAGACCCCTCATTGCAAACCGTATCATGTCAACCGGAAAAGCCTTCCAGAACCCAAAATGCATAGGTAAGTTCGGGGGGGTGTCTGCACATTATAATAATAATTAAGGCTACCTCCGGGGGGGTGTCTGGCTTTTGGACCCCGCCGGCTGCTGGGGTCTGGAACACCTGCTTTGCACACTCAGCGCACCCGGGATTTCGGCCCATCTCCCCGCTTCGCCCTGTCCTGCGCGGGTCGGCTCTGCGCGGCGAGAGCCTTCTGCCGGATAATTGACACGCCCGGATTTTCGGCCACGACGGATCTTGGGTCACCCCGGACTCCGACGCGGGACGCGCCGGCGAAGTCGGCCCCGGCGGTGACCGCCGCAGGCCGCCCAGTCGGGCAGTCGCGCGAAGAATTTATGTTGACATTTTGGACGCCCGGGAAGAATTGATGTTGACATCTATTCCGGTGCGCAGCGAATGGATGTTGACATTTTGAACACGATAGATGTCAACATTTTGGAAGCCGCGGGGTGTTGGCGCGGCCCTTTCAAGGCAAGGGTGAGGCTCTTTTGTCGATGCGTGCCGCCTGATTCAGGCCGCGTTGACTGCGTCATCCCATCCCGCCCTGTTGGCCGTCACTCTGGATACGCTGCGCAGAAAGCCGACGACGCAGACACAAGCGCAAAGCACCTTGGGGAATACTGCGGCCGGGCCGGTGAACCTCCGGTAAGCGTGGAGCGAAATGCGCCGCCAGCTGCCGATTGTCGGACGCGTTTCAGGTCGCCACGCGATCTGCTCAACTTTTACACAGCTCGCGGAAATGAATGCGGGCGGCTTGACGAGGATGTCATTGGCTGAGTTGGTCCTCTGCGATCACGTCCTCACCTCGTCCCAAATGCGCCTTCGTCATACGCTTGAGCAAAACCCGCCCAGTCGGCGCGGGTCTGTCTGGCTGCCTCAGTCGCCGCCTCCAGGATATCGCGCTGCCAGCGTTTGGAAGCTGCGTAATCGCCAAGTTCATCAGCGGTTGCAGAGCCCGAGTGTCCACTGCTGCGCAATTGCCCCCAGGCAACAAGCGCGCCCATGCTCTGGATCGTTCCTTCGAGTTCAGCGGCTGCTTGCGCGCCGGTGCCCAAGGACAGACGGTCCTCGGACGGCTGCAGTCCGCGCAAAACATACGACGTGCCGTTCCAGCGCAGCGGCTGCAGAAATGCCATGGAGACCGCCTGAACGCGCTGCATCGCGCTGACAACACGTTGCGCCTCGGTTTGCCATGAAGGCTGGATTGCGCGTGATCGTGCCAGTAGCGAGGACGGAAGCGCCTGCTTCAGGTCGAGCAGATAGTTGCCATCCGGTGATCCCTTGCCGTGCACCAGAATGACATAGCGATCGACGCCCAGGCTGCCTGTTCCGGCAATGCGGCGTGCCACGTCGAGGACCTCGAAAAACTCCGGATTCGGTTGTTTTGCGGCGAAGCGCGCAATCCGCGCCACCACCTTGTCTTTCTGTTCAGGCGTCACTGCAAGCGCCTTTTTGCCGTCAACGATCAGAGTGCGGCGTTTGCCCTTTCGCACCGTCCGAGTGTCCAGGAAGGCCGACCGCTTGCGATCTTTCAGTCCGTCGAGCAAGACCCGTACCGCGCCTTGTGCCGTCTCCCGCTCGATCCAGAGCGGCTTGCCCCGAACGATGGCCGCGACGTACGCCGAAAGAAACATGCGGCAGATTTTCTGCGCCTCTCTCTGGTCGATGCGCAGCCGATCGGCCGCGACGAGGATGCTGGTCAGCAATCGCACAAGATCGAGAGTGCAGGGTGCAATGAGGGCTTCGTCGAAATCGTTCAGGTCGAAATATGCCAGTCGGTTATCGCCCTTGTAGCTCCCGAAATTCTCGAGATGCAAATCGCCGCACAGCCAAGCCGTCGGTGCCTTGGTGAACAGCCTTACCTCGGGCAATTGGCGATAGAAGAGGTGACAGGTGCCGCGCAGAAATGTGAAGGCATCCTGGCGCATCGCACGGTACTTGATCGCAAGGCGTTCGGGATCGCGGCCTGCATTGAAGCGCTGGATGATGCGTACTGGGTCGACCATGGCTGAGGACTTCATTCTCTGCCAAGTGTCAATCACAGGTCTCGTGCGTAGACCGCGCGGTGCGCTCAAACTCCTCGACGGACAGATGCTGCGGCACATAGTCGATGCCCAGCTTTTGCTTCCAGCGGTAGAACGCCCGAAGGTGGTTGCGCGAACCGCGCTCGAGCTCGGCGTACACCGCACGAATCTCCGGCTTGTCCGTGCGCGCAGCAGCCTTTTGCAAATCGGCGATGTCGAGTTCCTCGACGAGCAGCCCCACGCGCACCGCGTCGGCCTCGCTGCGCAGCCCTTGCTCGACCAGGTGGTCAAACAACTCCTGTAGATCGGTGCGGCGGAACTGTCCGACCGCCAGCCCCTGCGCCGGGTCAGGCAGACCGTGGTGCTCAAGCAAGGCCAGGATGGCGTCCATATGGGCCTGCTCGGCGCCGCTGATATTGTCAAACGGCCGGATGCCCCAGCGCGAGTAGAGCCGCTGATACACGTCACGGGCGATTTTTTCTTCCTCGCGCATGAGCAGCAAGTCCTCCTGTTCAAGGCGATTGAGTGGCAAGCGCGGCGCGGCGCTGATGTCGGCGCGCAACTGGGCGATGTGCTGGGTGCGATGCGCCGTTCGGTCATTCAAGCTCCCATCGTCGAGCGCCCCTGCGTTTGCTACGCGTTGACGCCCACCGCGCATTCCTCCGCCCATGCCGCGTCCACCGCAGCTCCTGCCGCAGCCCATGCCTTGTGCCCCGGAGGGTTGTTGTTGTGTTGTTTGCATCAAAAACTCCTTGTGTCTTGTGAATGTCATCCGCCCGATCGGGGCAAATGGCAAAGTGGAAAAACGTCTTCTGGCGATCAGCGCGCCGTGATCTGCGCTATCGCGCGGTCGAGGATGGCAAGAAGGTGGTCGATCTCCTCCGGCGTCGCCTGCCGTTGCTGCACTCGGCTGCGCACCGCCTCCCGCAGCGCGTGCATTCGCTCGCGGACCAATTCCATCTCGGCGCCCCCGCTGCGAGCGATGCGCTCGCGCAACGCGGTGACCAGCGCCTGGTTCTGCTGCAGGAACTCGCGCCCCGCGTCACTGACCGCATAAAGCTTCTTCGCGCCCTGTGCCTGCACCGACACATGGCCGAGCTCTTCGAGCAGGGTGAGCATGGGATAGATCATCCCCGCACTGGGGGTGTACCACCCCCCACTTTGCTCTTGCAGCAGCTTGATCAGCTCATAGCCGTGTCGTGGCTGCTGCGCAATCGCATCAAGAACGAGATAGCGCAGCATGCCCGGTTCCAGCAGACGGGCCCGACGCCGACCACGGCCGCGTCCGCAACCGCCAGGCGCACGCAAATCGGAATCCAACACTCGCGTCCTCCAAGTAGATATAACTAATATAGATATATCTTAATGGGGCTGCCCTGGCAAGTCAAGGAAAAAACGGTCGTTCAGCGTCCAGCGCCTCGGAACGCGATCGCGACGCCTCCCACTTGATCGCTGGCTCGCAATGCAGGCCGACCAGTCTCGCACATGCGCGTACGCACATGCTGGCGACCGACCAAATTAGGGACCGTTCCCGCGCCCAGCACCTCAGCACAAATCCAACCACCTTGCCGCAACCGCACCGTGCCGAGCGTGAGCCGCTGCCGTGACCAGCAGTTACAACTGGAGTCCCATTGCGCCCACTGGCTGTGACGCACATCAATCCGAGCTTGCCGACTGAGCTGCAAACTTTGCACCGGATCAATTCGCTGCCCCGCCTCATGGCCTGTTCGAACATCTTGGAACCGGATGCGCTCCATGTTGGACCCTCTCTGGAGTTCCCCAGATTGACGCAGTATTCGGCACACGCAGCAGCGACGAATGATGAGCGGGCTACCTTGGGAAAAACAGCATGAATCGACGTCGTCTTTCCATGATCGGTTTGATTGCTGTGGTGATTGCAGCGCTGGTGGTGTGGTTCTGGCCTGCGGCGCATCGGTGGGTATTCGGACCAAACGCAGCGGCTGACCAGATCGTGGTCAGTGGCAACATCGAGGCGCACCAGAGCGTGCTGAGTTTCAGCAACGTCCAAGCGCCGATCACCGAACTGCCGTTCGACGAGGGCCGCTCGGTGGACGCTGGGACCGTCCTGGCGCGGGTCGATGCGCGGCTCTATCAAAAGCAGCTTTCCATTGACGAAGCAGCGCTGGATGCAGCGGCGCGGCAGATCACCGTGTCACAAAGCAACTTGGCCGCGGCGCGCAGCACGGTGGCCAGTGACCGTCTCGATCTCGCTGAGAAGCAGCGTGATTTGCAGCGCGACGCTGCGCAACTCGGTGCCGGTGCGGTGTCGCGCCAAACCTATGATTTGGCGCAGACCGCAGCAGGACAATCGGCTGCCGCGTTGGCCCGCGATGAGGCGCTTGTGAAGGTGGCGACGAACAACATTGCGCTGGCGCAGGCCAATCTGAAAACGGCGCAGGCGCGTGTCGCCCTCGACCGCGTGACGTTGTCCGACACGGTGCTGCGCGCGCCTTTCGCCGGTGTGCTTGCAGTACGGCAGGCTGAGCTGGGGCAGCTCGCGGGTCCTGGGGTAGCGATTTTCACCCTGGATGATCTCGACCATGTCTGGCTGCGGGCCTATGTCAACGAACCCGATCTGGGGCGTATCCGTCTTGGCGAGGCGGCGACGGTGACGACCGACGCCTATCCCGGGCATGTCTATCACGGACGCATCGGATTCATCGCCTCGCAGGCGGAATTCACACCCAAGACCGTACAGACACACGCTGAACGTGTGACCCTGGTCTACCGGATCCGCATCGACATCGACAACCCGGCGCATGCGCTGCTACCTGGCATGCCAGCCGATGCCACGATCGCCTTGCTGCCGCCAGTGAAATGAATGCAGTCGCCAACGAGACGGCAGTGCAGGTCCAGGCACTGAGCAAGCACTTCGGCGCGGTGTCGGCCGTGCGCGGCGTGCAGTTCAGCGTGGAGCGCGGAGAGATTTTCGGTCTGGTTGGCCCCGATGGTGCCGGCAAGACCACCACCATGCGCATGCTCGCCGGTGTGCTTCAACCCGATGCGGGCAGCATCAGGATCGATGGCGTGGATGTGGTGCAAGAGACCGAGGCGGCCAAGCTGCATCTGAGCTACATGCCGCAGCGCTTCGGTTTATACGAAGACCTGACCATTGCCGAAAACATCTTCTTCTATGCCGAGCTGTTCGGCATTGATCGTCGGCAGCGGGTGCAGCGCAGCAAGGAATTGCTCTCGGCGGCTGGGCTGATCGGGTTCGAGCGCAGGCTCGCAGGGCAACTCTCCGGTGGCATGAAGCAAAAGCTGGGACTTGTCTGCGCACTGATCCACACCCCGCGCGTGCTGCTGCTCGACGAGCCAACAACGGGAGTCGACCCGGTCTCGCGTCGTGATTTCTGGGCCATCCTCTACAACCTGCGGGAAACCGGGGTCACCATTCTGATGGCAACCGCGTACATGGATGAGGCCGAGCGCTGTTCGCGGCTTGCCTTGTTCCACGAAGGCGAGATTCGTTACTGCGATACGCCAGCACGGCTCAAGGCGGCCATGCCCGGCACCCTTCTCGCAGTGACCACGTCCCAACCGCGAGGGCTTCGCGATTTGCTCAAGGGCCAACCCGGTGTCCTTGGCGTTCTGTTGATGGGAGACCGTGTCCATGTGCGGGTGGACGATGCCGTGCGGCGCATACCTGAGATCCAGGCACTGCTGAATGCGCGTCAATGGAGCGATGCGCAGATCGCAGAGGCGGAGCCGGGGATTGAGGATGTATTCGTCGCCCTGCTTGGAGAGCAGAGCGCATGAATGCGACGACCGATGCGGCAGTGTTCGCGCACGGCCTGACCAAGCGCTTTGGCAGCTTCGTCGCCGTCGATCACCTTGAGCTGTCGATTGCAAGGGGTGAGGTCATGGGATTCATCGGACCGAACGGCGCGGGCAAGTCCACGACTATCCGCATGTTCTGTGGGCTGATTCCGCCAAGCGACGGACAGGCCACCGTTGCCGGATTCGATGTCGGCACCCAATCGCAGGCGGTGCGCGAGCACATCGGCTACATGTCTCAGAAATTCTCGCTCTATGGCGATCTGACCGTCCTGGAGAATCTGCGCTTTTTCGGCGGCATCTACCGCGTTCCCCAGTCGAAACTGGCAGAGCGCCTCACCTTCGCCCTATCGATGGCTGGACTGCAAGGGCGGGAACATGCGCTGGTGGCGACGCTCGCGGGGGGCTGGAAGCAGCGGCTGGCGCTGGGCTGCGCCATCCTGCATCGACCTCCAGTGCTGTTCCTGGATGAGCCGACCTCCGGTGTCGAGCCGCAGGCTCGACGCCAGTTCTGGGATCTGATCCATCAGCTCGCAGGCGAGGGCGTGACAATTCTCGTGTCCACCCACTACATGGACGAGGCGGAGTATTGCAATCGTATCGCGCTGATCGACCGCGGTCGTCTGGTCGCGATTGGCAGTCCGGGTGAACTGCGCAACCACGGGCTGGGCGGTGTGCTGCTTGAAGTGACCGCCCAGCCCTTGGGGGCAGCGCGCAGCGCGCTGTTGAATGTGCCGGGCATTGTGGAAGCGGCGGTGTTTGGCGACAAGTTGCATGTGTTGGTGGGCCCGGGTGGGCCGGATGCACAGGCCATTTCCGCACAGCTGCTGGCGCGCGGATTGCAGGTCGGGCCGATCCATGCAGTGACGCCAAGCCTGGAAGACGTGTTCGTGCGCCTGGTGTCGCGCGAGCAGGAAACGCGGGAGGCAGCATGAACCTGCGACGATTGCTGGCCATGGCGTACAAGGAGGCCCTGCAGATCTGGCGCGATCCACGCAGTCTGGCCATTGCTCTGATCATGCCGCTGATGCAAATGGGCCTGCTTGGCTACGGTGTCAGCCTGGACATCAAGCAAGTCCCACTGTGCGTCTACGACCAGGAGAACAGCCAACTGACCCGCGCAATCGTCAGCCGCTTTGACGCGGCGGGTTGGTTCTCTACGACGCGTATGCTGCACAGCGAGGCTGGCATACGCCGGGCGATGAATGCGGGCGAATGTATCGGCTCGGTGGTGATTCCTGTGGATTTCTCGCGGCAGCTGGCCAGCACGGGCACGGCCTCCATCCAGGCTGTGTTCGACGCCACCGACGTCAACACCACCAATATCGCACAAGGTTATCTGCAAGGCGTCATCGGACAGGTCAATGCGCAGATTCAGGCGCAATGGCAGGCGGCGCACGGGGTCGTCGCCTCGCAGATCGGTCAGGTCAACCTGCAACCCAGTACCTGGTTCAACGAAACTCTCGACAGCCGCAACTTCATCATTCCGGGCGTGGTTGCGGTCATTCTCGCGTTGGTCGGCGCGCAGCTCACCTCGTTGACCGTCTCGCGCGAATGGGAACGCGGCACCATGGAGCAGCTCATCTCCACGCCGGTGACGGCGATGGAAGTCATGTTGGGCAAGCTGGTGCCGTATTTCGTCATCGGCATGATCGATGCCGCAGTGTGCTTGGCACTGGCGGTCTGGTGGTTCGATGTGCCGTTCCGCGGCAATGTGCTCACCTTGCTGGCGGCAACTGCGCTGTTCAGTCTGGTGATTCTGGGCATCGGCTACCTGATCTCGGTGCGCATCCGCAGCCAACTTGCGGCCAGTCAAGTGGCGCTGTATGTCACTCTCCTGCCGACCACGCTGCTGTCGGGGTACACCTTTCCGATCGACCAGATGCCCAAGGCAATCCAAGCGCTGACTCTGGTGGTGTACCCACGCTATTACGTCACCATCCTGCGCGGGATTTTTCTCAAGGGCAGTGGCCTGTCGGACCTGTGGCAGCCCCTGCTCGGCTTGGTGATCTTTGCCGTGGTCATCGTGTGGCTGGCTGCACGTGCATTTCACAAGCGCCTGTAAATCATGTTCGAGCGCCTGCGGGTGATGTTGATGAAGGAGTTCCTGCAAATTCGCAGGGATCGTACTGCGCTCATGCGCATGATCGTGCCGCTGATCATCCAGATGCTGGTGTTTGGCTACGCGGCAACATTCACCGTGCATCACGTGTCCACCGTGGTGCTCGACCTCGATCAGAGCCAGGCCAGCCGCGATCTGGTGTCGCATTTTGTTGCTTCGGGGCGGTTCGATGTCGTCGCCACGGCGCGCAATAGTGCCGAGGTCAAGCGTGACATCGATCATGATGTCGCCGCGATCGCCGTGGTCATTCACGCTGGGTTCGAACGCGATCTGGGCAACGGCAAAAGCGCGCCGTTGCAGATTCTGGTCGATGGCACCAATTCAAACACCGCACTCATCGCGCTGGGGTACATCAACCAAATCGTCGCGCAGTTTTCGGCAGACGAGGCGGCAAGGATGCAGCCGCCGCACAGCAGTTTGGCACCGCCGCAGATCGGCGTAAGTCTTCAACCGGTGCCCTGGTTCAACCCAGGGCTCGATGACACCTGGTTTTTCATCCCCGGCGTCATCGGCAGCCTCACGCTGATGCAGGTCGTGAGCCTCACCGCCTTTGCCATCGTGCGCGAGCGCGAGGTGGGCACGCTTGAGCAGATCATGGTCAGTCCGATCCGGCCAGCCGAATTCATCCTCGGCAAGACGGTGCCCTTTTTCCTCATCGGCCTGGGGGACATCGCTCTGGTCAGTGGCATCGGAATCGCGTGGTTCCGCGTGCCGTTCATCGGCAGCCCACTGGTGATGCTGATCGGCTCATCCCTGTTCCTGCTGGCCGCAGTCGGCATGGGGCTATTGCTCTCGACCTTTTCCAGGACGCAGCAGCAGGCGTTTGCGCTCAACTTCTTTTTCGTCAATCCATTTTTCATCCTTTCCGGGTTTGCCTTTCCGATCGCGGCCATGCCCAAGCTGCTCCAATGGTTCACCTTGATCAACCCACTGCGGTATTTTCTGGTGGTCATTCGTGCCGTGTTTCTCAAAGGTGTGGGGTTGGATGTGCTCTGGCCAGAGCTTGCAGCGATGGCCGCACTGGCTGCAGTGATGCTGACCGTCAGCGTGCTGCGGTTTCGCTCCTCGCTCGATGCCTAGACACGGATCGCCACGGCTGTTGCAAACCCTTGCAGATGCGGCAAAACAAGTACAAATTGCAGCAATGTCAGGGGCCTACAAAGGGCGCATCGAATCCTTCTTGCAGGTGCTGCCATGTCGTCTCTCTCCGCGCTGACGTCATCCTCGTCCGTCAATCCCTTCCAGCAGATCCGGCAAGATTTCCAGGCGCTGGGCACCGCATTGCAGTCGGGCAATCTGAGTGGGGCGCAAAGTGCCATGAGCAGTTTGCAGCAGGCACAGCAAAGCCTTCCGCCCCCGCCCAGCTCCATCGTGTCCTTGCAAGGAGCGAACAGCAGCACGGGATCAAGCGCGGTGGCATCTGGCATGGCCACACTGGCCTCGGACCTCCAGTCGGGCAACCTGTCGGCGGCGCAAAGCGCGTATCAGCAAATCCAGTCGCAGATGCAGTCGGCGCAGGGCGCGGGTCATCATGGCGGGCATGGCGGCCATCACGGCGGCGGCATTGGTGCGTTGCTCGGTGCCTCTTCGTCGTCATCCTCTTCCAGTGGGACGTCAAGTGGCAGTGTGCTTGACTCCCTGCTCAACAGCCTGAGCACATCGTCCAGTGTGTCGGGCTCCATCTCATCCACCGGATCGACCTCGCCATTGCAGACCGCATTTGCCCAATTGATCCAGAGCCTGCAAAACGTCGAAAGCGCACTGGGCAACCCCAGCGGCTCCAGTATCAACGTCAGCGCCTGACCATCGACCTCTGGTTCAGGCGTCCGGAGCAAGGCCTGTGGCCTTCAGTTTCGATCCGCAGCAGCGGGTATTGCGTACTCCGCGCCTCGTGCTGCGCCCGCTGGGTGGTGGCGATGCACCCGGTCTGCTGCGCATTTATGGCGATCCCGAAGTGACCCGCTATTACGAACTCGACGTCCCGTCGAGCTTGGCCCAGGCCGAGAGCATCCTGCAATTTTTCCTGCAACACCACGACCGGTTTGCGCTCATCGATCCCGCGAATCAAGACCTCATCGGCACTTGCGGATTGTTCATGTGGGAGCAACAAACCCGCATGGCGTCCTTCGGGTACGACCTGGCACGGCCCTACTGGGGACAGGGGTTGATGCGCGAAGCCGCGATGGCCGTGATCGCCTATGGCTTTGCCGTCAAGGATCTCAACCGGATCAATGCTCTGGTCGCCGGGGGGAATACGCGCTCTGCGCGGCTGCTCACCACACTCGGTTTCCGAGACGAGGCGCTCCTTCGGCAGTTCGCATTCTGGAAGGGCGAGTTTCACGACATGCAGTTATTTGGTCTGCTGCGTGCCGACGTGAACCATGAGACCGCGCCGCAGGCTGATCGGCTGGCAGCCTGATTGCTGACTCGCACCCTCACCTCCGTGCGGTCTGCGCCGCCAGGCCGAATGCCTCGGTGAGCGTGGGGTGAGGGTGGATCGCCGCGGCGAGCTGATCGATGGTCAACCCAAAGCGCACGGCGAGCGCCGCCTCTCCCATCAGGTCGGCTGCGCCTTCGACCAGCACATGCACGCCGACGATGCGCTGGTCGTCACGTCGCCATACCAGTCGCAAGCGGCCAAACGGGTCACCGCTGATTTGCGCGCGGGCATCTCCTCGGTAGTCGTAGTCGGCAACAGCCACGTCGACTCCAGAAGCGCGCGCCGCATCTTCGGTCAAGCCGACCATCCCCAGTTCGGGCGAAGAAAAAATCACCGCGCTGTTGTGCTCGGGGCGCGGGAAATCCGGCGGTGCGCCGAGTAAATGGCGTGCGACCGACAGCGCCTGCGCTGTCGCCCAGTGCGCAAACATCGGCTGCCCGACCAGATCGCCCGTGGCGTAAATGCCCGGCTCATCGGTTTGCAGCGTGGCATCGACCTTGACGCCGTGTGCATCGAACAGGACGCGCGTCGTTTCCAGTCCCAGTCCGTCAACGTTGGGATGCCGCCCGGCGACGATCGCCACCACTTGCGCCTGCACCTGTTGCAGTTGGCCGCCGTGCGAAAAGCGCACGATATGCATCGCCTCGCCGCCTTCGATGCCCTGCACCGCAACGCCGGTGTGGACGTCGATGCCGCCTGCGGCAAGGCGCTGCGCGAGCAAATCGGCCAGCGCGGCATCGACCGGGCCGAGAATGCGCGGCGCCGCTTCGAGCAGCGTGACACGGCTTCCAAGCATGGAAAAAATCTGCGCCATTTCGACGCCGATCGGCCCGCCGCCAATCAGCGCCAGCGATTGCGGCACGAAACCGATCTCGATCAGGCTGCTGGAGTCGAGCACACCAGGGCCGTCGGCGCCGGGGATCGACAGCCGCGTGCTCACCGAGCCGGTGGCGAGAATGGCCGCATCGAACCGCACCGAGCGCCGCTGCCCGGTCGACTCAACGAGTGCGCTGCGCGGCCCGGTCAGCCGGGCGCGGCCGAATACCACCTCCAGCGTCGGCAGCGTTTTCGCCTTGGCCAGCGCGCCTTGTGCCCGGCCCGACAGAATAGCGTGTTTGCGCGCTTGCACCTGCGCCCAGTCGACCGCAGGCGCGCTGCCTGCTGTCAGCAGACCGAACTCGGCGGCATGCGCCAGCGCGTTGCGCCGCGCTGCGGTTTCGCGAAAAATTTTCGACGGAATGCAGCCTTCGAACAGGCAGGTTCCGCCCAGGCCCCGCCCGGCCTCGACCAACAGCACCCGTTTGCCCGCCTGCGCCAACGCCATTGCTGCGGGGGTGCCGCCCGGGCCGCCGCCGACGATCAACACATCCACTTTTTGTTCATCCATCGCTAATCCTCTCGAGAAAAAACGTCACTGCGGCCCAGGGTCGGCCCGCAGCAGGTTGGGGCTGGCCGCGCCCACGGTGAAATCGCGCAAATTGGCCAGCGTGGTGCGTGCAATGGTGCGCAGCGCCTCGACAGTGAAGTACGCCTGGTGTGCGGTGATCAGCACATTCGGGAAGGTGAGCAGGCGCTCGAACACGTCGTCTGCGATGACTTCGTCGGAAAGATCGCGAAAATACAGATCGTCTTCCTCCTCGTAAACGTCGAGTGCGACGCCGCCGAGCCTCCCGTCCTTGAGCGCGCCAATCAACGCCTTGGCATCGACCAGCGCACCGCGCGAGGTGTTGACCAGGATCGCGCCGGGCTTGATCGCCGCAAGCGCCTCTGCGTCGATGAGGTGGCGGGTTTGCGGGGTGAGCGGCGCGTGCAGGCTGATGATGTCGGCCTGCGCCAGCAACTCGGGCAGCGCGACATAGCGCGCGCCCAGAGCGAGCACCGCATCGCTTGGCACCGGGTCGAGCGCAAGCAAGGTGCAGCCAAAGCCGTGCAGAATGCGCGCAAGCACCGCACCGATGCGTCCGGTGCCGATGATGCCCACGGTTTTGCCGTGCAAGTCGAAACCGAGCAACCCGTCGAGCAAAAAATTGCCGTCGCGCACACGGTGATACGCACGGTGGATCTTTCGGTTGAGGCTCAGCATCAATCCAACCGTGAATTCCGCAACGCTGTGTGGCGAGTAGTCGCGCACCCGCATGACCGCGATGCCCACGCGCTGTGCAGCCAGCAGGTCGACGTTGTTGTATCCCGTGCAGCGCAGCAGCACAAGCCGCACGCCGACAGCTGCCAGCGCTGCGAGCGTGGCCGCGCGCAGATCGTCGTTGACGAAGGCGCAAACGGCGTCAAAACTAGCGGCGAGAGCTGCGGTGCGCGGCGCAAGCTGTGCGTCGCAATATTGCCAATCGAGTTGCCAGTCCGCTTGCGCCGCGCGCGCTTGGGCAAGTGCCTCGTCGAAAAAGCGGCGGTCGTAAGGCCGCGCGCTGAACAGGATCACGCGCTTGACTGTCATGGTGTCGGTCGATGCGCTGTGCTGGGGCCTCAGTCGCGTGGCGGCCGCACATAGGCGCCGCGCCCGGCATAGTGGGCGGCGCTGCCGAGTTCTTGCTCGATGCGCATGAGCTGGTTGTATTTCTCAACCCGCTCCCCACGCGCCGGCGCGCCGGTCTTCAAATGTCCGGTGTCGAGGGCGACGGTCAAGTCGGCGATGAAGCTGTCGACCGTCTCGCCCGAACGGTGCGAGACGAACGCGCCCCAGCCGTGGTCACGCGCCAGGCGGGTGGCGGCAATCGTTTCGGTCAGCGTGCCGATCTGGTTGAGTTTGATCAGTACGGCGTTCGCGATGTTCTCGGCGATGCCGCGGGCGATGATCGTCGGGTTGGTGCAAAAAATATCGTCGCCGACCAGTTCGATGCGCGCGCCCAGCGCCGCGTTGAGTTGTTTCCACCCCGCCCAGTCGTCTTCGGCCATGCCATCTTCGAGCAGGACGATGGGGTGCGCCTGCACCAGCCGGGTGTAGTAGTCGACCATCTCAGCCGCGTCGAGACGGCGGCCTTCGCTGCGCAGTTGGTAGTGGCCGTCCGAGAAAAACTCGCTGGACGCCGGGTCGATCGCGATCGCCACGTCTGCGCCCGGCTTCAGCCCCGCTTGTTCGATCGCCTGCGCGATGAGTTCGAGCGGTTGTTCGTTTGACTTGACCTGAGGGGCAAAACCGCCCTCGTCGCCGACGCCGACGGACAGCCCCTTGGCTTGCAGGATGGACTGCAGCGCGTGGTAGATCTGCGCGCCCCATTGCACGGCTTCGCAGAACGTCGATGCGCCAAACGGCGCGATCATGTACTCCTGAAAATCCGCGCCCTGCCAGTGCGCGTGCACGCCGCCGTTGAGGATGTTCATGTGCGGCACCGGCAGGCGCGTGGCCGCCGGGCCACCGAGATAGCGGTAAAGCGGTAAGTCGCACGCCATCGCCGCAGCGCGCGCAACCGCCAGCGAGACGCCGAGAATGGCGTTGGCACCCAGGTGTGATTTGTTCTCGGTGCCGTCGATCGCAATCATCGCGGCGTCGATCGCTGCCTGATCGCGTACGTCGCGGCCGAGCAGCTGCGGCGCGATCACGGTATTGACGTTGTTGACAGCCTGGCGAACGCCCTTGCCGCCAAAGCGCTTGGCGTCACCGTCGCGCAGTTCGACTGCTTCTCGCGATCCGGTCGACGCGCCCGATGGCACCGCAGCGCGTGCCCTGAGACCGCCCGAGAGCACGCAATCGACCTCGACCGTGGGATTGCCGCGCGAGTCGAGAATTTCGCGGGCGGTCAGTGCGCTGATCAGGGTCTGCATTGAAGCTCCTTGCTGGGTGGGGTGTTCGCCGCCCGATTGTGCGACGGCAAATATGACTCAACTGCCATGCAGGATGCGCAGCGCGTCATTGAGACTGGCACCGTCGCAGTCGATGGCGGTGATGGCATTGCACAGGCGCACTGCCTCGACCAGTGGGCGTTGGTGGATATTGCGGCCGGTCGCGCTGCCTGCGGCGCCGGCCTGGTTGATTTGCGCGTGCAATTCGGCAAGAAACGCCTCTGCACCCCGTTCGCTGCCACCGGCGCACACCAGCCCGGTGCGGCCGGCTGCACGCACCGCCTCGTGCAGCGCCTGCGGCCCGCCATGTGGCGCGTTGACTTTGACGAAATCTGCCCCGAGGCAGGCGGCCAGTCCGGCGACCCCAGCGATCAGGTGGGGGTCACGCTCATCCGACACGGATTTGCCGCGCGGGTAGGCCCAGAGGATTGCGAGCAGGCCATGCTGGTGCGCTTCGAACACCGCACGGGCCGCCTCGACGAGCATCTCGGCCTCGAAGGTGCTTCCCGGGTAAATGGTGTAGCCGACGCCGACGATGTTCAGCCCGGCGCCATCGCGCAGCCGCACCACCTGCTCGACGGTGTGCCACTGGCGACTCAAGGGATCGACGCTGCCGACCGGCAAGAGGTGCGTTTTGGCGTTGAGCTTGACCACGTACGGCACGTCACGATGGTCGCCGGCGTAGCGGGCAATCAACCCGAGCTGGGTGGCGAAGGCGCCGATGCGTGCCGCCGAAGCGATGCGAAACAGATGCGCTGGATCACCGTCGTCTGCGGCCACATGGTCCCCGACGAAGTCATCGTTCAAATGCTCGACCTTCTGATCGCCCGCCATGAGCATCAGCCGCCCGCTGCCCTGTGTGGCGCGGTGCAGGTTGGCGAGATAGCGGGCGCGTTCGCGTTCGGGCACGTCGGCGGGGATGACTTGGGGCATTGGCATCAGGGTCTCCAGAACAGGGGGATTCAGTCGGCCCACAGAATGCAATCGACATCGAGCGGCACCTCGGCCAGATCCAGACGGGGCACGATGCGCAGGGTGTATTGTTGTGGCGGACGTGGCGTGACGATTCGCGCACCGAAGTGATGGCCGCCGGTCGCCCCCGGCAGAGGGCGGACGCGTTGCAGACTGTGGCGCTCGGCGGGCGCGTCGGGCGCGGGCGGGTCGGCGTAGAGTTGCACATCGACATCGTCCGGGTTCAGGTCGTCGAGGAAGATCTGTGCCTGGACCTCCAGAGCGCTATCGACTGCGACGATGGTGTGGGCACCGATGCGTAAAGCCGGCCAATGCCTGCGCAGTCGCTGGATCTGCTGTTCCAGCCGCCGCGCCGGAGCGCCGTTGTCGGCCAGCCGTGCGGCGAGTGCGCGGGCGCGCGGCAGGTAATACTGCAAGACATACTCGCGCAGCATGCGGTTGGTCGAGTACGCCGGAGTGAGCCGCGCCATGCTCTGCCGCACCCGGGCAATCCAGCGTCGCGGCAGGCCGACCGCGTCGCGGTCATAAAACGCCGGGATAACCTCGCGCTCCAGCAGGCGGTAGAGCGCTTCGGCTTCTGCGGCGTCCCATTCGGGGGCCGTGCCGTGATCGCATCCATCGCCCAGTGCCCAGCCGACCTCGGGTGCGTAGGCCTCGGCCCACCAGCCGTCGAGCTCGGACAGGTTGATGCCACCGTTGACCAACACCTTCATGCCGCTGGTGCCACTGGCCTCCCACGGCCGGCGAGGGGTGTTGATCCACACGTCCACACCCTGCACCAGATCGGCGGCCACCGCCATGTCGTAGTCCTCGATGAACACCACACGTCCGGGTGGCAGATCGGCGCGGTCGATGAACTCGACCCACTGCTGGATCATGGCCTGCCCCTCGGTGTCGCGCGGATGCGCCATGCCGGCCAGCAGGAGTTGAACTGGCTGCTGCGGGTTAGCGAGCAGGTGCACTAGGCGGTCAGGCTGCTGCAGCAGTAGGTTGTTGCGCTTGTACGCGGTAAAGCGCCGGGCAAAACCCAGCGTGAGGGTGTTGGGGTCGATCAGCCGGTTGAACGCTGCGCTGCGCTGGGGGTCTTCGCCATGCGCGGCAGCTTGACGGGTGCGATGCCGCCGCACCGCATCGACCAGATGGCGGCGCTGCGTCGCGCGGAATTCCCACAGCGTCTCGTCATCGAGCGCCGCGATCCTCGGCTCGACATCGGTCAGATCGCCGCTCCAGCGCGCCTTGCCGCAGGCCTGGGTCCACAGGGCATCGGCCTGTTGCGAATCCCAACTCGGTGTGTGCACGCCGTTGGTCACATGCCCGACTGGAACCTCGGCCAGCGGCCAGCGTGCAAATAGAGGTGCAAACAGCGCGCGTGACACCGCACCGTGCAGCCTTGACACGCCGTTGATCGCACCGCTGCCGCGCAGCGCAAGCCAGGCCATGTTGAATGGTTCGGAGGCATCCTGCGGTTGTTCGCGGCCGAGGCAGAGCAGGGTGTCGACTTCGACGCCCCAGTTCGCCGCCAGCGGCGCAAGATATTTCTGCATCAGCGATGGCGAAAACCGGTCGAACGCTGCAGCCACCGGGGTATGGGTGGTGAACAGATTGCCAGCACGGCTGGCGCGCAGCGCGGTGGGAAAGTCAAGGCCCTGAGTTCGCATCAGCTCGGCGGCGCGCTCGAACACCACGAGCGCAGCATGCCCCTCATTCAGATGGCACACACTGGGCCGCAGCCCCAGTTTGTCGAGCATGCGCCAGCCGCCGATTCCCAGCGCGATTTCCTGCTGTAGCCGGGTTTCATCGTCGCCACCATACAGCGCGCCGGTGATACCGCGGTCGCGCGCGTGATTGCTCGGGCCGTTGGCGTCGAGCAGAAGCAGCCGTACCCGGCCTGCGACCACTTCCCAGCAGCGCAGGCAGAGTTGCCGACCGGGAAGCTCGACGTTGACATGCAGCCACTCGCCCTCGGCATCGCGCAGCGGCGAGACCGGCAGCAGGGCCGGGCTGTTGTAGGGGTAGTAGGCGAGCTGGTGACCTGCGTCGTCGAGTACCTGGCGGAAATAGCCTTGCTGGTAGAGCAGGCCGACGCCGATCATTGGCACACCAAGATCGCTGGCGGTCTTGAGCGTGTCGCCTGCGAGAATGCCCAGACCGCCCGAGTAGATCGGCAGCGCGTCGCTCAGGCCGAATTCCATGCTGAAGTACGCCACTCGCTGCAGGTCGGCGCAGTCGGCAAGCGTATCGAACCAGGTCGGGCCGCTCAGGCTCTGCGTGCGGACGTCGAGTTGCCGGTTCAGTTCGGCAACGAAATCGGCATCCACGGCCAATTCACGCAAGCGCTGCGTCGAGACGGTCTGGAGAATCAGCCAGGGGTTGACGGTCTTGTCCCACAGATCCGGGTCGATGGTGCGCCACAGGACGTCGCTGGAATGGCTCCAACTCCACCGCAGATCGAGCGCAAGGTCGATCAGCCCCTTGATTTGAGTTGGAAGATCGAGCGTGGCGGCGTGTGGGTAGGGGTTCATTGCGGTGTTCTGGAACAACGCTGCGCCAAACTGCGGCACAGCGGGAAAAAGGGCGCTATGGCATCTGCGTGGTCAGCCGCGTAATGCCGTAGCGCCCGCGCTGGATCAGCCATGCGTTTTGGCCGATTTCGCAACGGTCGAGCCCTTGGGTTTGGCTTTTTTCTCTGCGCCATCCGGGGCTTGCTGTGTCTGCTTCAGCAGGGAGTCGATCTCGGCCTCGGCAGCGAGCCAGTCGGCCAGCGGATCGCCCTGGAAGCCGTTATGCTCGGCATGGAAGAAAGCCGCTTCTGCAATCATCAGATGACGTTGCTCGGGTGAAACTGAGGGAGTGTTCTGTGCGGTCATAGTGTGGTCTCCTCTAAATATCGTCAGAACGGATGTAACGATTTGCGCGAGTTGTACGGAAATGTCGCATCAGGACTTGCGGAAAATCCACTGCGCGACACCACGACGTCGGCGAGTGACAAGATAGGGATGTTCGGAGGGTCAGCCTTGATTTACATCAGCCTGACGATGATCTCGCGACTAGACGCAAGTGCGTGCCGGTGATGTATGCAGCGGTTCAGTCGTCATCATCCTCGATCATGTCGCCTGCACCGAGTTGGCACAGCATCTTCTTGGTCACCAGCACCACGCCGCCGCTGGTGCGCTCGAAGCGCTTG
>JAGDVQ010000084.1 GCA_023255715.1 Thiomonas sp.
GCGCCACGCGGCGTCGACCGCGGCGAGGCGGTCTGGCCGGTGGGCGTGCGGGCGCAGCATGGCCGCGTTCTTGTTGCCCAGCGCAAACTCGATGCAGCGGTACTGCCAGCTCTGGAACCCGCTGGACGATGCCAGATACGGCCGCAGCGCGGTGTATTCGCTCGGGGTCATGGTCGCGAGCACGTCCCAGGCGTGCACCAGCTGCTCCAGGATGCGCGACACGCGCGACAGCATCTTGAATGCGGCGGGCAACGCGTCGGCGCGGATCTGGTCACGCGCGGCATGCAGTTCGTGCAGCATCAGCTTCATCCACAGCTCGCTGGTCTGGTGCTGGATGATGAACAGCATCTCGTTGTGCGCACCAGACAGCGGGTGTTGCGCGTCGAGCAGGGCGTCGAGATGCAGATAGTCGCCGTAGCTCATCGACTCTGAAAAATCGAGTGTTGCGCCCTCTGCGGCAAGCTGCGCCTCGCCGCGAGCGGATTGCTGTGCAGTACTCATGTCACGGCCGCCTTGCGGGCATGGCGTGCCTCGCGCCAGATGCCGCGGTCGAGCACCTCGCGCAGCGCCTGCACCGCGTCGAACACGTCGACGAAGCGCAGGTACAGCGGGGTGAAGCCAAAGCGCAGCAGATCGGGATCGCCGTGCGCGCTGTCTCCGGCGCGGAAGTCGCCGATCACGCCGCGGTCGATCAGCGCCTGTATCAGCGCGTAGCCGTCGCCATCGAAGGTCAGCGACACCTGGCTGCCGCGCCGCTCGGGCTCGATCGGGGTGGCGATCGTCACCGGGTGTGCGCCGAGTTGCTGCTGCACCAGGCGGATGAACAGATCGCTCAAGGCCAGCGACTTGCGCCGCAGCGCGGCCATGCCGCCCAGCGGCTCGGCAGCGAGCACCGTGTCCACGCCACACTCCAGCGCGGCCAGCGACAGCAGGGTCGGGGTGCCGCAGAGGTAGCGGGCGATGCCCTGCGCCGGCTGGTAGTCCGGGGTGAACACGAACGGCGCAGCATGTCCGTGCCAGCCGGAGAGCGGCTGCTGCACCCGGTCGACATGGCGCGCGTGCACCCAGACGAAGGCGGGCGCACCCGGGCCGCCATTGAGATATTTGTAGCCGCAGCCGATGGCGAAGTCGGCTTGCGCGCCGTTGAGATCGACCGGCACCGCGCCGGCCGAATGCGCCAGATCCCACACCGTCAGCGCGCCTGCGGCATGGGCAGCGGCCGTGACCGCGGCCATGTCGTGCAGCGCGCCGCTGCGGTAGTTCACCTGGGTGAGCAACAGCACGGCGACATCGTCGCCCAGGCGGCTCGCGGCCTGGCCCTGTTCGACCAGTTCGAGTCGTGCGCCGTACTGCGCGGCGAGCGACTGCGCGATGTACAGATCGGTCGGGAAATTCTCGCGCTCGGAGACGATGACGCGGCGCTGCGGCGCGTCGATGCGGGCGATGGATAGCGCCGCACTGAGCACCTTGTACAGATTGATCGAGGTGGAGTCGGTCACCACCAGTTCGTTCGGTGCGGCGCCGACCAGCCGGGCGATCTTGTCGCCCACGCGCTGCGGCAGGCCGATCCAGCCCGCCGTGTTCCAGCTGCGGATCAGCCCCTGCCCCCATTCGTCGGCGATCACCTGCTGCACGCGGGCTGCAGTGGCGCGGGGCAGAGCGCCGAGCGAGTTGCCGTCGAGATAGATCGCACCGTCCGGCAGGACGAACTGCTTGCGCAGCGCGGCCAGGGGATCGGCGGCGTCGAGCGCGCTGCAGTCTGTGCGTTGGATCAAGGTCATGGCGATTGCGCGGGAGAGGGGGCGGGGGAAACGGCGCGGCGCAGCACCGCGCGCACCGGCGAGGCGCAGGCGCCCAGCAGCTTGAGCGGCAGGGCGATGAGTTCGTAGTCGCCCTCGGGCACGTCGTCGAGCACCAGGTTTTCGAGCACGCGCAGATCGTGGCGCAGCAGGCGGGAGTGACTGTCCAGGGTCTTGCTGCTTGCCGGGTCGACAGAGGGCGTGTCCAGGCCGATCAGCCGCACGCCATGCGCGGCCAGCCAGTCCACGGTGTCGGGCGCGAATGCGGCGAATTGCGCCGACCAGACCGTCAGTGCCTGGTGGCGGGTGCGCACCAGCACGCGCGGCGGAAGGTTGGCCTGCGCATGCAGCAGATGACGCACTGCGATCAGGTCTTCGCAGTCCAGCGCGTGGATCACGCGGCAGGGGCCGAGGTAAGGCGCGAGATCGACCGTGTCGATGCTCGGGGCGTGGTTCGCGTAGTGCAGCGGCGCGTCGGCATGCGCGCCGACATGCGGCGACATCCGCACCGCGCTGAGGTTGACCGGGCAGTCGGGGCCGAGCCGGGCGGTCCACTCCAGGCTGTAGGGAGCGTCACCCGGGAAGATCGGGGCGGACGGGGAGATGGTGGGCGAGATGTCCCACAAGCGGGTCATGGCGCGGCGCTCGGGTGCTTGGATGCGGCTTTGCGGATGTGTGCAGCTTAGGCCATGCTATTGCGGAAATCGCGCAGGATTTACCCGAATCTGTTAGAAAACACGCGCAGAACGACGAAAACCTGCGCAGGCCAGCGCCTACATTGTGTGCACCCGCAAACCAGGAGCACACCGCATGGACACCGCGTCTTCCTCGAACCCCATGGGCACCGACGGCTTCGAGTTCGTCGAATACGCCGCGCCCGACCCAGCACAGCTCGGCGCGCTGTTCCAGCAACTCGGCTTCAAGGCCATAGCCCGGCATCGCCACAAGGACGTGACGTTGTGGCGGCAGGGCGGCATCCACTTCATCGTCAACGCCGAACCCGATTCGTTCGCGCAGCGCTTTGCGCGGCTGCACGGCCCGAGCATCTGCGCGATTGCGTTTCGCGTCAACGACGCGGCTGCGGCCTACCGGCGTGCGCTGGAACTCGGCGCCTGGGGGTTCGATGCGCACAGCGGCCCGATGGAGCTCAACATCCCGGCGATCAAGGGCATCGGCGACAGCCTGATCTATTTCGTCGACCGCTGGCGCGGCAAGGGCGGGCGCAACGGCGGCATCGGCGATATTTCGATTTACGACGTCGATTTCGAGCCGCTCGACGGCGCTGGGGCCGAGCACCTTGGCGCCGGGCTGACCACGATCGACCATCTCACGCACAACGTGCACCGAGGCCGCATGGGCGAGTGGGCCGACTTCTACACCCGGCTGTTCAATTTCCGCGAGATTCGGTATTTCGACATCGAGGGGCAGGTGACCGGAGTCAAGAGCAAGGCGATGACCAGCCCGTGCGGCAAGATCCGCATTCCGATCAACGAAGAAGGGCAGGAGCGGGCCGGGCAAATCCAGGAATACCTCGACCGCTATCACGGCGAGGGCATCCAGCACATTGCCCTGGCAACCGACGACATTTTTGCCACGGTCGAGGCCTTGCGCCGCGCCGGGGTGCAGTTTCTCGACACCCCGGACACCTATTACGAGCTGCTCGACCGCCGATTGCCCGGGCATGGCGAGGATGTGGCGCGGCTGCGCGCCAACCGCATTCTGCTCGATGGTGCGACCCAGCCGCAGCGCCGACTACTGCTGCAAATCTTCACCCAGACCGTGATCGGCCCGATCTTTTTCGAGATCATCCAGCGCAAGGGCGACCAGGGTTTTGGCGAAGGCAATTTCAAGGCGCTGTTCGAAAGCATCGAACTCGACCAGATGCGCCGCGGTGTGCTGCAGACCCAGCCCGTCTGATCTGCGAGGCCCCCATGTCCAGCGTTCCCGTGACCTATGGCGAAGCCAGCATCACCCCGCGCGGCGACTATGCCCATTGCGCCGCGGACTACACCTGCGCGCAGCACTGGGAGCGCTACACACCACAGGAGCATGCGCTGTTTTCCCGGCTGTATGCGCGGCAGATGGCGCTGGTGCCGGGACGGGCGTGTGATGCGTTCGTGCGTGCGCTGCCCAACCTGCAGGCGCAGGGCGGCATTCCGCTCTTCGAGGATATCAACGCGAGCTTGCTGCCGGCCACCGGCTGGGAGATCGTCGCGGTGCCCGGGCTGATTCCGGAAGCCGCGTTCTTTTCTCTGCTCAGCCGCCGGCGGTTTCCGGTGACGGTGTGGCTGCGCCGTCCCGAAGAGTTCGACTACATCGTCGAGCCCGACCTGTTCCACGACCTGTTCGGCCATGTACCGCTGCTGTTCGAGCCGCGCTTTGCCGACTCCATGCAGGCCTTCGGCGCGGGCGGACTCAAGGCCGACGGGCAACATGCGCTGCAGTATCTGGCGCGGCTGTACTGGTACACGGTCGAGTTCGGCCTGCTGCGCACGCCGCAGGGCCTGCGCATCTACGGGGCGGGCATTCTGTCGTCGGGCGGCGAGATCGAACACAGCCTCTACAGCCCGCAGGCACGGCGGCTGCGTTTCGATTTGCTGCGCCTGCTGCGCAGCCGCTACCGCATCGACAGCTTTCAGGCCACCTATTTCATCATCGACGACTTCGAGCAATTGTTCAATGCCACCGCACCCGATTTCACCCCGCTCTACGCCCAGGCCGCAGCACTGCCAGACATCGCCCCGGGCGTGGTGTTGCCGGGCGAGTTGGATGAGACGCTGGGCGTCCGTGGCGCACGCGTTTGAGCTTGGGCGTACCCGTCTCCTCACCCCAACCGCACCCGTGGGAGGGAGCAGGCCTGACGACCTCACTCCGCGTCGGGCTGCCGCGCAGGTGCAGCGCGGGCGAACGCGTCCAGTGTCTCGCATGTGGCGCAGATGCGCTGCACCGTCGGCAGCCCCTCCAGACTGCACCCAAAGCGCCGGGCGTTGAACACCTGTGGCACCAGGCAGCAATCGGCCAGCGTGGGCGCATCGCCATGGCAGAACTGGCCGGTGCGCGCATCTTCGGCAAGCATTTTTTCGACCGCCTGCAGCCCGCGTTCGACCCAGTGGCAATACCACTGCGTCTTCTGCGTCTCGCTGAGGCCGAAGCGCTGGGTGAGGTGTTGCAGCACCCGCAGGTTGTTGATCGGGTGGATGTCGCAGGCAATCGTCTGGGCGATGGCGCGGATGCGCGCGCGGTCTGCAGCCGTGCCCGGCAGCAGC
>JAGDVQ010000049.1 GCA_023255715.1 Thiomonas sp.
CCGACCTCCCCCACGGGGAGGGGGAGGAGCGATCGCGGCGTGCTTGCCGGATTTGCTCCCTCCCCGCTGGCGGGGAGGGTTGGGGTGTGGGGCTGTGGCGGCCGCGAGGCAGCCTCGCGCCGCGGTCAGAACGCGACGGTGCCGCGCAGATAGACGCTGCGGCCCGGGCCGGGCACGGCGATGCCCCAGGGCAGGCCGTTGATCGACATGGTCGTGCCCTGGCCGACATAGGCGCCGCCGGTGGGCAGGTCGTAGAGCTTGTTCAGCACGTTCTCCACGCCGAAGTCCACCCGCGCCTGCTTCCAGCCGTAGCTGGCGCGCAGGTTGAGCAGGCCGTAGCCGCCGGTGGGGATTTCGTTGCGCATGGCGTTGACCTGGGTCTTGGCCTTGACCAGCACCCACTCGACCGCGTTGTTCCAGCCGCCTGCGCTTTGCGTGAGCGTGATGCGCGCGTTGAGCGGCATGATGCCGTAGAGGTTGTCGCCGGTGGTGCGGTTTTCGCCGCGGGTGTAGTTGACCAGCGCCTGCAGCCCCAGCTTGCCGATCGCACTATCCCCCAGCGGCATCTTGCCCGAGAGGTTCAGCCCGTACAGCCGCGCGGTCTGGTTGACGTACTTGAGAAGGACGAACTGGTTTTTGGCGCGCGCAGCCGCCGGCGCGTTGGTCATCGGGTTCCACTGCACCGCGTCGATGTAATCGGCCACCTGGGTGTAGAACGGCTGGGCGCCGAACTGCCAGGATTTGTCGGCGGCGTGCCAGTCGAAATCGGCTGACAGCGTCGTGGCTTTTTCCGGCTTGAGGTTGGGGTTGCCGATATAGCCGTTGCCGTCGCCGACGAAGTTGTTCATGATCGCCGCCATCGCCCAGGTGCTCCAGGGTTCGCGCTGGTAGAGGTTGGGCGAGCGCTCGTTGTGCGAGAGGCCAAGCGCGATGTCCTGCGTGGGCGAGAGCGTCCAGCGCGACTGCAGCGCGGCGTCGATGTTGGTATCGGTGCGCTTGCGGCCCAGGGCGTTGAATGCGTCGGCGTCACGCTTTTGATAGTTCATCATCGTGCCCATGCCGTTGGTATTGGCGTAGCCGTGCACCGGGCCGGCGTCGGTGCTGACCCGCTCGACGCGCAGACCGGCGAGCGTCTGCCATGCCGGGGTCAGCTGCTTTTGCCATTCCCCCCAGACCCCGGCGCGGTTGCGCTGGCCGTCGTTCACGTTGAGAAAGGTGTTTGGCCACATCATGCCGCCCGACGGCGTCCAGTAGTCGTCGAGGTGGTAGCGCTGCATGTCCAGCCCAACGCGCAGCACGTCCTGCGGCGAGACGTCGATGCTGGCCTGGAGCTTGGCGCCGGTGGTGCGGCTCTCGGAATACATCGGCATGCCGGAAGCGCAGGTGGGCGAGATCGGGCTGCACGGATAGCCGCCAACGCCGCCTTTCATGGTCTGGCTGCCGTACCAGAAACGCTTGTCCGGCCCGAAATCCATGAAATGATCGACGGTTTCATGGTAGAGGCGGGCGTCGAGGCTGCCCCAGCCGAACTGCTTGAGCCAATGCAGGTTCACGCGCTTTTCGGTGTTGCCCAGCATGTCCATGCGCTGGTTGGGGTAGAGCTGGTAGGGCACGTCCTGGTAGCCCAGGCCGAGTTCGAGCAGCTGATCGCCCCCTTTCCACGCCAGGCCCAGGGTGTGGTTGCGCACGTCGTACGCGGTCGATCCGACCACGTCGCGGCCCAGCGCGACCCCGGGCCGGCCGGTGGCGGTGAAGGTTTTGAAATCGCCGCCGGCGGAATAGTCGTCGGCCTTGACCAGCGCGCCGTCGTAGCGGATGGCAAACGACGGGGTGCCGTAATGCGCCGAAAGCCCGAGATTGCGCGCGTCGCCATTGCTCGCGTAGCCGGCGCTGACCTCGCCGCCGGCGATGCTCGCCTGGCCCGGGGCGGCGAACTGCGGCGACTTGGTCTGCACCTGGATCGCGCCGCCGATGGCGTCTGCCCCGATCGACACCGGCACCATCCCTGCCGGGTAAGACACGACGCTTTGCACCTGCGACGGCGAGGCATACGACAGAACAGGGTTCATGTGGTTCGGGCAGCTGGCGATCAGCCCCATGCCGTCGAGCTGGACGTTGAGCTGGTCGTCGGACAGCCCGTTGTACTGCGGCAGCCCCGAGACGCCCCCTGCGGCGTTGACCGACAGCCCGGGCAGGCCGAGCAGCAGGCTGGCGGTGTCGTTGGTCGCGGCGCGGCGCGCGGCGAGATCGAGCGCGCTTTGCCACTGCGCCCAGCTGGATGTGCTCTCGTTGGAGCCAGTGACGACGACCGGGGCGAGGGTCGTGGTGTCGGCGGCGTGTGCATGCGCGCAAGCGAGTGTCGCCAGCGCGGCGCCGAGGGCGAGCGAAAGCGCGGTGCGCGACAGCCGTCCGCAGGGAAGATCGGGGAAAGAGGTTTGCATGGAAAATGGAGAGGTGAGTTGAAACAGCATGTGACAAAAAACCGCAGTCCCGCACTCTAAAAAACGCCCCGCCGCGCCCGCTGCGACAAAACGTCGCGTTTGTCGTCTGCGCGGCACAGGGGTTTTCCCCAAATGACCATCCTTTCCCCGACCGAAGCCTTTGTGCTGTTCGACGACGCGCAGGCCACCGCGGAACAGCCCACCAGCCGTCTGCTGCTTGGCCCGCTTTCGCACCGCTGCGCGCACGCGCAGCAGCAGGTGCTGCCGGTGTTTGCCGAACTCGATTGCGCGGTGGCGCAGGGCCAGCAGGTTGCGGTGTTCGTGGCCTATGAAGCGGCGCAGGCGCTCGCCGGGCTGCCGGTGCACCCGCCCGCAGAAGGCGGCGCTCCGCTGGTCGAGCTGCTGACCTTCTCGCAAGCCCCCTTGCTGAGCGCCGAGCAGGTGTCGCAATGGCTGCAGGCGCAGCGCGCCGCCTTGCCCGCGCCGCTGGCAGAGCAGCCCTGCGGCGTGGCCGGGCTGCGCGCGGGCGTGTCGCAAGCGCAGTACGAGCGGGCGCTTGCGCGCATCGCCGCGCACCTGCAGGCGGGCGACAGCTATCAGATCAACTTCACCTGGCCGCTGCAGGGGCTGGCCTTCGGCCATCCGCTGGCGCTTTATGCCGCGCTGCGCAAGGCGCAGCCCACGCGCCATTCCTGCCTGGCGCGGCTTGCCGGGCGCTGGGTGCTGAGTTTTTCGCCCGAGCTGTTTTTCGCCCGCGATGGGGACCAGCTGCGCGCGCGGCCGATGAAGGGCACGGCGCCGCGCCAACCCGACCCGCAGGCCGACGCGCAAGCTGCGCAGGCGCTTGCCGCCGACCCGAAGAACCGCGCCGAGAACCTGATGATTCTCGACCTGCTGCGCAACGATCTGGGGCGGCTGGCCGTGCCGGGCACGGTGCAGGTGCCCGAGCGCTTCAGCGTCGAGCCGTATCCAACGGTGTGGCAGATGACCTCCAGCGTGCAGGCCACGGTGGACGAATCCCGCGGACCGCGCGCGTGGGCCGAGGTGTTTGCTGCGCTGTTTCCGTGCGGTTCGGTCACTGGCGCGCCCAAGCGCATGAGCATGGACATCATCCGCCAGATCGAAGCCGCGCCGCGCGGGCTGTATACCGGCGCGCTGGGCTTCATCGATCCACGGACTGCGCAGCGGGGGCCGCTGGCCGTGTTCAGCGTGCCCATCCGCACCCTGGAGCTCAGCGACGCCGTGGAGACCGCAGGAGGGGCTGCGGGAACCCGCGCGCTGCGCCTGGGCGTGGGCAGCGGCGTGGTGATCGACTCCAACCCCGCTGCCGAATGGCAGGAATGCTGGGACAAGCTGCGCTTCGTTACCGCGTTTGATCCTGGCTTCGGCCTGATCGAGACCTTCGCCGCGCTGTGGCCGCAACAGGCCGAGCGCATCGAACGCCACCTGGCTCGGCTTGCGCACTCTGCGGCGTTTTTCGGATTTGCCTGCGACCTGTCGGCAATCCGCCGTGCGATCGCGCAGGCGCATGCTGGCCTGCCCGACGTCGCGCCCCTGCCGCCTGCCGCAGACGATGCCTGGAGCCAAGCCTGTGCCGCGCTGGCACCCGCGCCGTGGCGCACGCGGTTGGTGCTGCGCAAGTCCGGCGACTTCGAACTCGACGTGCAGGCCATGCCGAGTGCGCCACCGCAGCCGGTGCGCCTGCTGCTGGCCAGCGATGCGCTCGATGCCGCCGACCTGTTCCTGCGGCACAAGACCACCCACCGCGCCCGCTACGACGCTGCGTGGCGCGTGGCCGAGGCGCAGGGCGCGTTCGACCAGCTGTTCTGCAACACCCGTGGCGAGCTGTGCGAAGGCGGGCGCAGCTCACTGCTGCTGCGGCTGGACGATGCCTGGTGGACGCCGTCGCTGACGAGCGGTCTGCTGCCCGGCGTGGCGCGGCAATGGCTGATCGACCGTGGCGCTGTGCGCGAACGCGTGCTGTGGCCCGACGATCTGCAGCGCGCCCAGGACATTGCCGTGGTCAACAGCGTGCGCGGGGTGCTCGCTGCGGTCGTCTGACATGCCCGCAGGCGCCGTCGGGGAAACCAGCCCCGCGCAGCGCCTTGCACAAGCCGCATGGCATCATCGAAGCATGTCGACTCTGGCTCTCGTCTGGTTCAAGCGCGATCTGCGGGTGAGCGATCACGCCCCGCTGGCTGCTGCCGCGCGGTGTGATGCGGCGCTGGCGCTGGTCGTGGTCGAGCCCGAATGGATCGCCAGCCCCGAGTGCGACCCGCAGCACGTGCGGTTCGCCGCTGATGCGGTCGCGGCGCTGCGCAGCGCGCTCGCTGCACGTGGACTGCCGCTGCTGGTGCGCTGCGGCGACATGCCGCAGGTGCTCGCCGACCTGCACCGCGCGCTGCGCTTCACCCATCTGTTCAGCCACGAGGAAACCGGCCCAGGGTGGAGCCATGCGCGCGACCGGCGCGTGGCGCAGTGGTGCCGCGCGCACGGTGTGACCTGGCAAGAGTGGCCGCAAAACGGCGTGGTGCGCGGCTTGCGCGACCGCCGCGGCTGGGCGGCGCGCTGGCAGGCGCGCATGGATGCGCCGTGCATCGCTCCTCCTGCGC
>JAGDVQ010000062.1 GCA_023255715.1 Thiomonas sp.
ACCCTCCCCGCAAGTGGAGAGGGAGCGAAACGGCTGCGGGCGAGACGGCCAGCGCATCCGCTGCCGGAGGAGGCCGGGAGGGGCATCCGAAGGCAACGCCTGGCGCCGTTCTCTCCTCCCCCACGCGTGGGGGAGGTTCGGAGGGGGAAGGGCAAGACCGCCCCACTCCCAATTCCGCCGCCGACCTGCCCCTGCCCGCCGTGGCGCGGGTGCCCGCCCCAATGACGCTGGAGCAGAAGGACGCCGCTGCGCTGGCAGTTGCTCCCAAGCCGCCCGCACATTCGGCGGTCCGTCCTGATGCCCTCCAGCCGCGCCCCGATCGGCTTGTCGCGCCGCAGGACGAACTCGGCACCCTGCGCCATGAATTGCACGATCTGCGGCAGTGGATGCAGTCGCAGATGTCCGGTCTGGCCGACGCCGGGCCGCTCACTCCGCTGGGCGAGCAGCTGCAGGCGCTGGGCTTTTCCACCGCGCGGGCGCGGCAGCTCGGCAGCGACGCGCTGAACCTGCGCGGGGCGCTGGCCGCGTATCTCGGCAAAGGGCTGCAGGTGGCGGCCGATCCGGTGTCGGCTGCGGGCATCTACGCCCTGGTCGGGCCGACCGGCGCGGGCAAGACCACGACCATCGCCAAGCTCGCTGCCCGGCTGGTGCTGCGCCACGGCACTGCGGCGGTGGCGCTGATCACCACCGACACCTACCGCATCGGCGGTGTCGAGCAGCTCAAGATCTACGGCCGCATCCTCGGCGTGCCGGTGGCGGTGGCGCGCGACGGCGAGGAACTGCAGCAGCATCTGCGCGAATTCGCCGACAGGCGCTATGTGCTGATCGACAGCATCGGCCTGAGCCCGCGCGATGCGCGCATGGCCGAGCAGATGCAATGGCTGCAGGCGCTGGGTGAGCGCGTCACCCGGCTGCTGGTGGTCGGCGCCGGGCTGGCCCCGGCGGCGTATGCCGAACTCTGGGCGCTGTACCGCCGCCTGCCGGTGGCCGCAGTCATTCTGACCAAGCTGGATGAGAGCCCGAGCTTCGGCGCGGCGCTGCAATGGCTGGTGGAGAGCAGCGTGCCGCTGTGGTTCTACACGGACGGCCAACGTGTGCCCGAAGACCTGCACGTGCCGTCGCTGGCTAAGATCACGGCTTTGCTCGAGCACGATCCCGTGACCCGCTTCGATTCCCCCGCCGTCCAGCCGCCCGCCGCCGCATCTGCCGTGGCGTCGGCGCGTTCGGCCTGATGCCATGACCCGGGACAACATCATGGATCAAGCCGAAGGACTGCGCCGCCTGCAGCGCCCGCCGACCAAGGTCATCACCGTGGCCAGCGGCAAGGGCGGAGTGGGCAAGACCAATGTGGTCGCCAATCTGGCCATCACCCTGGCGCGTGGCGGCCAGCGGGTGATGGTGTTCGATGCCGACCTCGGGCTGGGCAATATCGACATCCTGCTCGGGCTCACCCCGCGCCACAACATCTCGCATGTGCTCTCCGGCGAAAAGCAGCTCAGCGACGTGCTGGTGCGCGGCCCACAGGACATTCTGGTGCTGCCCGCCTCCAGCGGCGTGGCCAGCATGGCCTCGCTCGATGTTGCCACGCAGGCGCGGCTGATCGATGCGGTGAGCTCCCTCGACATTCCGCTGGACTATCTGCTGGTCGATTGCGCCGCCGGCATTGCCGGTGACGTGCTCACCTTCAGCCGTGCCGCGCAGGACCTGATCGTGGTGCTGTCCAACGAACCGGCCTCCGTGGCCGACGCCTACGCCCTCATCAAGGTCCTGAGCAAGCAATACGGGCTCAAGCGCTTTCACCTGCTGCCCAACATGGTGCGCGATGCGCGGGAAGGGCAGGCGCTGTTTGCCAAGATCACCGGCGTGGCCGACCGCTATCTCGATGTCTCGCTCGACCTGCTGGGCAGCATTCCGCTGGACGCCGCGCTGCGTGCTGCGGTGCGCAGCCAGCGCGCAGTGGTTGAATCGGCGCCACAGAGTGCGGCGGCTGCGGCCTTTGCCGCATTGGCTGCGCGGGTGAAAGCCTGGCCGTTGCCGCAAGGGCCGAGCGGGCGCATCGAATTCTTCATGCAGCAGTGGCTGCGCGCCGAGCAGGCTGCGTGAGCGGCGCGGCATTCACGACAGTGCGATCCACGGCATGAAGCCCGGCCTCTATCCCGCCCCGGAATCCCGCGAGGAGCGGCTGACCAAGCATCTGCCCATGGTGCGGCGTATCGCCGGGCAGATGGCAGCGCAGTTGCCGGCCTCGGTCGATTTTTCCGATCTGGAGCAGGCCGGCATGATCGGCCTGTGGGACGCGCTCGACCGCGGCGAAATGCAGTCGCCTGCGCAGTTCGCCACCTATGCCGCCATCCGCATCCGCGGCGCCATTTACGACGAGCTGCGCAAGCTCGACTGGCTGCCGCGCCGCAGCCGTGCCAAGGAACGGCAGATGGAGCGGGCCGAAGCGCTGCTTACCCAGCGCCTGGGCCGCCATCCCGACGATGCCGAGATTGCCGCGCATCTGGGCTGGGAACTGGCCGAGTATTACGACGCGCTGGCCGAGACCAGCATGCAGCTGGTCTACCTCGAAGACCTCACATCCGACAACGGCGGTGACTATGCCGACCGCACCGCCGACCTGGCCAGTCTGCTGCCCGAGGAACTGCTGCAGGACGCCGAGCTCGAGCGCGATCTGCAGGCTGCCATTCTCGATCTGCCCGAGCGCGAGAAACTGGTGCTGTCGCTCTATTACCAGGAGGATCTGCAGCTCAAGGACATCGGCCGGGTGCTCGAAGTGAGCGAATCGCGCGTGAGCCAGCTCATGAAACAGGCGGTGATGCGGCTGCGTGCCCGCCTGCAGAATCACCAGCAGACCGCCAAGCCATAGCAACAAGCCAGACAGGGACGGAACATTTCATGGATATCTTGACCATCATCGGCGTCGTGGTGGCGCTCGGCTCCATTCTGCTGGGGCAGATGCTCGAAGGCGGGCACATCAGCTCCATCATCCAGGGCACGGCGTTTCTGATCGTGATCGGGGGCACCACCGGTGCGACCATGCTGCAGTTCCCGCTCAAGGTGTTCATCCGCTCGCTCAAGATGTTGCCGTGGATCGTGCTGCCGCCCAAGGGCGATCCGCAGGACAGCATCAAGCAGATCCTGGAGTGGAGCGATACCGCACGCAAGAACGGGCTGCTCGCGCTCGAGGCCGTGGTCGAGTCCGTGCCCGATCCCTTCGTGAAAAAGGGCCTGCAGATGCTGGTGGACGGCACCGACCCGGAAAAAATCCGCTCCACCCTCGAACAGGAAATCGGCGCGGTCGAGCATCACGACAGCCAGGCCGCGAAGGTGTATGAATCGTCCGGCGGCTACGCCCCGACCGTGGGCATTCTGGGCGCGGTGCTCGGTCTGATTCACGTGATGGAAAACCTGGCCGATCCGAGCAAGCTCGGCGGCGGCATCGCCGTGGCCTTCGTCGCCACGGTGTACGGCGTGGGCTCAGCCAATCTGTTTTTCCTGCCGGTGGCCAACAAGCTCAAGGCCCTCGTGCACAATCGCTCCAAGCTGCAGGAAATGCAGGTGGACGGACTGGTGGCCATCGCCGAGGGCGAAAACCCGCGCATCATCGAAGGCCGTCTGCAGAGCTATTTCGCGCATTGACGTTTTCGCATTGACGCTTCGAAGGGGGCCCCATGGATGACGCAACGATCAACCCGGTCGGCGCCTATGACCCGGTGTCCCGCCTGCCCGAAGGCGGCGGGCGTGGCAGGCAGGAGCCTTCCGGAGGCAAGCCGCCCGCGAAGCGCCCGGCGCCTCCTGCGCCTGCCACCCCCGCGGCAGACTCCGGCCCTGCCGATCTTCCCGACCCCGATACGCCCCGCGGCCGCCACATCGACGATCGCGCCTGACCGCCTTCTCCCCTTCTCCTCTTCGCCTGCCGCCACCCGCATCATGACCCTGATCCTGCTGATCGCCGCCGCCCTGATCGTGGCGCTGCAAATCGCGCTGACCTTCACCCTCAAGCGCCTGCTCGACCTGCTCGCTGCCACCCGCGATCAGGTCGATGCCCTGCAGCGCCGTGTGCACAGCCTGGAACAGGAGCGCGACGCCAGGGTGCCTCCGCCCTCGGCGCTGTTCACCCTGGCCCCGCGTGCCGAACCCGCGCCCCAGCCCGAGCCGACGCCCATGGTGGAGCCGACCTTTGCCGCTGCGCCCGAGCCCAGCGCGCCACAGATCGACCCGACCGGCTTTCCGGTGCTGCACGAGCCCGCGCCCATGCCCTCGGCAGAGTCCATTGGCGCGACGGTGCGCGAGCTCGCGCGCCAGGGGTTGCCGGTGCGCGAGATCGCCGAGCGCTGCGGCCTCAGCGAGGCCGAGACGGAGCTGATGATCCGCCTGCGCCAGGAGCCGATCTGATTCTGTGATGCGGCGATGAACAGCCCGGTCACCCTGAACGGCGTGGCAGCCGCCACGCCCGCCGCGGCAGCAACAACCGGCACGCCGCAGACCGGCGCCTTCACCGCCACGCCGGGGACCGCCTTCGACGCCGAAGTCGTGCAGGTGCTGGCGGGGCAGGGGGCAAATCCGGCATCCAGTGCGATGCCCAACGCCGCTGCCGAGTCGCGTTTGCAGACCCAGGTGATGCTGCGTCTGGGCAATGCCCTGGTTGCCGCGACCTTGCCCGGCCCGCCGCCTCAGGTCGGCGCGCGATTGCCGTTGGTCTACCTCGGCGCGCAGAACGGCCAACCGCAATTTCTGCTCGCCCCGCCCGGGCCGCAGCAGACGGCGGCGCAGGCGCTGCTGTCCGGGCCGGGGCAGTTGCTCGGCCTGCTGCGGCAGATGGACGCGGCCTCGGGGTCCACGAACACCAGC